>NZ_PGTB01000057.1 GCF_002786325.1 Pseudooceanicola lipolyticus | reverse complement strand
GCGCGGCCGGGGCCGACCCGAGCGACCGGCTGGGCGCGGGCCTGAAGCGCGACCTGTTGCTGGGCGCGCCGCTGGCCGAGACGATGCCGGCGGCCTTCGTCGAACTGCTGTTCGATCAATATGCGCCCCGGTTCGAAACCTCGCTGGTCGACAAGCTGAACTATCGCGGACCCGAGGTTTTATGGCAGGCGCTGGTGCAATCGGGTTTCCGACAGGCCGCGCGCGCGCTTGACCTGGGCTGCGGCACCGGCCTGGCCGGCACGGTGCTGCGCCCTTATTGCGGTTGGCTGGGCGGGTATGACATCTCGGCCGGGATGCTGGCGGAAGGCCAGGCCAAGGGGCTGTACGACCTGCTGGAAAAGCGCGACATCGGCGAACTTGAACGCAGCACCGACCGCTATGACCTGATCGTCGCCGTCGATGTGTTCATGTATCTCGGTGCGCTGGAGCGGATCATCGGCTGGTGCGCCGCCTCGCTCGGCCCGCAGGGGCGGCTGGCCTTCACCGTGGAACTGGGCAGCGCCCCGGTCCAGCTGCGTGACAGCTGCCGCTTTGCCCATTCGCGCGACTACGTGCAGGGCCTGATGCGCGATGCCGGTTTTGCCGGGCTGCAGATCACCGAAACCGTGCTGCGCCAGGATCGCGGGCAGGACGTGGCGGCGCTGTGCGTGGTGGCCGCCCCGCTGCCCCTTGCGCTTGACCTGGAAGGCGATGGCGAGGCCCCGGCGCTGGTCTGAGCGGGCTCAGGCGCGCGGGTGGGTCCGGTCGTAGACTTCCATCAGCCGTGCGGTGTCGACGCTGGTATAGGCCTGCGTGGTCGACAGCGAGGCATGGCCCAGCAATTCCTGGATCGCCCGCAGATCGCCGCCGGCGGCCAGCAGATGGGTGGCGAAGGAATGGCGCATCGCATGCGGCGTCGCGGTGGCCGGCAGGCCCAGCTGCATCCGCGCCCGTGCCATCACGCCCTGGATCATCCGCGGCGACAGCGCGCCGCCGCGCACCCCACGGAACAGCGGCGCGTCGGCGGCCGGGGAATAGGGGCACAGGCGGATATAGGCCGCCACCGCGTCGCGCGCGGCGGCGATCACCGGCACCACCCGTTCCTTGCCACCCTTGCCGGTGATGCGCAGCGTTGCCGGTAGAGGTACATCGCTGCCGGTCAGCCCCAGCGCCTCGGAAATCCGCAGGCCGCAGCCATAAAGCAGCGTCACCACCGCCGCGTCCCGCGCCGCCACCCAGGGGGTCTGGGACTGTAGCTCGACGGTGTCGATCATCGCCTTCGCGGCGTCTTCGGCCAGCGGGCGCGGCAGCTTGCGCTGGAACTTCGGCGCGCGGGTGGACAAGACGGCGGTGGGTTCGAACCCCTCGCGCTCGGCCAGCCAGCGGTAGAAACTCTTGACCGCGGAAAGTTTGCGCGACAGCGACCGGGGCGCGATGCCATCCTTGCGCAGATGCGCCATCCAGGCGCGCATGTCGGCCACGCCGATCCGTTCCAGTGCGCCCAGCCCCTGCGGCGCGCCATGATGCAGGCTCATGAAGCCCAGGAAATCGGCGACGTCGCCCTGATAGGCGGTGATGGTGTTCTCGGCCGCCCCGGCCAGCGCGCGCCGCGTGTCCAGCCAGCGGGCCAGCGCGTCGCGGCAGGCGGGCGAGATCGGGGTCACGACAGCCAGTGCCGCATCGTGCGCTCGAACACCCCGGCAAAGAAGGCCAGCAGGTCGGTGCCCTGCTGCGGCGAGAAATGATGCGGATCCTCGGCTCCCAGCGCCAGCATCCCCGGCAGGCGGCTTTTGCCGAAATCCAGCTTCAGGCAGGCTTCCGAGCGAATCCAATCCGCCGCCGGGCCATAGACCATCGCCGAGGCGTCATGCACCTGGCGCAGCGTCACCTGGCGCGGCTGGCCGTTGCGCTGGCCGATCAGATAGCTGTCGATGAAGCCCGGCCGCGCCACGGTCAGGACCGAGCCCAGCTTTTGCACTGCCGGGTCATCGTCGTTCTGCACCGATTCCAGCACCAGCGTGATCCGGTCCACCTGCAGGATCTCGGACACTTCGCCGCCGAGGTTGCGCAGGAAGGCTTCGAATTCGACCGGGTCGAGCATCCGCAGGATGGCGCGGTGCACCTGGTTGGTGCCGGCCAGATTGTCATAAGCCGCGGCGATCACGCTGCGATGGGTGTCTTCCAGCCGGTCCAGCCGCGCCTCCAGCCGTTCCATCGCGATGCCGCGCAGATCGATGATATTGCCGCCCATGGATTTTTCATTCGCGGCGATCAGGGCGCGCATCACGTCCTTGTCGTCCAGAATGGCTTCGGGCGCCGAAATGATACGCGCACGGGTACTGTCGTCGATCTTGGCGTTGCCGCTCATGTCTGCCTCGTCTTGTTATAATTCGGGTCGTGTCACGCTGTGCCGCCCGACTTTGGCCAAAGGTCTAGCCGGGCGCGGGGGTCGCGGTCAACGTTCCTGTCCCGCCGGCGGGGGGCATCGGCGGAACAATGGCCGGGGTGTCACACTTGCAATCGCATCCTGCCTGCCGATGCGTCACTTCGCGGACCATCCGCTGCCGGATCCACCGATTTGGCGGGTTGGACTTCCCTGCGGCAGGCTTTACCACATGGGCCTGCGCAGGCAGCGCGAGGGCGTTCAGTGGCGGATATCAGTTTCTTCGACGAAGGCGCGCTGGTGGCGGTGATGACCACCCAGCCGCTGGACCGTGCGCTGGATTACAAGGCGCCGGAAGGCGGCTGCCATCTGGGCGCCTTTGTCGAGGTGCCGCTGGGCCCGCGCCGGGTGCTGGGCGTGGTCTGGGGGCCGGGGCAGGGCGATTTCGACATCTCCCGCGTGCGCAGCATCATCCGGGTGCTGGACGCCGCGCCGATGCGCGATGAGCTGCGCGAATTCCTGCGCCGGGCCGCCGATTACACGCTGACGCCGATGCCGGCGATGCTGCGGCTGGCGACCCGTGCACCGGGGCTGGGCGACCCGCCCTCGATGCGCCGAATCTACCGGCTGGGCAGCGGCGTACCGGACCGGATGACCGATGCCCGGCAGCGGGTGCTGGCGGTGCTGGACGAATACGGCGGGTTGGCCTTCACGCTGAAGGAACTGGCCGATGCCGCAGGGGTGACCTCTTCGGTGATCAAGGGGCTGGTGAAATCCGGCGCGGTCGCGGAAGAGGACAGCCCCCGCGATCTGCCCTTTCCGCGGCTGGATCCCGACCGGCCCGGCAAGGCGCTGACCGAGGATCAGGAAACTGCCGCCGCCGCGTTGGCCCAGGCGGTACGCGGCGGGCGCTATGGCACCACGCTGCTGAAAGGCGTCACCGGCTCGGGCAAGACCGAGGTGTATCTGGAGGCGGTGGCGGAAACCTTCCGGCGCGGGCGGCAGGCACTGGTGCTGCTTCCCGAGATCGCGCTGACCGCCGAATTCCTGACCCGCGTGCAGGACCGCTTCGGCGCGCGCCCGGCCGAATGGCATTCCGGCGTCACCATGACCGAGCGCCGCCGCATCTGGCGCATGGTCGGACAGGGCGAGGCGCAATTCGTCGTCGGCGCCCGATCGGCGCTGTTCCTGCCGTTTCGCGACCTGGGGCTGGTGGTGGTGGATGAGGAACATGACACCTCGTACAAGCAGGAAGACGGGGTGCTGTACAATGCCCGCGATATGGCGGTGCTGCGCGCCTCGATCCTGGGGGCGCAGGTGGTGCTGGCCAGTGCGACGCCCTCGCTGGAAAGCTGGGCCAATGCCGAGGCCGGGAAATATACCCGGCTGGACCTGACCGCCCGGTTCGGCGCGGCAGTGATGCCGGCGATGCGCACCATCGACATGCGCGAGCAAAAGCTGGCGGCGTCGCGCTGGATCTCGCCCCGGCTGAAAGCCGCGGTCGAAGACCGCCTGGCCAAGGGCGAACAGGCGCTTCTGTTCCTGAACCGGCGCGGCTATGCCCCGGTGACGCTGTGCCGGGCCTGCGGCCAGCAGATCGGCTGCAGCCATTGCGACGCCCGCATGGTCGAGCACCGGTTCCTGCAGCGTCTGGTCTGCCACCAATGCGGCGAGACGCAACCGATCCCGTCGGTCTGCCCCTCCTGCGGTGCCGAGGACAAGCTGGCGCCGGTCGGGCCGGGGGTGGAACGCCTGTCGGAAGAGGCGGCGGCACTGTTCCCCGAGGCGCGGATCGCGGTGCTGAGTTCCGATCTGTTCGGCTCGGCGCGGGCGCTGAAGGCCGCCATTGCGGAGATCGGCGAAGGCGGCGCCGACATCATCATCGGCACGCAACTGGTTGCCAAGGGGCATAATTTTCCGCTGCTCACATTGGTCGGGGTGATCGATGCCGATCTTGGCCTGCAGGGCTCGGACCTGCGCGCGGCCGAGCGGACCTTTCAGCTGATGCGACAGGTGGCGGGCCGCGCCGGGCGGGCCGAAAAGCCGGGCGAGGCGTTGCTGCAAACCTATCAGCCCGACCATCCGGTGATCCGGGCAATCCTGTCCGGTGACGAACAGGGGTTCTGGCAGGCCGAGGCACGCGAGCGCGAGGCGGCGGGCGTGCCGCCTTTCGGGCGGCTGGCCGGCATCATCTTGTCGGGGCCGGACGCGGCGCAGGTCTTCGATCTGGGCAACGCGCTGGCCCGCAACGACGCGCCGCTGCGCCAGATCGGTGCGCAGGTGTTCGGCCCGGCCCCGGCGCCAATCGCCCGCATCCGCGGACGCCACCGGGTGCGGCTGCTGGTCAAGGCGGCCAAGGGCGCACCGATCCAGCAGGCAATTGCCCGCTGGATCGCACCGCTCAAACTGAAGGGTGACCTGCGGCTGGGCGTCGATATCGATCCGCAAAGTTTCTACTGAACCCGGGCCGGCGGAAGAGGTGACCTTTCGCTTTTTTTCGGTTTCGGTTGATGGCCTGTCCGTCCTCAGACCCCGAAGGAATAGCCGGTCAGCCGCCGGTCGCGCCGTTCCATCATCCGGTCCAACAACTTGCCCGCCAGCCGCGTGCGTTCCCCGCTATGGGCCGGATCGGCAGCCAGGTCGCGCGTCTCGTTGGGATCAGAGGCCAGGTCGAACAGCATTGGGGCTACGCCGCCGGCGAAATGCACGTATTTCCACCCCGGTTCACGCAGGATCGCCACGCCGCTCTGATCCGGGCCCAGACCCAGCGCGGTCTGGAAGCGCGTCGGCCGGGACGGTTCGCCGAACTCGGCCTCCATCAACACCGCATCGCGCCAGTTCTCGGGCGGCTCTCCCCGGGCCAGCGGCAACAACGAGCGTCCATCCATCGCCGGCGGTGGAGTCAGCCCGATCCAGTCCAGCACCGTCGGCGTCACATCCACCGACTCGGTCAGCGCCGCCACCCGCGTGCCGCCACCGCAACCCGGCGCGCGCAGGATCAGCGGGACATGAAAGGCGGGGTCGAATACGCTGGATTTGCCCCACATTTGCTTGTCGCCCAGCATCTCGCCGTGATCCACCGTGAGCACCACCAGCGTGCGCTGCGCCTGTCCGGTCGAGTCCAGCCAGTCCAGCAGCCGGCCCAGGTGATGGTCCAGTTCGGCCACAAGCCCCAGATAGACCGCGCGCAGTTCGGCCGCCGTGCCGGGCGCCATCTCGCGCCCCTTGCCGTCATAGCCGAGATAGAGAAACTGCTCGGACGGGGCGCTAAACCAGGCATCGACAAAGGGGTGATCAGGCGCGCCCTGCACCGGGGCAGGCAGGCTGGCGGGGTCGACCAGCGTGTTATAGGGCGGTGGCGCCACCAGCGGCGGATGCGGGCGGATATAGGCGACATGCGCGAACCAGGGTGTCCGGCGTCGCACCTCCAGGGCTTGCAGCACCCGGTCGGTCAGATAGGCGGTGTCGCTGTGCTCGGCCCGGTACAGCGCCGGGTCGGTCGGCCGGGCGGCGCGGCCCTTCGGGGCAACATGCATGTAATGCTGCATCAGCGCCGGTTCGAAGTCATAGCCCTGTGCCCTCAGGTAGGCCGGCCATTCCAGCCCGGCTTCCATCCGCATCTCGGTGATCTCGCGAAACCCCGGCGCCACGCCCTCATACAGCGACAGGTCCGGATCCTCCGGCGCCCGGTTGCCCGGGTCCGGCACCGTGTCGGTATAGCCGAACAACAGCGGCTCATAACCCGCCTTTCGCGCCTCGGTGGCGATGGTGGCATGGTGGCGGGCCAGCGGGGTGCCGTTGCGGATCGCCCGGTGGTTCATCGCATAGAGCCCGGTCAGCAACGAGGCCCGCGCCGGGCCACAGGGCACCGTGACGGTGAAATGGTTGGTAAAACTGGCGCCCGAGGCGGCCAGCCGGTCGAAATTGGGCGTTGGCAAATGCGCCGACAGCGGCCCCCACAGGACATGCGCGGGCATCTGGTCAAGCGTGATGAATAGAACGTTGCCCGCGGTCATGCCGGTCCCTTTCCCCCTGCCGTGCTCGGCGAGTCTCACCCGCCGGTATAGACCTGCGCGCGCAGCGGTACATCCGGATCCAGGGAGGGAATCGCCGACAGGAGCGACCGGGTATAGGCATGGCCGGGATTGGAAAACAGTTGCCGGGTCGGTGCCTGTTCCATGATCTTGCCGTGATACATCACCGCCACATGATCGCAGACATGCGCCACCACCGACAGGTCGTGGCTGATGAACAGGATGGTCAGGTCCAGATCGCGCTGCAGGCGTTTCAGCAGGTTCAGAATATCGGCCTGAATCGACACGTCCAGCGCCGCGACCGATTCATCGGCAACGACGAATTTCGGGCGGCACACCAGCGCCCGTGCAATCGAGATGCGCTGGCGCTGGCCGCCGGAAAAGGCGTGCGGGAAGCGGCGCAGATGTTCCAGGTTCAGCCGGCATTTGGCGGCGATCTCGCGAACCCGGGCATCGGTTTCCGCGCGCGTCCGGGTCAGCTTCATCACTTCCAGAGGCTCGGCGATGATGTCGCGCACGGTCATCCGCGGGCTGAGCGCGGCATAGGGATCCTGGAAGATCATCTGCGCGCAGCGGCGGTAATCGCGCAGCTTGGAGCCGCGTAGGCCCCCGACATCATATCGGACCGCGCCGTCGTCATAGGTGATCGCACCCGCGGTGACCGGCGCCGCCCGCAGCAGCGCGCGACCCAGGCTGGTCTTGCCCGAGCCGCTTTCACCGACCAGGCCGAAAAACGCCCCCTTCTCGATGCGCAGGCTGACCTGGTCGACCGCTTTCAGCACCGGAGCCTGGCCGAAAAACCGCCGTCCCAGTCCGAAATGGATCGACAGGTTGTCCACCTTGATCAGCGGGCGGGTCATGACGGCCTCCGGACATCTTCGGGGAACAAGGCGGCAAAATGGTTCGGGCCCACCTCGGTCAACGGCGGCACCTCGCGTTCATAGCGCGAGCCGGGCGCCAGCTCGGGGTTGCGCGGGTGAAAGACACAGCCCGCCGGCCGTTCCAGCGGGCTGGGAATATCCCCTTGGATCGGGGTCAGCGGCGCATCGAGATCCGTCAGCTTGGGCAGCGCGTTGATCAGTCCACGGGTATAGGCATGGGCGGGCGTGCGGATCACCGAGCGCACCGGCCCCGCTTCCAGGATCCGGCCCAGATACATCACCGCCACCCGGTCGGCGGTCTGGGCGATCACCCCCAGGTCATGGGTGATAAACAGGATGCCCATGCCGAATTCACGCACCAGGTCCTTCATCAGATCGATCACCTGTGCCTGGATGGTGACATCCAGCGCCGTGGTCGGCTCGTCCGCGATCAGCAGGCGCGGTTTGGTCGACAGTGCCATGGCGATCATCGCCCGTTGCCGCATCCCGCCTGACAGTTCGAACGCGTATTGGTCAAACCGCCGTGCCGCCTGGGGAATACCGGTGCGGGCCAGCATCTCGATCGACAGCTCGCGCGCCTGCGCCCGAGTCAGGCTGGTGTGGATGCGCAGCTGTTCGACCATTTGATCGCCGATGGTGATCGCCGGCGCAAACGAGGCCATAGGCTCTTGAAAGATCATCGAGATGGCGCCGCCGCGCACGCGTTTCATCTCTTTCTCGCGCTTCAGCGCCAGCACGTCGATCGGGTCTTCGCCCGGCGGCGTCAGCCGGATCGCGCTGTCTTCGCCGTACCGGGTGTTGCGCGGGTTGAGCCGCATCAACGCCTTGGCGGTCACCGACTTGCCCGAGCCGCTTTCGCCCACCAGGCCCAGAACCTCGCCTGGCTTCAGCTCGAAAGACACGTTTTCAACCGCGGTGATCAGGCCCTCGTCGGTGCGAAAGCGCACCGTGAGATCCCGGACCGAAAGCAGGGGCGCGGTCATTTGTGGCCCCCATAGGGATCGGCGGCGTCGCGCAGCCCGTCGCCGACATAGACAAAGGCCATCACCAGCGCGATGAAGAACAGCACCGGGATGAAATACCATTGGTAGTTCAGCAGCACGTCGGCCGAGGTGGTGTTCTGCAGCATCACGCCCAGCGAATTCACCGGATCCTTCAGGCCCAGTCCGATAAAGGACAGGGCGGTTTCCGACAGCACAATATAGGGAAACGAGATCACCAGGTCGACGATGATATACGAGGTGAACGAGGGCAGCAGGTGGCGACGGATGATGTGGCCGGCCGAGGCGCCCTGAAGCTGGGCGGCCAGCACGTAGTCCTGGTTGCGCTCGACCAGTAGATGGGTCCGCACCCGCCGTGCCAGCGTCGGCCAGTTGATAAAGCCGATGATGATCGAGATGAAGAAAAACCGCGTCTCCGACGACCATTCCTGCGGGATGAAGGCCGCCACCGCCATGAACAGCGGGATGATCGGGATGGTGCGGATCGCGTCGGTGACCATCTGGATCACCGCGTCGATCACCCCGCCGAAATAGCCGGCGATGCCCCCGATGACCAGCGCCAGGACAAACGAGATCAGCACCCCCAGCGTGCCCACCGCCAGCGAGGTATAGATCGCGTGCAGCGTGCGGCTGAAGATGTCCTTGCCGGTGTCGTCGGTGCCGAACAGATGGATGAATCCTTCGTCAACGCCGAACAGGTGCCGATCAAAGGTCAGCGGGCCCAGCTTGTACTCCCAGCCGGTGACGAACAGCTGCAGATACCGCCGGTCTTCGGTGTCGATCGCGGTGACCCAGCGGAAATTGGTTGCCAGCGACCGTTCCCGGGTCACGCCATAGATGAAGGGTCGCAGCGAACAGCCGTTGTCATCGCAGAACCGGGGCACTTGCGGCGCGCCATTGGTATAGTCGCGGTCGCGGCCGGCCACGGTGGGGTCATAGGGGGACAGGAACGGCGCGAAAAGACCCATCAGCACCAGCACGATCAGCAGGAGCCCCGCGGTCATCGCGGTGCGGTTCTTGCGGAACCGGGACCAGATCAGTTGCCGCTGCGAGGCGGTGAAATAGGCCTCGCGGGCGCGGCGTTCCACCGCGTCCTCGGTTTCGACGATCTCCACATGCGGGCCGGTGGTGGCGGGCAGCTTGCCCGGGGAATCCAGGGTCATCGGCGATGCTCCGTCAGGGCCGGGCGGGGCGGGTCGATCATCGCGTCAGCCCCCGGCAATCGATTTGCGGATACGCGGGTCCAGCACCGCCAGCGCGATATCGGTCAGGAAATTCAGCCCGACGATGGTGGCGGTCAGCAGGAAAATGATCGCCCCGGCCAGTTGCTGGTCGTTGGACCGCGCCAGCGATTCCAGCAGCAACGATCCCGCCTCGGTCAGTGTCAGGATCAGCGCCACCACCGGCAATTCGTTGAAGATGCGGTTCAGGTCGAAGCCCAGCGAGTTGATGATCGGCCCCAGTGCATGCCGCGCCGGATAGCGCCATAGCAGCCGCCGCCCGTACAGCCCGCGCGCGCGGGCCGCGGTGACATAGAGCTTGTCCTTCTCGTCCAGCATCAGCGCGCGCACGGTCTGCAGCGCAAAGGCCGTGGCGGACCAGCCCAGGATGAACACCGGCAGCCAGGCGCGGGACAGGAAATCGATCAGCTTGGCAAAGGACCATTCGGCATCGCGATACTGGTTGGAGAACAGCCCGGTCATCGAATCGCCGAACCACACCGTCGACACCAGCATGATCATCAGCGCCAGCAGGAAATTCGGCATCGCCAGGCCCAGATAGCTGACAAAGCGCAGGCTGCCGTTCAACAGCGCATTGCTGGACGAGGCCGAGACGATCCCAACCGGGATGGCGATGAGATAGGCCAGGATCAGCGAACAGAAACAGATCGCCGCCGAGATCAGGAATTTGTCCCCCAGCAGGTCGTTGATGTTCAGCCGCAGGATGCAGCTGTCGCCGAACTCACCCTTGAAGAATACATTGCCGACCCAGGAGCCCCACCGCACCAGGAACGGGCGGTCCAGCCCCAGGCGGCGTTCCTCGGCCTCGATATCGGCAATCGAGATGCCCGAGCCCTGGGTGTTCTTGAAGGCAAGGTAGCGTTCCGCGCAGGTGCCCGGCACCAGCTCCATCAGCGTGAAGACGATCAGCGACACCGTCAGCAGCGTAAACACCGCCATCGCGGCGCGGACAAAGGCGAATTGCACGAATTGCAGCATGGCGAACTCCGGCAAGAGCAGGCTGTGGCCTGGCACACGCGGGCGGCGATGCCCCGGGCGGTCACACCGCCCGGGGCCTTGATCCGGCCGGGATCACTCGTCGAGGTACCACTGCACCGGGAGATAGGGGAAGGTGCGGTAATATTCGTAGGACTGGGTCTGGAACTCGGCAAAGTTCTGCAGCGCGTTGCGGTGATAGATCACGTTCGGGGCCTGGACCGTGCCGATGAAGGGCAGGTTCTCGGCCATCGCAGTGGCCAGTTTCGAGCCGATCTCGGCCTGCTCTTGCGAACCGGGCACGGCGCTTTGGAAGGCGTTGATATCGCTGATCATGTCCTTCACCCATTGCGGCGGCTCGACACCCGATGCCCCTTCGGAATCGACCCATTCGGCCCACAGCATGCCAACGCGGTGGCCGAAGTAATTCTCGAAAGGCGGCACGAACAGTTCGTTATTGCCCAGCACGATGGCGACCGGCTGGCCCTTTTCCCACATGCCGACATCCAGTTGGTTGGAGGACTGGGCCGAGCGGTATTCGTCCGGCGTGACCTCTTTCACCGTGGTCTGGACGCCGATATCGGACCAGTATTGCGCCACCAGTTCGACCACCTCGCCGCCGATGCCCTGGGTGGCGAACTGCATGTTCAACACCAGCTTTTCGCCGCTTGGCAATTCGCGGAAGCCGTCCCCGTCGGTATCGGCCATGCCCAGATCATCCAGCATCGCCTTGGCGGTTTCGGGATCGTATTCGGTATAAAGTTGGGTCAAGGCCGGATCGACAAAGGACGGCGTGGGCGAAAAGCCGATATATTGTTTGGGCTCGCCTTGGCCGAAGAACGAGGTCTCGTTCAGTTCGTCCCGATTGATCGCGATCGACATCGCCTTGCGGAACTCGACATTGCCAAAAAGGTCACGTTTGGCCGGGTCCTCGCTGGTCACGTTGAAGGAAAAGGCCGGCATCGCGATGGTCGGCTTCAACTGGATCGAATAATCGCCCTTCTCCTGGCTTTCCAACAGGATCGGCGCCGATCCCAGCGTCAGTGACTGCGATTTGTAATCGGCCTCGCCATTCACCAGCTTGAGAATGCGCACCTCGTTGTCATTGGCGTAAAGCTCGTCCTGGCGCGAGATATAGGGCAGCTGCTGGCCGGTCGGGTCCACCATGAAGAAATAGGGGTTGGCGACCAGCTTGCGGCCTTCGGTGGTGTCGCTGACATAGATATGCGATTCCAGCGTCGGATGGGTGTCCTTGGCAAGGCAGCCCACCTGGTCGGGCGCGTTAAGCATCGGCGAGGGCGTGTCGGTCCAGTCCGAATTTCCGAAATAGGCGGTGATCACCGCCAGCCCGGTGTCAAAGCCGCATTCCGCCGCCAGCGCATCGGCCTCGGGATTGAGATCGGGATGGTACTGGCCCAGGAAATGCTTGGGCTGGAAGGCCTGCGCAAAGGAGGTGGCAAAATGGGCCAGGAGGCCGGGCTTGGGCGAGGGCAGGTTGAACACCACGGTCACCTCGTCGGGCGTGTCGACGGTCATCCGCTCGCCGGCCACCAGAACATAATCCTTCGGCTTTTCGATCACCTTGGGATCGAGTGAAAGGTTGTCATACCAGAATTTCACATCGGCCGAAGTGAAGGGTGCACCATCGGACCATTTGTGGCCGCGCCGCAAGGTGAAGGTCAGCTGGGTGAAATCGTCGTTCCATTCCCAGGATTTGGCGACGTTGGGCACGATGGTCTGCAGGTCGTCGGAATAGCGCACGAGGTTGACATGGCGCACCGACAGGAAGTCCGAGGTGCCGGCTTCGGTGGCGTTGGACAGGGCATGCAGGGTGCCGCCATAGCTGCCGGCGGCGTGATAGGGTACGATCACCAGCGGTTCGTCCGGCAGGCGCTCGGCCACCGGCGGTAGCTCGGGATTGCCGCGGATTTCGCCGTTCAGCGCGGCGATTTCGGGGTTTTCCGAAAACTGCATCTCGCAGCCGGCGGCGGCCTCATATTCGGACAGGTCGAACTGCTGGGGGAAAGCGCCAGGCGCGACTCCCATCATGTCGGCCTGGGTGACGGCAGGGCAGGTTGCATAGGCCGCGCCGGCCAGAACCAGCTGCGCGGCGGACGCAAGAAAAAACGCCTTTTTGCTTTGTGACATCAAGAGCTCCCTAAATGAATGGTGCCCGGCCTCTATGGCGGGCCATTGTTACATTTTGTTAATGAATGCGATTTTGCGGATGCTGCGGCGCTTGCTGCATGTTGGAAACAGCAGGCTCGCTGCGTCAAGAAATTGCTTGCCCTATAACGATTTTAGCGCGGCGACTGATCAAGAACTGGGCACCGAGGGTTGCACGCAGCGGCAACCCGGCGTTTTTGCAGCGGCAGATCACCTCAAACACCAAGGGCCGAGAGCGTGTTTGACAGCCGGAACTGGCCTCGGTTTCAAAGTTGAGGAATCTTGGTTAGCAGATTGTTAAATATAAATTTTTAGCGTTTCGCGTGCGAAACCTTTGCCCCACAAGCGATTGATCTTGCAGGACTGCGCCGCGCTCGGGCCCGGTGCGCACAAGCGCGGCAGAAGTTCCATCGATTGCTTTTGCGCCGACGTGGACCGGTCAGCCCAAGCTTGCCTTGACCGCCGCGGCGGTGGCATCGGCGATCTGGTCGGCCTCGGCCTCGCTCAGGCACAGCGGCGGCGCAAAGCCCAGGATGTCGCCCTGCGGCATCGCCCGGCCGATCACCCCCTCGGCCAGCAGCGCCGCCGCGACCTTGGCGCCGATCTTCTCGGACGCATCGAAGAACTGCCGCGACTCGCGGTCGGCGACAAACTCGACCGCCGCCAGCATACCTTCGCCACGGATCTCGCCGACCTTGGGATGCTCGGCCAGCCGGTCGCGCAACGCCGCGGTCAGATAGGCGCCCACTGTCCCGGCATTGCCCACCAGCCCCAGTTCGTCGATCAGCTTGAGGTTGGCCACCCCCGCCGCCGCGCCGATGGGATGGGCGGAATAGGTCCAGCCATGGCCGATCGGTCCCAGCTCGTCGGTGCCCTGTTCCAGCACCTGCCAGACCTTGTCGCCGACGATCGAGCCCGACAGCGGCGCATAGGCCGAGGTCAGGCCCTTGGCGATGGTGATGATATCGGGGCGCAGACCGTAGTGCTCCGAGCCGAACATGCTGCCCAGCCGGCCGAACCCGGTCACCACTTCGTCGGCGATCAGCAGGATGTCATGCTTGGCCAGCACCTCCTGGATCGCCGCCCAATAACCCTCGGGCGGCGGCACGATGCCCCCGGTGCCCAGCACCGGCTCGCCGATAAAGGCGGCGATGGTCTCGTCGCCCTCGCTGGCAATCAGCGCCTCCAGTTCGGCGACGCAATAGGCGGTGAAATCGGCCTCGCTCATCGCGGTGTCGGGGCGGCGGAAGTAATAGGGCGCCTCGGTATGGATCACCTGCGCCAGCGGCAGGTCGAATTTTTTGTGAAACAGCTCCAGCCCGGTCAGCGATCCGGTCATCAGGCCTGAGCCATGGTAGCCGCGCCAGCGCGAGATGATCTTCTTCTTCTCCGGCCGGCCCAGGATGTTGTTGTAGTACCAGACCAGCTTGACGTTGGTTTCATTGGCATCCGAGCCGCCCAGCCCGAAATAGACCTTCGACATGCCCGCCGGCGCACGATCCAGGATCATCTTGGCCAGGGTGATCGAGGCCTCGGTGCCGTGGCCGACATAGGCGTGGTAATAGGCCAGTTCCTTGGCCTGCGCCGCAATTGCCTCGGCGATCTCGGGGCGGCCATAGCCGACATTCACGCAATAGAGCCCGGCAAACGCGTCCAGCAGGCGGGTGCCGTCACGGTCTTCGATAAACACGCCCGACCCGCCGGTGATCACCCGCTGGGGCGCGTCGCCGCGGGCAAACTCGGCCAGATGCGTCGAGGGGTGAAAGAAGTTCTCGCGGTCCCAGAGTTCCAGTTGGTCATTCCTGAGCATGGCGTTTGTCCTTTCTTGCGCTGAGGTCTGACCCACCGATAGGGGATTCGCAGGCGCGCGGCCATCCCGCCCGCCGTCAAATCCGGGCGCGGGGACCTGTTACCGGTTGTTTTGTGGAGACGTTGCAGCCTGGACCGGAGCGCGCCGTTCACCGGCACCAGCGCCGGTCGCGGCGCAAAGGCCATGAATTATCGACAATTCATGGCATATTTCATCGCTGGCATATGTGCCTTCGGCTCAGGCGCCCCACGAGCGCACGGCGCCGCAATCGACATGCACGAAATTCGAACGGGAATAGCGCCCGACGCCGCCGGCATGGCAGGCCAGCGCCGCCTTGGCCATCTGGTTGACCGACCGCGAGGCCAGCCGCAGATCGGCCGCCTGGCCTTTCATGTGCAGCGAGTTGCGCGCCACACCGCGGGACCGGCTGCGCAGCATCGCGTTGGTTTCCGGGCACCGATAGCCGGAGAGCAGCATATAGGGTTCGCTGACATCCAGAAGATTGTGGGTGGCGGCCATGATGTCGACCGTCCGCAGGTCGATCGGGATCATGTCATCGGTGCGCCAGTCGCGCATGAAATACGCGATCTCGTTGCAGGCGTCCTTGATATATTCGCCGTCGATCCAATAGATCATGTCGATCTTTTCGCCGGTGCGGCCGGAGTACATACGCAACCGGCGGATGTCGCCGCCGCCGCGAAGGAATCCTGCCGCCTGCGAGAAAGTTGGTGCTGCGGCCACTGCGGTTGCCGCAAAGGCTCCCAGCAGGCCACGACGGGTCAGCCCCGAAAATCGATCCTGAGTCATATTACTGCGTCGTCCCGTACGCTGTATTTCCTGCCTGCACGCGATGTTACACGTGCCGTTTTCCACCCACCCCCTTGGATGTATACCGTGTATTACACAGGAGGAATCGTCCGCCAACCGTTCGATTGGCAAAGTTCCCGTCACGCAGAATTTTCGGCGAAAATTTGCGCAAATGGCCTTATTCCTGACATAGTTGCCGGGCCGGTGCCCCGAGGCGGTGCAAACGCGCATCGGAACCTTACCCATTTACGACCTGTTATAAATGTGAATGGACATTGGTGTTGCAGCAGGGAAACTTACCAGAGGTTTGTGTTTGCCCGCAGCCCGACACCACATCTAGTATGACCAAAATTTGACGGATCGTTGAGGACTTATCGAATGCCATCCCGCTCCCGAGCCTTATCCAGACTTGCCTATTTTGCGGTCACCTGTGCGGTTGCCGCGACGCTGGCGGTGGCGTCTCCTGCGCGCGCGCAGGTCACCGCGTTCAAGCAGGCCGTCGCCGAAGCCGCTTATCGCGATGACGCGATCGGTGCGTTTTACCGCAAGGCGGGCTATGCCGCGCTGTGGACCGGGGAGGGCGCAGATCATCAGGCCCGCCGCGCCGCGCTGATCGAAGCGCTCAGCGGCGCCGCTCAGCACGGGCTGCCAGAGGGGCGGTATCGGGTCAACGAACTGATGCGGCAGATGGCCTCGGTGCGCACGACGCGCGACCTGGGGCTGGTCGAAGTGGCGCTCAGCAAGGCATTCCTGGCCTATGCGCGCGACGTGCAGAGCGGGCTGCTGGTGCCGTCGCAGGTCGACAGCGAAATCGTGCGCGAGGTCAAGCGCACCAGCCGCGAAACCCTGCTGAACGGTTTTGCCACCAGTGCACCGCGCGCCTTCCTCAACAGCCTGCCGCCGGCCAATCCCGAATATCGCCAGCTGATGAAGGAAAAGCTGCGGCTCGAGCAACTCATTGCTTCGGGCGACTGGGGGCCCAAGGTGCAGGCCGGGGTGCTGAAACCCGGCGCGCAGGGGCCTGAGGTGGTGGCGCTGCGCAACCGGCTGATCGCCATGGGCTATATGGAACGCAGCGCGGCAGCCGATTACGGCACGGCGCTGGAACAGGGCGTGCGCGCCTTCCAGAAAGCGCATGGGCTGCAGGAAGATGGCGTTGCCGGCCAGGGCACGATGGAGCAGATCAACGTCTCGGCCGAGGAGCGGCTGAAATCGGTGATCGTCGCGCTGGAACGCGAACGCTGGATGAATATCGACCGCGGCGAGCGGCACATCCTGGTCAACCAGACCGATTTCACCGCCCAGATCATCGATCAAGGCGAGGTCACCTTCGAAACCCGTTCGGTGATCGGCCAGAACCGGACGGACCAGCGCAGCCCGGAATTTTCCGACGTGATGGACCATATGGTGATCAATCCCAGCTGGTATGTGCCGCGGTCGATCATGACCAAGGAATACCTGCCGCAGCTGCAGAACAATCCCAATGCCGCGCGGCATCTGATCATCACCGACCGTGCCGGCCGCCAGGTCAATCGCGAAGAGGTCGATTTCACGCAATATTCGACGCGCAACTTCCCCTTTGACATGCGCCAGCCGCCGGGCGCCAGCAATGCGCTGGGCAAGGTCAAGTTCATGTTCCCCAACAAGTACAACATCTACCTGCATGACACCCCAGCGAAGAGCCTGTTCAACCGCGAGGTGCGCGCGTTTTCCCATGGTTGCATCCGGTTGGCCGACCCGTTCGACTTTGCCTATGCGCTGCTGTCGCGGCAGAGCGATGATCCGCGCGGGCTGTTCCACAGCGTGCTGAACAGCGGCCGCGAAACCCGGGTCGAGCTGGAGCAGCCGGTGCCGGTGCATCTGATCTACCGCACCGCGCTGATATCGTCGCGCGGCAGCGTCGAATTCCGTCGCGATGTCTATGGCCGCGATGCCAAGATCTGGAACGCGCTGAGCCAGGCGGGGGTGGTACTGACGCCGGTTCAGGGGTAACACCGGCCCGGTCAACGGGCGAAGGGCCAGCCATGAGCTTTACGGTGCAAGAGATCGCCACGGCCCTGGGGGCCGCGGCGGCGGGCAACACGGCACTGACCATCCGCGCCGCCGCCGAGCCGGCCGATGCCGGGCCGGACGAACTGGCGATGGCGATGACCCCGGCCTATGCCGAGACATTGGGTCGGGGACAGGCGCGGGCGGCGATGCTGTGGCCCGAGGCCGACTGGCAGGCGATGGGGCTGGAGGCGGCGATTTTTGCGCCGCGCCCGCGTCTCGCGATGGCCGGCCTGACCCGGATGCTGGACCGCGGCCAGAACTTTGACAGCGGCATTCATCCCAGCGCGGTGATCGATCCCTCGGCCGAGCTGGCCGGCGACGTGATCATCGGTGCCTTCTGCGTGATCGGGCCTCGCGCTCGGATCGGCGCCGGCTCGGTGATCGGGCCGCATTGCATGATCGGGACGGACGCGGCGATCGGCGCTGCGGCCTTGCTGCGCGATCATGTCAGCATCGGCGCGCGGGTCCGTATCGGCGACCGCTTCATCGCCCAGCCCGGCGCGCGGATCGGCGGCGACGGGTTCTCCTTCGTCACGCCCGAGATCTCGGGCGCCGAGATGGCGCGCAAAACCATGGGCGATCAAGGCGAGACGCAGGCCCAGGCCTGGCTGCGGATCCATTCGCTGGGTGCGGTGCGGATCGGCGACGATGTCGAGGTGGGGGCGAATTCGACCATCGACAATGGCACCATCCGCGACACAGAGATCGGGCGCGGCACCAAGCTGGACAGCCTGGTGCAGGTTGGCCACAACGTGCGCGTGGGCGAGGATTGTCTGCTTTGCGCCCAGGCCGGGGTGGGCGGATCGACGCGTATTGGCAACAGCGTCGTGCTGGGCGGACAGTCGGGCGTGGCCGATAATGTCACCGTCGGCGACCGGGTAATCGCCACCGGCGCCACCAAGATCCTGTCCAACGTGCCCGAGGGCCGGGTGATGATGGGCTATCCGGCGGTCAAGATGGACGGGTTTACCGAAACCTATAAGATCCTGCGCCGGTTGCCGCGCCTGGCGCGTGATCTGGATGCCCTGAAAAAGGCGGTTTTCAAACCCAACCCGAACGAGTAAGTGAGCGCAGGGCAGAAGATCAGGAGCGTATGCATGAGCGTCCATGACCGGGTGATTGCCATCATCGCCGAGCAGGCCGTTCTGGAACCGTCGGATGTCACCTTGGACAGCACTCTCGAGGATCTCGGGATCGACAGCCTTGGCCTGGTCGAAAGCATTTTTGCCATCGAGGAAGAGTTCGACATCTCGGTGCCGTTCAACGCCAACGAGCCGACGGCCGGCGATTTCGACATTTCCAATGTCGCCGCGATCATCAAGGGCATCGAAAACCTGATGGCCGAGAAGACGTGACCGGGGCGCGGCCGGGGCAGAGGTGATGAAACGGGTTGTCATTACCGGTGCGGGCACCATCAACGCGCTTGGTCATAACGTGGCCGATACCCTGGAGGCGATGCGCGAGGGGCGCTGCGGCATCGGCGACCTGGAATTCCGCGATGTCGACCGGCTGACCATCAAGATCGGCGGCCAGGTGCGCGGCTTCGAGGCCGAGGGCCATTTCAACCGCCAACAGATGACGCTGTATGACCGGTTCACCCAGTTCACGCTGGTGGCGGCGAAAGAGGCGATCGCGCAGGCGGGGCTGATTTTTCACGGCGAACTGGCGGCGCGCTCGGGGGTGGTTCTGGGCACCGCCGGCGGCGGGGTCAGCACCTGGGACGACAATTACCGCAGCGTCTATGAGGACGGCAAGAACCGGGTGCATCCCTTCGTGGTGCCCAAGCTGATGAACAACGCGGCGGCCAGCCATGTGTCGATGGAATATAACCTGAAGGGGCCGACCTTCACCGTCTCGACCGCCTGCGCCTCGTCCAACCACGCGATGTCCATGGCGTTCCAGATGATCCGCTCGGGCGCGGCGCTGAGCATGGTCACCGGCGGGTCGGAATCGATGCTGTGTTTCGGCGGGGTCAAGGCCTGGGAGGGGCTGCGGGTGATGTCCAAGGATGCTTGCCGCCCGTTCAGCGCCAACCGCAACGGCATGGTGCAGGGCGAGGGCGCCGGCGTGTTCGTGTTCGAGGAATACGAGCATGCGCGCAAACGCGGCGCCGAGATCCTCTGCGAGGTGGTGGGCTGCGCGATGTCCTCGGACGCCGCCGATATCGTGATGCCGTCGAAACAGGGCGCGGCGCGGGCGATGGCCGGGGCGCTCAGCGATGCCGGCGTGCCGCCGTCCGAGGTGGGCTATATCAACGCGCATGGCACCGGCACCGCCGCCAATGACAAGACCGAATGCGCGGCGGTGGCCGATGTCTTCGGGCCCCATGCCGACAAGCTGATGATCTCTTCGACCAAGTCGATGCATGGCCACCTGATCGGCGGCACCGGCGCGGTGGAACTGCTGGCCTGTATCATGGCGCTGCGCGACGGGGTGATCGCCCCGACCATCGGCTATGAAGAGCCGGATCCGGAATGCGCGCTGGATGTGGTGCCCAACCAGGCGCGCGAGGCCGAGGTTTCGGTGGCACTGTCCAATGCCTTTGCCTTTGGCGGGCTGAACGCGGTGATGGCGCTGCGCCGGATCTGACGCCGCGGCGCGGGGGAAAAATTTTGGAAAATTTTTGGCATATTTCATGATGAAATATGCGGCGCCCGGACAGGTTGGGACCTGTCCGGGGCGGGTGTCGTGGTTCAGTTGGTCACCACGTCGACTTTTTCATAGCTTGCGGTGAAGCCCTGCAGCGACAGGGTCAGTTCCACCAGCTGGTCCGGCGCCGGCGCCGGGCGCAGCGAGATCGTGGCCGCCGCGCCTTTCTTGAAGGCGTCGATATCGGCCTGGGTCAGGCCGATCTGGGCGACACAGCCGATCGGGTTGCAGAAGGAATAGTTGTAACGTTTGCCCGGATTGGCATCGACGGCAATGGTCAGCTGCGCCGGCAGCAAAGTTTCCAGCGGAACGATGATGGTCGCGCCCGCCACCGCCTGGCTGCCATTCTCGATCCGGAACAGCGAGAATTCCGCGATGGGGTTGCCATCTTCGCCGTTCAGGATCTGCAGCATCGAGCAGGGGTCGGTTTCGGCCTCGGTCTTGATGCAGGCGAGATCCCAATCGCCGATCCGTTCCTTGGAATAACGCTGGCCCAGCTGCGGGTCGTCACTGACCGGCTGGCCGAGGTCAAGCTGATCTTCCCCCGCGATCGGCTGATCTTCGGCGGTGTCCGCCGGCGCCTGGGTGTCCTGTGCAAGCGCGCTGCCTGCAAACGCGGTCAGGGCCACAGCGGCAACGAAAGGGATGTGTTTGAACATGTACTACCTGCTTTTAACTGCCTGGCGCTGCCATAGCATGTCCGCCGCAGACTGTCAGGGCAAATTCCCGCCGCTTCGAGGTGATTTGAACGGCCCGGCGGCGTTCTGCCGGGGCGGGCCAGGTGGCCAGAGCAGCCCGGCCCCCGGAAGCAGCGAAGGGGACCCGGATGGGTCCCCTTGCGTATGGCATGCTCCCCGTCGGACTGGCCGACTTAGTTATAGGCCGAACGTTACGAGAAGGTAACGCGCCGGTCAACAGCAATGAAAGAAATTCCGCGAGGGGCGGAAAAACCCGCGATTTGGTGCTGAAACTTACCGCAAAAAATGCCGTACCCGAAGGTACGGCCAGTCTGACAGGGAGGAAGTGCCTGCCCGAACCGAGGTCGCCGGCAGGCGGAAAAGACTATCGCAGCAAAAGGTTAACTTTGTATGGTCGAAATCGAGCGGAAATGTGGCAAGGGGCAAGGGTCTGATGGACAACAAGATTTTCATTGGCGGCGGCGGGCCGGATTACGGCGAAAAACAGGGGCTTGCGCTGGGATATGCCAACCGGCACGGGCTGATCGCCGGGGCCACCGGCACCGGCAAGACTGTGACGCTGCAGATCCTGGCCGAGGGTTTCAGCGCCGCGGGGGTGCCGGTGTTCCTGGCCGATGTGAAGGGCGACCTGTCGGGCCTGGCCAAGTCCGGCTCGGCCGAGGCCAAGCTGCATGACGCCTTCACCAGCCGCGCCGCCAAGATCGGCTTTGACGATTACGGCTATGCCGCCTTCCCGGTGACTTTCTGGGATCTGTTCGGCGCCCAGGGCCACCCGGTGCGTACCACCGTCGCCGAGATGGGGCCGCTGTTGCTGGCCCGGCTGCTGGAACTGACCGAGGCACAGGAGGGTATCCTGAACATCGCCTTCCGCGTGGCCGACGAGGACGGGCTGCCGCTGTTGGACCTGAAGGATTTGCAGGCGCTGCTGGTTTGGCTGGGCGAAAACCGGGCCGAGCTGTCGCTGCGCTATGGCAACCTGTCGGTGGCCTCGATCGGGGCAATCCAGCGGCGGCTGCTGGTGCTGGAGAACCAGGGCGGCGCCGGGCTGTTCGGCGAACCGGCGCTGGACCTGGCCGACCTGATGCGCTGCGATGGTGACGGGCGCGGGCGGATCAACATCCTGGCGGCCGATACGCTGATGGCGGCGCCGGGGCTTTACGCCACCTTCCTGCTGTGGCTGCTGAGCGAGTTGTTCGAGGAGCTGCCCGAGGTCGGCGACCCGGACAAGCCGAAACTGGTGTTCTTCTTCGACGAGGCGCATCTGCTGTTCGACGATGCGCCCAAGGCGCTGGTCGACAAGGTCGAGCAGGTGGCCCGCCTGATCCGCTCGAAAGGGGTCGGGGTCTATTTCATCACCCAGAGCCCGGCAGATATTCCCGAGGACATCCTGGGCCAGCTGGGTAACCGGGTGCAACACGCGCTGCGCGCCTTCACCGCCAGGGATCGCAAGAACCTGCGCCTGGCTGCCGAGACCTATCGCGAGAACCCGCGCTTTTCGACCGAGGAAGCGATCCGCGAGGTCGGGGTGGGCGAGGCGGTGACCTCTATGCTGGAGAAAAAGGGGGTGCCCGGGGTGGTCGAACGCACCCTGATCCGTCCGCCCTCGTCGCAGCTGGGCCCGATCACCGAGGAAGAGCGCAAAGCGCTGCTGGCAGCCTCGGACATGGCGGGAAAATATGACAACCCGCTGGACCGGCAATCGGCCTACGAGATCCTGGCGCAGCGCGCCGCCGACGCGGCGCAAGCCGCCGCGCAGGCCGAGGCGCAGGAGGAGGAGATGGAGCCGGCGCAGCGCGAATACAATTCCGCCCGCCGCTATACCGGCACGCGCGTGACACGCTCGACCTCGCGGTCAACCCGGTCGACCCGCTCGACGGCGCAGGAGTTCGGCTCGGCCCTGACCCAGGTGGTGATCAAGGAACTGAAAGGCACCACCGGGCGGCGGATCGTGCGCGGCATCCTGGGCGGGCTGTTCAAGGCGCGATAGGAAACCGCGCTGTCCAGCGTTCCGCCCTGACAGCATCGCGCGCGTCATAATCGGCCAGCGCACTGTGCGGATCGCTGGCGAACCCGTCCTCGCGATCTTCGGCCAGCGCGGTCAGCCGCATGGTGTACCAGGCGGTGACACCGCCCTCGGGCGCGTCGCCGAACCGGGGAAAGGCCGGATCGCCGCCGGCATCGGTGAGCCAGGTCGCGGCGAGCTTCGGATCGAGCACCCAGCCGCGGGCGATGCCCACCATGTCGGTCAGCCCTTCGGCCACCGCGGCGGCGGCCTGCGCGCGGGTCTTGAAACCGCCGGTCACCATTAGCGGCGTGTCCGTGACGCTGCGGGCGCGGGCGGCGAACGCGGTGAAATAGGGCCCGCTGCCGGCACTGTCCGAGGCCGCGGCCGCGCCGGGAAAATAGGTGCCGCCGCTGATATCGATCAGGTCCAGCGAGGTCGCGTCGAGCAGGCGCAGGGCGGCCAGCGCATCCGCTTCGCTCAGTCCGCCGTCCAGCCCGTCGCTGGCATTGATCTTCAGCGCCACGGGAAAGTCCGGCCCCACCGCCGCGCGGACCTCGCCGATGGTTTCGATCAGCAGGCGGCAGCGGTTTTCGATCGGGCCGCCATGGGCATCGGTCCGGCGGTTGAACAGCGGCGACAGGAACTGGCTGAACAGGAAGCCGTGGGCGGCGTGAATCTGCACCCCGGCAAAGCCCAGGCGGCGCGCCAGCGCCGCGGCGCGGGCGAACTGGCCGGGCAGGGCGCGCAGGTGCTGGTCCGACATCTCGGTGCAGCGCAACGTTCCGATATTCAGCGCCGAGGGGCCTTCGGGGGCGCTGATCGGGGCATGGGCCAGCGCCCCGGCATGGCCCAGTTGCAGCCAGAGCG
>NZ_PGTB01000421.1 GCF_002786325.1 Pseudooceanicola lipolyticus | reverse complement strand
GCCTCGCCCGACAGCATCTGCGCCATCGCATCATGGGCCTCGTCAAAGGTCAGCGACCGCGACCGCCCCGGCCCGCGCCCCAGCGTGCGGACATGTTCGGACAGGCTCACTCGGCGGCCTCGCGGCGCTGCACCCGGTTCAGCAGCGCGGCGATCTCGGGCCGGCACGAGCCGCAATTGGTCCCGGCCTGCAACGCCGCGCCGATCGCCTCGACCGAGATCAGCCCCTGATCCTCGATCCCGGCCAGGATGGTGTTCACCCCGACGCTGAAACAGGAACACAGGATCGGGCCGGGATCGGGCCGGTCGGCCGGCGAGCGTCCGGTCAGGGCGTCAGAGGTCTCTTCCCCCGGCAGCGCGGCGAGATAATCGCGCATCACCGCCACCGGCTGGCGCGACACGAACAGCGCGGCAACCAGCGGGCCGTTGTCGTAAAATGCCAGCCGCGCCTCGCCCCTGCCCGGATCCTGCACCGATTGCACCGTCATGTCGGGCAGGCCGAACAGCCGCCGTGCCTCGGCCTCCCAATTGGTGATCTCGTCGGTGCCGGCCAGTTCGGCGCGCCAGCCTGCCCGCGTGCGGGCGCGCGCCCAGTAATCGGCGCGCGGCGCCATCGGCC
>NZ_PGTB01000420.1 GCF_002786325.1 Pseudooceanicola lipolyticus | reverse complement strand
TCCGCATTCGTTCCAACTCCTGAGCACTTTCTCCTCGTCCCAGACAAGCCAATCGAAGCCGAGATACGACCATGGACGCCACCGGCACTGGAGCTGGAGGGAAGGCCAAGAAGGGAGCGGCCGGTCGCAAGGCCGGCGGGCCGAGGAAGAAGTCGGTGACGAGGTCCGTGAAGGCCGGGCTCCAGTTCCCCGTCGGCCGCATCGGGCGCTACCTGAAGAAGGGCCGCTACGCGCAGCGTGTCGGCACCGGCGCCCCCGTCTACCTCGCCGCTGTCCTCGAGTACCTCGCCGCTGAGGTCCTGGAGCTCGCCGGTAATGCTGCCAGGGACAACAAGAAGACTCGCATTATTCCGCGCCACGTGCTTCTGGCGATCCGGAACGACGAGGAGCTTGGGAAGCTGTTGGGCGGCGTGACCATCGCTCACGGCGGTGTGCTCCCCAATATCAACCCTGTTCTGCTGCCCAAGAAGACGGCGGAGAAGGCGTCCAGTGGCGGGAGCAAGGAGGCAAAGTCGCCCAAGAAGGCCGCCAAGTCCCCTAAGAAGGCATAGACTGACTGTCCGGAGTGATCTGATGTTTAGCAGTACCTTGTTACCAGTATGCGGTGATGCGTAGGCTGCG
>NZ_PGTB01000419.1 GCF_002786325.1 Pseudooceanicola lipolyticus | reverse complement strand
CACACCGGCGCCGGCCCCGTCCGAGCAACCCGCCGCGCCGGCCCTCACCGATACCGACGCGGCGGTGCTGGACGCGCTGCGCACGCCCGAAGAGACGCCGGCGGATGAACCGCTGCCGGAGGAACTGGCCGACGAGCCGGAACCCGAAGAGGGCACCGACACCGCCTTGCTGGAGGACGGCGCGCCCGAACCCGAGACCGATGCCGAGACCGACGCGCCGCTGGCCGATACGCCCGAGACCGATGTCGCCCGCTATGCCGCCACCGGCATCTGGCCCAGCGCCCCCGAAGCGCCCGAGGTGCCGCCGGTGGTCAGCCTGGACGACCTGTTCGTAGCCTCGATCGACCGCACCGACCTGGCGCAGGACGCCGTGGCGCTGCCGCCGGCGCAGTCCTACGATACCGATCAATCGCCGGAAATCCTCAGCTCGCCGGTGGCGCCGGGCACTGAATTCGCGCTGGACGAGCGCGGGCTGGTGACGCCCTCGGCCGAGGGCACGCTCAATCCCGACGGTATCCTGGTCTACCAGGGCCCGCCGCCGGCCCGCCCGGCGGCCTTCCCGCAGCGGGACGAACCCGAGATCGAGGCCGACACCGCCGCGCGTGCCCGGCTGGCCGGGTTCCGGCCCC
>NZ_PGTB01000056.1 GCF_002786325.1 Pseudooceanicola lipolyticus | reverse complement strand
TAGCCGCCGGCCGGTGCTGCCGCCCGGGGCGGCCAGCACCGCGCGGCCGCGGTCGCGCAGGCGCTGGGAATATTCCAGCTGCCGCAGCTCCTCGCTCAGCGCGATGCGGATATTGCTGTCCGATCCCACCGCCAGCGCCCCGCCCGAGTCCAGCCAGCGCACCCCGTCGAAAATGCCATCACCCAGCGACGCCTCGGTGATCGGGCACAGCCCGGCCACCGCGCCGGTCTGCGCCAGGGCGGCGGTTTCATGCGGCTCCATCTGGGTGCAGTGGATCAGGCACCAGCGGCGATCCGGTGGGCAGCTGTCGAGCATCCACTCGACCGGCCGCGCGCCATAGGCGCTGGCAATCTCCTCGACCTCGCCGACCTGTTCGGCCAGGTGCATGTGGAAGGGGCCGGTTGTGGTTTCGGCCAACGAGTTCAGGGCCTCGGCGGTCACCGCGCGCAGCGAATGCGGCGCGGTGCCCAGCACCGCGTCATCCGGCAACTGGCTCAATGCCCGGCCCGCGCCCTCGCGCAGCGCCAGAAAGCGGTCAGGGTCATTGCCGAAGCGGATCTGCCCCGGCCCCAGCACCCGCCCGTCAACGCCGCCCTGCTGGTACAGCACCGGCAACAGGGTCAGGCCGATGCCGCTGTCGCTGGCGGCGGCGCAGATCGCATGGCTCATCTCGGCCAAGTTGGCATAGGGGCTGCCGCCGGGCTGGTGGTGCAGGTAGTGAAACTCGCCGCAGGCGGCATAGCCGGCTTCCAGCATCTCGACCTGCACCTGGGCGGCGATCGCCTGCACATCTGCGGGGGTCAGCCGGTCGAGAAACCGGAACATCAACTGTCGCCAGGTCCAGAAACTGTCGCGCCCGGACGGGCCGCGGGTTTCGGTCAGCCCGGCCATGGCGCGTTGAAACGCATGTGAATGCACGTTCGAGGGCGCCGGCAGCAGGATGTCGACGGTGATGTCGGGCGGGGCCGGGTCCAGCGCGGTGATGGTGCCGTCGGCGCCGATAGTGACGCAGATATCCTGTGCCCAGCCTTCCGGCAGCAGCGCGGTGGCGGCTTTGATTACGGTCATGACGGCCCCTTGACGACTCGATTATGTCTAGACATAAAATTAATAAGACGAACATAAGAAGGTCAACCACCCATGCAACAGGTCTTCAGCGACGCACGTATCGCGGCGATGCCTCCGAAGGGGGGATATGGTCTGATCGACACCGGGTTCATCGCAATCGAGGACGGCAGGATCGTCCATGTCGGGCTGAACCTGCCCGACATGTGTGTCGGTTGGCGGCGCGAAAGCCTGGGCGGGCGGCTGGTGACGCCGGCGCCGATCGATTGTCATACCCACATCGTCTTTGGTGGCAACCGGGCCAGGGAATTCGAGATGCGGCTGAACGGCGCCTCTTACGAAGAGGTGGCGCGCGCCGGCGGCGGGATCGTCTCGACCGTCACCGCCACCCGCGCCGCGACGCAGGAGGCGCTGGTGGAAGACGCGCTGCGCCGGCTCGATGCGCTGATCGGCGAGGGGGTTGCGGTGGTCGAGGTGAAATCGGGCTATGGCCTGGATATCGAAACCGAATTGACCATGCTGCGTGCCGCCCGTGCGCTGGCGGCGCGGCGCCAGGTGCGCATCGTCACCAGCTTTCTCGGTGCCCATGCGGTGCCGACGGAATACGCCGGCCGCGCCGATGCCTATATCGACGAGGTCTGTATCCCGGCGCTGAAGGCCGCCCATGCCGAGGGGCTGGTCGATGCGGTGGACGGGTTTTGCGAGGGCATCGCCTTTGACACCGCACAGATTGCGCGGGTGTTCGACGTAGCGCAGGCGCTGGGCCTGCCGGTGAAACTCCATGCCGAGCAGCTGTCGCATCTGGGCGGCACGCAACTGGCCGCGCGCTATGGCGCAGTGTCGGCGGATCACGTGGAATACGCCACCGCCGAGGATGCGGCGGCGATGGCACGGGCGGGCACGGTGGCGGTGCTGCTGCCCGGAGCCTTCTTTACCCTGCGCGAGACGCAGCCGCCGCCGGTGCAGGCGTTCCGCGATCACGGCGTGCCGATGGCGCTGGCGACCGATTGCAATCCGGGTTCGTCACCGCTGACCTCGCTGCTGCTGGCAATGAACATGGGCTGCACCCTGTTCCGGCTGACCCCCGAAGAGGCGCTGGCGGGCATCACCTGCCACGCCGCCCGCGCGCTGGGGCTGGAGGATTGCGGCAGCATCGCCATCGGCAAGCGCGCCGACCTGGCGGTCTGGGACGTCGCGGAGCCGGCGGAACTGGCCTATCGCATCGGTTTCAACCCGCTTTACCGCCGCATCATGGGGGGCGAAGCATGATCCTGACCCCCGGAGAAGTGACGCTGGACATGCTGGAAGCAATCTGGCGCGAGGGCACCGCCGTTCGGTTGGACCCGGCCGCACGCCCCGCGGTGGAGGCCGCCGCCGCGATGGTGGCCAAGGCCGCCGCCGGGGGGGAGCCGGTCTATGGCGTCAATACCGGCTTTGGCAAGCTGGCCAGCCGCAAGATCGCGCCGCAGGACACTGCGAAATTGCAGGAAAACCTGATCCTGTCCCATTGTGCGGGCGTCGGCGCGCCGCTGTCGGTGCCGCTGACCCGGCTGATGATGGCGCTGAAGCTAATGTCGCTGGGACGCGGCGCCTCGGGCGTGCGCTGGGAGATCTGCGCGCTGATCGAGGCGATGCTGGAGCATGGCATCACCCCGGTGGTGCCGCATCAGGGCTCGGTCGGGGCCTCGGGCGATCTGGCGCCGCTGGCGCATATGACTGCGGTGATGATCGGCGCCGGCGAGGCGCGGGTTGGCGACGCGGTGCTGCCGGGGGCCGAGGCGCTGGCCCAGGCCGGGCTGACCCCGGTGGTGCTGGGCCCGAAAGAGGGTCTGGCGCTGATCAACGGCACGCAGTTTTCCACCGCCTGCGCGCTGGCGGGGCTGTTCGAGGCGCAGCGCGCGGTGCGCAATTCGATCGTCATCGCCGCGCTCAGCACCGATGCGATCATGGGGTCGACCGCGCCGCTGGTGGCCGAGATCCATGCCCTGCGCGGCCATGCCGGCCAGATCGAGGTGGCGGCGCGGATGCGGGCGCTGATGGAGGGCAGCGAGATCCGCGAAAGCCATCGCGAGGGCGATACCCGCGTGCAGGACCCGTATTGCATTCGCTGCCAGCCGCAGGTGGCGGGCGCGGCGCTGGACGTGCTGAACATGGCGGGCCGCACGCTGGAGATCGAGGCCAACGCGGTTACCGACAACCCGCTGGTGCTGGTGGGCGAGGGGCGCATTGTCTCGGGCGGCAATTTCCATGCCGAACCGGTCGGCTTTGCCGCCGACCAGATTGCGCTGGCCCTGGCCGAGATCGGGGCGATTGCCCAGCGGCGCGTTGCGCTGATGGTGGACCCGACGCTGAGCCACGACCTGCCGCCGTTCCTGACGCCCGATCCGGGGCTGAATTCGGGCTTCATGATTGCCGAGGTGACCACTGCCGCGCTGATGAGCGAGAACAAGCATCTGGCCAATCCCTGCGTAACCGATTCCACCCCGACCTCGGCCAATCAGGAGGACCATGTCAGCATGGCCGCGCATGGCGCTTACCGGCTGATGCGGATGGTGGACAATCTGGGGGTGATCCTGGGGGTCGAGGCGCTGTGCGCCGCGCAGGGCATCGAGGCGCGGGCACCGCTGAAGACGGCACCGGCGCTGGCGCGCGCCATCGACATCTTGCGCGCCGAGGTGCCCGCCCTGGCCGAGGACCGCTATCTCGCCCCCGACCTGGCACAGGCGGCCGGGCTGGTGCGGCACGGCGCGCTGCTGGAGGTGCTGGCATGATCGAGGTGAGGCAGGGGGACGGGCCCATCGTGCTGGGCCTGCCGCATACCGGGACCGAGGTGCCGGAGGATCTGCGCCGGGCCCTGAACGACCGGGGCAGGGCGCTGGCGGATACCGACTGGCATATCCATCAGCTTTATGACGGGCTGCTGGATGGGGTGACCACGGTGCGCACGCCGATCCACCGCTATGTCATCGACGTGAACCGCGCGCCGGATGGCGCCAGCCTCTATCCCGGCCAGAACACCACCGGGCTGTGCCCGTTGACCGATTTCGACGGCCAGCCGATTTATCGCGACGGACAGCAACCCGATGCGGAAGAGATCGCATGGCGGCGCGACACCTATCACGCGCCCTACCACGCCGCCTTATCCACAGAGCTGGCACGGGTGCGGGCGAAACACGGGGCGGCAATCCTTTACGATTGTCACTCAATTCGCTCGGTCATTCCCTATCTCTTCGACAATACCTTGCCGGATTTCAACATTGGCTCGAATTCCTCCACAAGCTGCGCCCCGGCTGTGGAAAAAACCGTGGATGAAATCTGCCGTGCCGCCCCCGGCTACTCCACGGTTCTGAATGGCCGCTTCAAGGGCGGCTGGACCACCCGTCACTATGGCCGGCCGGACCAGGGACTGCACGCCATCCAGATGGAATTGGCGCAAGCGACCTACATGGCCGAGACGCCGCCCTGGAGCTATGACGCTGCCAAGGCGGAACCGCTGAGAGCGCATCTCTCCTACATTCTGAACGCCCTGCAGGCCCTTGTTTTTACCGGAGATCTGTCATGACCAACCCGCGCCACAACATCCGCGACATCTATCCGCCCATCGGCCCCGAGATCACCGCCAAAAGCTGGCTGACCGAGGCGCCGATGCGGATGCTGATGAACAACCTGCACCCGGATGTGGCGGAGAACCCGCATGAACTGGTGGTCTATGGCGGCATCGGCCGTGCGGCGCGGACCTGGGCGGATTTCGACCGGATCGTGGCCTCTCTGGTCGAGCTGGAGGGCGATGAGACGCTTCTGGTGCAGTCAGGCAAGCCTGTGGGCGTGTTCAAAACCCATGAAAACGCCCCCAGAGTATTGATTGCAAACAGCAATCTGGTGCCGCACTGGGCCAATTGGGATCACTTCAACGAGCTCGATAAAAAGGGCCTGGCCATGTATGGCCAGATGACGGCCGGATCGTGGATTTACATTGGAACCCAAGGCATTGTGCAGGGAACTTATGAGACATTTGCCGAGGCCGGACGCCAGCATTACGGTGGCGACCTGACCGGCAAATGGATCCTGACCGGCGGCCTTGGCGGCATGGGCGGGGCGCAGCCGCTGGCGGCGGTGTTCGCCGGGGCCAGCTGCCTGGCGGTGGAATGCGACCCCGACCGCATCGAGTTCCGCCTGCGCACCCGCTATCTGGACGAGAAGGCCGAAACGCTGGACGAGGCGCTGGCGATGATCGACCGCTGGACCAAGGCGGGCGAGGCGAAATCGGTGGGCCTGCTGGGCAATGCCGCCGATGTCTTCCCCGAACTGGTGCGCCGGATGCAAGCCGGCGGACCGCGCCCCGACATCGTCACCGACCAGACCAGCGCGCATGACCCGCTGAACGGCTATCTGCCGCAGGGCTGGAGCCTGGGCGAGTGGCGCGCGAAACGCGACAGCGACCCCAAGGCGGTGGCCGCCGCCGCGCGCGCCTCGATGAAGACCCATGTGGCGGCGATGGTCGAGTTCTGGAATGCCGGCGTGCCGACGCTGGATTACGGCAACAACATCCGGCAGGTGGCGCTGGAAGAGGGGTTGGAAAACGCCTTTGCCTTTCCCGGTTTCGTGCCCGCCTATATCCGGCCGCTGTTCTGCCGGGGCATCGGCCCGTTCCGCTGGTGCGCGCTGTCGGGCGACCCGGAAGACATTTACAAGACCGATGCCAAGGTGAAGGAACTGATCCCCGACGATCCGCATCTGCATCAATGGCTGGACATGGCGCGCGAGCGGATTTCCTTCCAGGGGCTGCCGGCGCGGATCTGCTGGGTCGGGCTGGGACAGCGGCACCGGCTGGGGCTGGCCTTCAACGAGATGGTCAGGACCGGCGAGTTGAAGGCCCCGGTGGTGATCGGGCGCGATCACCTCGATTCTGGCTCGGTGGCCAGCCCCAACCGCGAGACCGAGGCGATGAAGGACGGTTCCGACGCGGTCAGCGATTGGCCCTTGCTGAACGCGCTGCTGAACACCGCCAGTGGCGCGACCTGGGTGTCGCTGCATCACGGCGGCGGGGTCGGCATGGGCTTCAGCCAACATTCCGGCATGGTGATCTGCTGCGACGGGACCGAACAGGCGGACAAACGGCTGGAACGGGTGTTGTGGAACGACCCCGCGACAGGTGTGATGCGCCATGCCGATGCCGGTTACGACATTGCGCTGGACTGCGCGCGCGAACACGGGCTGAACCTGCCCGGCATCCTGTGAGCCTGCACCGGTTCACCGAGGCGCAGGCGCGCGTCTGGCCCCGGCCGCTGGAGGAAATCCGCGCCGGGCGCAAGACCAGCCACTGGATGTGGTACATCTTTCCGCAGATGGCCGGGCTGGGCCAGTCGCCCATGGCCCAGCTTTACGGCATCGACGGGCTGGCCGAGGCGCGGGACTATCTGGCGCATCCGGTGCTGGGGCCTCGGCTGGTGGAAATCGCGCAGGCGATGCTGGCACATGCGGGCGTGGCGCCTGAAACCGTGCTGGGCCCGGTCGACGCGATGAAGCTGCGGTCTTGTGCGACGCTGTTCGAGGCGGCGGGGGGCGATGCGGTGTTCGCCGGGTTGCTGGCGGCGTTCTATGACGGGGAACGCTGTGGCGAAACGCTGCGGCGGCTCTAACGTACCCGGTTCTGGGCCTGCGCCTCGTCGCTGTGCCGCGGGGTACTGAGGGATGGCTTGTGCCGGCGGGCGGCGGCGGTGGCCGTTTGCAGGGCCACCGCCAAGACCGGTTTACTCTGCCTCGTCCATTTTCGAGGCGTTGAGCAGCGCGTATTTCTCCGCGCCGATGGTCTCGAACAGACCCAGCTGGGTTTCGAGGAAGTCGATATGCCCTTCCTCGTCGGTCAGCAATTCTTCGAACAGCGCCATGCTCACGAAGTCGCCGACGCTCTGGCAATAGGTGCGCGCCTCGGCATAGAGCTTTTGCGCCTCCTGCTCGGCCGCCAGGTCGCATTCCAACGTTTCCTTGGGGGTCTGGCCGATGCGCAGCGGATCGAGCTTCTGCAGATTCGGATGCCCTTCGAGAAAGATGATGCGGGCGATCAGCTTATCCGCATGCTGCATCTCTTCGATGCTCTCTTCGCGGCTTTTCTTGGCCATATGGCCAAGCCCCCAGTCTTCCTGCAGCCGGTAGTGCAGCCAGTATTGGCTGACCGCCGTCAGTTCACTGCGCAGTGCCGTGTTGAGATATTCAATAACCTTGGGATCGCCCTTCATGCCTTTGCCTTTCCTGTGTCGCCATGGTCCGGAGGGACCTAAGGTGCATGGGAACCGGGTTATCATCCCGGGTGACCTGAAGGTTATCGTTTTTTCGCATCGTGGCCAAAAAAAGTGGCATGCAGCCGCCGCAGTCTGCCGACTTGCCCAATGCGCGGTATACCTTGCCGGGAGTGATCAATGTTCTCTGGTCCGAGGCGCGCATCCAGTCGATGGCACTGTGGATGTCGCTGTCGCTGATGCTTTGGCAATGGCAGACGATCATGGGTTACCCTTCCAGCGGCATGGCTCTGACGGCAAAGATATCGCCCTTCCGGCGGCGCACATCGGCTGCGGTCCGCGTGGAAGCGGCGCAATCGTGAGGCGATGTGAGGCGGGCGGGGTGGGGCATATCTGATCCGCAGAGGTTGCTTATGTGAATGAAGATCTGGCTAGCACAGCGCGCGCGGTGGCGCTGTGAACCGCTTCACTGAAAGCGGGCTGCGGATTTGGTGCGGTTGTCTCATCCGGCACAAGCGATGTTTTGAAGGGGCAGAATGCGGGTCAGCGCAAGAGGGATCGCAGGCGTCAGGGTCTGCGGCCTGCTCCGGCCGGTTTGCGCGATATCGGCAAGCGTCGCGGCCGTTCCGTGGGCGGCGGCGATGGCCGTGGCACGGCAGACAGGCATCGGGTGTATCACCGGTCGCAGTCCTCTCGATGCGTTGACGGCCTGTCCGGGGCCGCACTGGGATAGATCAAGAGATAACTGAGTGAAAAACTCGGTTATGTCAACCTGAGTTGTTTAGTCAGATATTGGGCGGCGGCTGAGACGCGCCGTTTTCGGGGCTGCATCGGGTGAGCGCCGGGTGGCTTGCGCGGCCTGCAGAGAGGTCCCGGCGCGGGGGCCGGGACGTTGGGGGCTTGGCGGGCGCTGCCCCGGACGTGATCCGGGGCCTCCGACTGGCCACGCGCTTGCAGGGCGGGGTGGTGCCTCTACAGATCCTTGGCGATCTTGCGCAGTTCGAATTTCTGGATCTTGCCGGTCGAGGTCTTGGGCAATTCGCCATAGACCACCTGCTTGGGTGCCTTGAACCCGGCCAGGGTCTGGCGGGAAAAGGCGATCAGCCCGGCGGCATCCTCCTGCGCGCCCGGCTTCAGCTCGATAAAGGCGCAGGGCACTTCGCCCCATTTGGCATCGGGTTTGGCCACCACGGCGGCTAGGTTGACATCCGGATGCGCCATCAGCGCGTTTTCCACTTCGACCGAGGAAATATTCTCGCCGCCCGAGATGATCACGTCCTTGGCGCGGTCGGTGATCTGGATATAGCTGTCGGGATGCTGCACGGCGACGTCGCCGGAATGGAAATAGCCGCCGGCAAAGGCCTCGGCGGTCGCCTCGGGGTTCTTGTAATAGCCCTTCATCACCCCGTTGCCGCGCATCACGATCTCGCCCGGTGTTTCACCATCCATCGGCACTTGGGCGTGATGTTCGTCCAACACGGTGATATCTTCGAAGATCGGCATCGCCACGCCCTGGCGCGATTTGACCGCCGCCCGCGCGTCGCCTTTCAGATGCTCCCACTGTTCGCCCCAGGTGCATTCGGTGGCCGGGCCATAGGTTTCGGTCAGGCCGTAGACATGGGTGACGTTGAACCCCATGTCTTCGATCTTGGCCAGCGTCGCCGGGGCCGGGGGGGCGCCGGCGGTGAACACCTCGACGGTCTGGTCGAACCTGCGCCGATCGGACTCGGGCGCGTTCACCAGCATGTTCAGCACGATCGGCGCGCCGCCGAAATGGGTGACTCCCTCGTCGGCCAGCGCGTTGAAGATCGCCGCGGCGGTGATGTCGCGGCAACAGATCAGCCGGCCGCCGACCATCGGCATCATCCAGGTGTGGCACCAGCCGTTGCAGTGGAACAGCGGCACGATGGTCAGATAGCGCGGCCGCAGCACCATGCGCCAGCTGAGGATCTGGCCCATCGCGTTCAGATAGGCGCCGCGATGGTGATACACCACGCCCTTGGGGTGCCCGGTGGTGCCCGAGGTATAGTTCAGCGCGATGCTTTCCCATTCATCCTCGGGCAGGATCCAGGCAAAGCCGGGATCGGCGGCGGCCAGCATATCCTCGTATTGTTCATGGCGTCCGCTGGCCGGATGGCCCGCCGCCGCATCGGGCACCTCGATCACCTGCGGCTTGGCGCCCTGCATCTGCGCCACTGCCTTCTCAGCCAGGGCCAGGAACTGGCTGTCGACCAGCAGCACCCGCGCTTCGGCATGGTCGAGGATATAGGCCACCGTGTCGGTATCCAGCCGGGTGTTGATGGTGTTCAGCACCGCGCCGCAGGCCGGCACGCCGAAATGCGCCTCGGCCTGGGCCGGCAGGTTGGGGATCAGGGTGGCGACCACGTCGCCCGGTTTCACGCCCTTTGCCGCCAGGGCCGAGGCCAGCCGCGTCACCCGGTCGTGATATTCGGCATAGGTCTTGCGATGGGCGCCGTAAACCACCGCGGTTTCGCCGGCATAGACGCGCGCCGCACGGGTCAGCGCCGAAAGCGGGGTCAGCGGCACGTAATTCGCGCTGGTGCGCTCCAGCCCGGTCTCGTCTGCCATCCAGCCCATTCTGATCTCCTCCCTGGCGAATAAGCACTTGACCAAGATATAACGGCAGAATTGGCGCTTGGGAAAGCCTCAGTGCCACCTTGCCACGGGCACCAGATGCGATAGCCTCAGCCGATGATTATTTCGACCGGCCGCGCCTATGTCTTTGTGCATATTCCCAAAACCGGGGGCACTGCGCTGTCGCTTGCGCTCGAGGCGCGGGCGATGAAAGACGACATCCTGCTGGGCGATACGCCCAAGGCGAAACGGCGACGCCGGCGGGTGCAGGGGGCCGAAACGCGCGGCCGGTTGTGGAAACATTCGACGCTGTCCGATATCGACGGGCTGGTGCCGGACCAGGTGCTGGACGGCCTGTTCGCCTTTACCCTGGTGCGCAACCCCTGGGACCGGGCGGTCAGCTATTATCACTGGCTGCGCGCGCAGAAGTTCGACCATCCGGCGGTGCATCTTGCTGGGCGGCTAAGCTTCGACGCCTTCGTCACCCATCCGCAGATCCTGCAATCCTTCCGCGCCACGCCGGCGGATTCCTACATGCGCCGGGCGGATGGGCGCGAACAGTGCGATGTTTACATCCGGCTGGAACATTTTGCCGAGGATGCCGCGCCGCTGGTGGCGCATCTGGGCTTTGCGTTGGACCTGCCGCGCGCCAATGCCTCGGCGCGCGCGGCAGATTATCGCAGCTATTACAGCGACCGCGCGGCACAGGCGGTGGCCGAAAGCTGCGCGGCGGATATCGCACGCTTTGGCTACGCCTTCGGATAGACGCGCTGCGCCAGCCGGTTCCGAAAGGCCGCCGCCTTGAACAGGGCAATCGGCGCTTTGAGGCGGACCGGAGCTGAGGTATAGTTCGGGCGCGTAGGTTGTCAGTCTCCCCGACGGTGCGGGCAAGACGAATATCCGAGGCCTCCATCAGGTTTGTGACCCTGTCGGCAATTCATACCCAATGAAATTGCAAGGTCGAGGTACAGATATGACCGACTGGACCATCAAGGCGCTGGAACTGGCCAATTGCAACTGCAACTTCGGTTGCCCCTGCCAGTTCAGCCAGTTACCCACCGACGGCACCTGCGAGGCGGTTGCCGGGTTCGACTTTCAGGACGGCCATTACGGCGATGTCAAACTGGGCGGGCTGAAGGCGGTGGGACTCTACAAATGGCCGGGCCCGATTCACGAGGGCAATGGCGAGATGCAGTTGATCCTGGACGACAAGGCGACGCCCGAGCAGCGCGCGGCGCTGGAGGCGATCATGACCGGCGAGGACACGCAGGAAATGGCCACGATGTGGTACGTCTTCAGTCTGATGGCGCCCACCAAACATCCGACGCTGACCGCATCCGTCAGCATGTCCTATGACCCGGAAACCGGCATCGGGTCGCTGAAGGTGCCGGGAATCGTGGAAACCGACATCAAGCCGATCCCGCATATCGTCACCGGTGATCCGCATCGGATCAGCATTTCGCTGCCGCGCGGGTTCGAGTTCGAAACGGCCGAAATGGCCTGCGGCAGCACCAAGACGCAGGGCGGCGAGATCGACTTGCTGAAGAACAGCGCCACCCATGCCCATGTCGCTCAGCTGCATCTGAGCGGCGCCGGGATCGTCCGCGCCTAGCGGTCGGGTCGGGTGACGCAGCCTGTGGGGCAGGGCGGGCGCGGCCCGGTCGAGCGGCTGGCCGCGCGCGACCGGTGGATCGTCGCGACGGCGGTGGCGCTGATCGTGTTGCTGACCGCGCTTTACACCGTCTTCGGCATCGGCATGACCATGACGGCGCTGGAGATGACGCGCATGGCGCGCCCGATCGGCGCGCCGATGCAGATGGGGGCGCCACCGGTCTGGACCGCCGGTTATGCGCTGCTGATCTTCCTGATGTGGTGGGTGATGATGGTGGCGATGATGACCCCCAGCGCGGCGCCGATGCTGCTGCTTTATACCGCGCTCAAGCGGCACGGACCCGAAGCGGCCCACGCCGTCCCGTTCAGCCTGCTGTTCCTGGGCGGCTACCTGCTGGCCTGGGCCGGGTTCAGCGGGGTCGCCGCGGCGCTGCAATGGGCGACCGAGGCGGCGGGCCTGACCAACGGGCCGATGATGACGCTGGGCTCGCGCGGGGTGGCGGGGCTGGTGCTGATCCTGGCCGGTCTGTACCAGTTTTCCGGCTGGAAGGCGGCCTGCCTGCGCCATTGCCGGTCGCCGGCGCAGTTCCTGGCCCGGCACAGCCGCCCCGGCGGCTGGGGGGCGCTGCGTACCGGGGCGCATCACGGCGCCTATTGCCTGGGCTGCTGCTGGGCCCTGATGGCGCTGCTGTTCGTCGGCGGCATCATGAACCTGTACTGGATCGTTGGGCTGGCGCTGTTCGTGCTGGTGGAAAAGCTGGCGCCGGACGGCCGGCGGTTTTCGCGCCTCGCCGGGGCGGCGCTGATCGGGTTCGGGGGCTACCTGGTGGCCGATCCGTTTGTCTGAGTCCCGCGCGGACGCGCCACCGATGGCAGCGCGTCCGGCCTTGGCAAATCAGGCGGCCTTGGCCTCGGGCGCGAAGCGGCTGTAAAAGCTCTGGCCTTTCTCCGCCATCTCGCGCAGCAGGTCGGGGCATTTGAAGCGCGCGCCATATGCCTCTTCCAACTGGTCGCAGCGTTCGGCGGCGTATTCCGCGCCGATGATATCCAGCCAGCTGAACGGCCCGCCCGACCACGGCGCAAAGCCCCAAGCCAGCACCGCGCCGACATCGCCTTCGCGGATGTCTTCCAGTACGCCTTCTTCCAATGCGCGCACCGCTTCCAGCACCTGCACGAACATCAGCCGTTCCTGCACCTCGATCAGGTCGGGCTGGGTTTCAGCCAGCGGGAACTTGTCATGCATCCCCTTCCAATAGCCCTGGCGCTTGCCCGCCTCGTCATAGTCGAAGAACCCGGCCTTGGTCTTGCGGCCCAGCCGCCCCAGATCCTCCATCCAGAAGATCAGGTCATCGGCGGCCGAGGCGGGATAGGCGTTGCCCATGGCCTCCTTGGTCGCCCGCGCGATCTTGGCGCCCAGGTCGATCGAGGTTTCGTCGGTCAGCTGGATCGGCCCCACCGGGAAGCCCAGCTGCCGCGCGGCATTGTCAACCAGGGCCGGCGCCACGCCTTCGGTGATCATCCGTGCGCCCTCGTTGACATAGGGAATGATGCAGCGGTTGCAGTAGAAGAACCGCGCATCATTGACCACGATCGGCGTCTTGCGGATCTGGCGCACGTAATCCAGCGCCTTGGCCACGGCGCGCGGGCCGGTCTGTTTGCCCTTGATGATCTCGACCAGGAACATCTTTTCCACCGGCGAGAAGAAGTGGATGCCGATGAACTGCTCGGGCCGCGACGAGGCCTTGGCCAGGCCGGTGATCGGCAGGGTCGAGGTGTTGGAGGCGAATATGCAATCCTCGGGGATCACCGCCTCGACCTTCTGGGTCATCTCGGCCTTGACCTTGGGGTCTTCGAACACCGCCTCGATGATCAGGTCGCAGCCTTTCAGATGCTCCAGATCCGGGGTTGCGGTGATCTGGTTCAGCATCGCCGCTTTCTTCTCGGCGGTGACCTTGCCGCGCTTGATGCCCTTGTCGAGATAGGCCTCGGTATAGGCTTTGCCCTTGTCGGCGGCGGCCTGGTCCCGGTCGACCAGCACCACCTCCATCCCGGCCTGGGCCGAAACCAGGGCGATGCCCGATCCCATCATGCCCGCGCCCAGCACGCCGATCTTTTTCACCCGCTGATCGGGGATGCCCTCGGGCCGCACCGCGCCTTTTTCCAGCGCCTCCTTGTTGACGAACAGCGACCGGATCATCGCGCCCGAGGAGGGGTTCATCAGCACATGGGTGAACCAGCGCGCCTCGATCCTGAGCGCGGTGTCAAAATCGACCAGCGCGCCTTCGTAAACCGCCGAGAGCAGCGCCTTGGCCGCCGGGAACGCACCCTGGGTGCGGCCGTTCACCATGGCGCTGGCGCCAACGAAGGTCATAAAGCCGGCCGGGTGATAGGGGGCGCCGCCCGGCATCTTATAGCCCTTGGCGTCCCAGGGTTTCACGATATCGGCGTCCTTGGCGGTTTTCACCCAGTCCTTCGCGGCGGCCAGCGGATCTGCGACCACCTCGTCAACGATCCCCGCGCCCTTGGCTTTTTTCGGCTCGACCATTTTGCCTTCCAGCAGGAAGGGCGAGGCGCCCATCGCGCCCAGCTTGCGCACCAGACGGGTGGTGCCGCCGGCGCCGGGAAAAATGCCCACCATGATCTCGGGCAGGCCGATCCGCGCCTTGGGATTGTCGGCCACGAAGATGCGATGCGTCGCCAGCGGCAGCTCCAGCCCGATGCCGGCGGCGGTGCCGGGCAGGGCGGCGGCAATCGGCTTGCCGCCCTTCTTGGTTTTCGGGTCCATGCCCGCCAGCTCGATCTTGCGCAACAGGGCGTGCATCTGCATCACCCCGTCGAACAGGCCCTGCGCCGGGTTGTCGCCGGCCTCTTCCTTCAGCGTGGCCAGCAGGTTCAGATCCATCCCGCCGGCAAAGGAGCCGTCCTTGCCCGAGGTGATGACGATGCCCTTGACCGCCTCGTCCGCCAGCGCGGCGTCGATCAGCTTGTCGAGCTCGGCCAGCCCGTCGAGCGACATCACGTTCATGGATTTGCCGGGGCAGTCCCAGGTGAGGGTGGCGATGCCCTCGGCATCGGTGGACAGGGTGAAATCGGTCATGGCTTGTTCTCCTCCATGGAGTCTGTCTGTGTGCCGTCGCGCCGGGACCGGGCAAGGGCGAAATTGCGGCGGTCTGTTTGTGCCGCCGGGGGGCATTGCAGCCCGCTCCGGCGGCAGGGGATAACGTCGAACGCGGCTCGAACCCGCGGCTGGCCGGTTTGGCCGTCACACCCGTTCGAGAATGGTTGCCGCGCCCATGCCCGAGGCGATGCACAGCGTGGCCAACCCGGTCTCCTTGTCGGCGCGCTCCATCTCGTCCAGCAGGGTGCCGATGATCATCGCGCCGGTGGCGCCCAGCGGGTGGCCCATGGCGATGGCGCCACCATTGACGTTGACCTTGTCGGCATCGACGTCGAAGGCCTGCATGAAGCGCAGCACCACCGCGGCGAAGGCCTCGTTCACCTCGAACAGGTCGATGTCCTTGATCGACATGCCGTTATCGGCCAGGATCTTTTCCGTCACCGGCACCGGGCCGGTCAGCATGATGGTGGGATCGGTGCCGATCTTGGCGGTGGCGCGGATGCGGGCGCGCGGCTTGAGCCCGAATTTCTCGCCGAATTCCTTGTTGCCGATCAGCACCGCGGCGGCGCCGTCGACGATGCCCGAGGAATTGCCGGCATGGTGCACATGCTCGATTTTCTCGAGGTGGGGATATTTCATCAGCGCCACCTTGTCGAAGCCGGGCATCACCTCGCCCATATCCTTGAACGAGGCCTTCAGCGCGCCCAGCGACTGCATGTCGGTGCCGGGGCGCATATATTCGTCGTGATCCAGGATCGGCAGGCCGTTCTGATCGGTCACGGTGATCACCGAACGGGCAAAGCGGTTGTCGTCCCAGGCGGCCTTGGCGCGGCGCTGGCTTTCCACCGCCAGCGCGTCGGCGTCATCGCGGGAGAAGCCGTATTCGGTGGCGATGATATCGGCCGAGATGCCCTGGGGCACGAAATAGGTCTTCATTGCCAGGCTCGGGTCAACGGCGATCGCCGCCCCGTCCGAGCCCATCGGCACCCGGCCCATCATCTCGACCCCGCCGGCGATATAGGCCGCGCCGGCGCCGCCACGGACCTGGTTGGCGGCGAGGTTCACCGCCTCCATGCCGGAGGCGCAGAAGCGGTTGATCGCCAGGCCGGGTATCGATTCATCGAGATCCGAGGCCAGCACCGCCGAGCGGGCCAGGCAGCCGCCCTGTTCCATCACCTGGGTGACATTGCCCCAGATCACGTCCTCGACCGCGTGGCCGTCCAGATTGTTGCGCTGCTTTACCGCGTTCAGCGTCTGCGCCGACAGGCTGAGGCTGGTCACCTCGTGCAGCGCGCCATCCTTGCGACCCTTGCCGCGGGGGGTGCGCAGGGCGTCGTAGATATATGCGTCGGTCATCACGTTTCCTTTCTTCAGAGGCCGCGGTCCGAGGGACGGCCGGGCATCAGATCATAGGGGTGTTTCCAGCCGGGCTGTTCGGACAGCCGGGTCAGCCAGGCGTCGATATGGGGCCAGTCGGTCCGGTCGAAGCCGAAAGGCTCGGGATAGTAGAGATAGCCACAGCAGGACAGGTCGGCATTGGTCACGCCGTTGCCGACGATCCAGTCGCGGCCTTTCAGATGGGAGTCCAGCACGGTGTAGGCGGCTTTCAGGCGGCCCTGGCTGAAGGCGATCACATCCGGGTTGCAGTGTTGTTCGGGCAGGAAATTGATCAGGAACCGGGTCATGCCGGCCATCGAGCTGAGCTTGTGATTGTCCCACAGCACCCAGCGCATCACCTCGTATTTCTCGGCGCCTTCGCCGGCGAACTTGCCGCTTTTGTCGCTGACATATTGCTGGATCACGCCCGACTGGCTGAGCTTGATATCGCCGTCGACCATCACCGGAGCCTCGCCCATGTCATTGATGCCGGTGCGGAATTCCGGGCTGCGGGTGGCGCCGTTGAAGAAATCGACAAAGACGGGTTCCCAGTCGAGGCCGGACAGCTGCAGTGCCAGCGCCGCCTTGTAGGAATTGCCGCTTTCGCCGAAGCAGTGAAGTTGGATGGTCATGCGCGAATTGCCCCTCCCCGGGCGCGGGTGTCAGATGGTGGGTTTTTGTCGTTGGCAAGAAAAGACGCAGGGGGTGCTTGGATTTGGTAACGCTGCGTTAACGTTGATCGGCTGTAATCGGTGCTGCGGAACGGGTTAGAGAGCCGATGGCCGCACGAGGAGAAGCCCCGCTTTCCGTCCCGGGTGACGGAGAGTCGGACCGGCGCCGGAGGGCGGGGTGGATCGCAACGCGTCATCTGCTCCTTCCAACCATTTTCGCCGCGGGCGCGGCGGCGAGGCGATGCCCCGCCGGCCTCAACGTTTCCTGTCATCCAACTCGGCATTGAACAGCCGCAGCCGGTGCGCGAGGTTGTCCTGGTCGATGACCGAGGCGAAATTCTCGAACAGGAAGGACAGCGCCTCGCCCTCGTCGAGCCCCGCCTCGGCGGCGAAGGCCTTCAGCCGGCGATAGCCATCTTCGGTCATCGCCACCGGGAAGCGGCGGGTCAGGCGAAAGCGTTTTGGCATCTCTCCTCCTTTGGTGCCGTCGCGCGGAGCCGAGGCTCAGAAATTCGCCGCCTCCAGCGCCATCACCGGTTCCGCGCCGCTTTGGATGCGGGCCAGGTGCAACGCCGTGGCGGGCAATTGGCGCGCCATGTAATAGCGTCCGGTGGCCAGCTTGGTGGCGTAAAACTCCGGATCGCCGGTGCCGCCGTCAAGCGCCTCGCGCGCTGCCTTGCCCATCCGCGCCCACATATAGCCCAGGCAGACATGGCCGAACATATGCATGAAGTCATAGGAACCGGCCAAGGCGTTGTTGGGGTTCTTCATGCCTTCGGCCATGAAATACATTCCCGCCGCCTGCAGATCCTTCGAGGCCGCCTTGAGCGGGTCGAGGAAGTCGCGATCAAAATCCGCGTCCTGGCCCTTGGTCTCGGCGATGTAGGATTTCACCAGGTCGAAAAAGGCCATCACGTGTTTGCCGCCATCCTGGGCCAGCTTGCGCCCCACCAGATCCAGCGCCTGAACGCCGTTGGCGCCTTCGTAGATCATCGCGATACGGGCATCGCGGGTGAACTGCGACATGCCCCATTCCTCGATATAGCCGTGGCCGCCATAGACCTGCTGGGCCTGCACCGTCATGTCATAACCCTGATCGGTCAGAAAGCCCTTGATCACCGGGGTCAACAGCGAGATCAGCCCGTCGGCATCCTTGTCGCCGGCGCGATGCGCCTGGTCGATCAGCATGGCGCCCCAGAGGGTGAAGGCGCGGGCGCCCTCGGTAAAGCTTTTCTGGTCCATCAGGTTGCGGCGCACATCCGGGTGCACGATCAGCGGATCGGCCGGGCCGTCGGGGTTTTTCACCCCGGTGACGTCGCGGCCCTGCAGCCGGTCCTTGGCATAGTCGAGCGCGTTTTGGAACGCCACCTCGGCCTGGGCCAGCCCCTGCATGCCGACGGCAAGCCGGGCCTCGTTCATCATGGTGAACATGGCGCGCATGCCCTTGTGCTGCTGGCCCAGCAGATAGCCGGTGGCGCCGTCATAGTTCATCACGCAGGTCGAGTTGCCGTGAATGCCCATCTTCTCTTCGATCTTGCCACAGGACACGCCGTTGCGCGCGCCCAGGCTGCCATCTTCCTTGACCAGGAATTTCGGCACGATGAACAGCGACACGCCCTTGATGCCCTCGGGGCCGCCGGGGATCTTGGCCAGCACCAGGTGAATGATGTTCTCGGCCATGTCATGTTCGCCGGACGAGATGAAGATCTTCTGCCCGGTCAGCTTGTAGCTGCCGTCATCCTGCGGTTCGGCCTTGGTACGCATCAGGCCCAGATCGGTGCCGCAATGCGGCTCGGTCAGGTTCATGGTGCCGGTCCAGTCGCAGGAGACCATTTTCGGCAGATAGGTCTGTTTCTGCTCGTCGCTGCCATGGGCCAGGATGGCCGAGGCGGCGCCATGGGTCAGGCCCTGATACATGGTAAAGGCCTGGTTGGCCGCCGAGAACATCTCGCCCACCGCGGTGTTCAGCACATAGGGCATGTTCTGGCCGCCGAATTCCTCGGGCATGTCCAGCCCCGGCCAGCCGCCGGCCTTGACCTGTTCGAAGGCGTCCTTGAAGCCCTGGGGCGTGCGCACCACGCCGTTTTCCAGCGCGCAGCCCTCGGTATCGCCGACCGCGTTCAGCGGTTGCAGCACCTCGGCGCTGATCTTGCCCGCCTCTTCCAGGATGGCCGAGGTGAAATCGGGTTCGAGATCGGCATATCCGGGGATGTCGGATCCGGCGATATTGAGAACATCATGCAGGACGAACTGCATGTCCTTGGTGGGGGCGGTATAGGTCGGCATGTCCGGTGCTCTCCTCCTGAGACGGCGTGCATTGATTGGCGGTCACCCGCCGGGGGCGGCCGGGTTTATTCGGCCGCTTTCTGGTTCTTGGTGGCGTCGATCATGTTCGCGCCCCATTCAAGCTGCTCCTTCAGCTCGGCAATGGCCTCGTTCAGGTCGTCGCGCTGACGCTCCATCTCGGCCAGCCGCGCGCAGGCGACATCATAGGCGGCTTTCAGCTGGGTCTGCTGCTGGTCCCCCAGATCATAGAGATCCAGAAGCTGGCGCAGGTCTTCCAGGCTGAAGCCAAAGCGCTTGCCGCGCAGGATCAGCTTGAGCCGGGCGCGGTCGCGTTTGGTGAAAAGCCGCTTCTGGCCTTCGCGGATCGGAAACAGCAACTCCTTGGATTCATAAAATCGCAGCGTACGCGCGGTGACGTCGAACGCCTCGCACATTTCTCGAATGGTCATTAATTGTTCGGACATCGTCCCGCATTTCCTCTTATCGAACGCTGTCGGAATTAAATCCTCAGCGGCGGTTTACAATGCCGGCTGACGTTTACGTAAGCTCGACGTCACGTCACTTTGAAAGTGACGCTGCTGCAGCTCACGTCAACCCGGGAATCGGAGAGAATTTTGTCGCCGCCAAGGGCGCGACCAGCCGAATCTGCTCGGCCATAGCGGGAAAGCTATGCGGTAGATTCGCCCATCGCGACGGTCTGAGCAGTCTCTTCCCGGACGCGTTTCAATTCGGCAATCGCGTCGTCCAGCTGTGCCCGCTGCTCGGCCAGTTGCAGCAACTGGCGATCGGCCATCTCGACAAAGGCCTGCATCTGGGCGGCGGTGCCTTCATCTTCGTAAATCAGCAGCCACTGGCGAATCTCTTCCAGTTGGAAGCCGTATTTGCGTCCACGCATGATCAGCGTCATCCGCGCGCATTCGCGCGGTCCGTACAGCCGGGTGCGGCCATCGCGTTCGGGCTGTAGCAGTTCGATGTATTCGTAATATCGCAGCGTGCGGGGCGTGACCGCGAATTTGGCGCACATCTCTTTGAATGACAGGCGCGTTTCGGCCATTCGTCTTCTCCCGGTTCCGCTGCGTCAAACCTAGGGATTTGCCCCGGTATGCGCAACTGCCGGGCTTGCTCTTTTGCGCGCAGCCCGGTCATAAAAAGGTGTGAAACTTCAAGGACCGAGGGTGCATGACCGAACTGCCGAAACAGGCACAGCAATTCATCGACGCGCTGCCCCATGCCAAGGCGCTGGGGCTGCAGATCGTCAGCCTGGGCGGCGGCGAAGCGGTGTTGACGATGCCGTATGACGAAAAACTGGTCGGCGATCCCAAGTCCGGGGTGATCCATGGCGGCGCCATCTCGACGGTGATCGACACCTGCTGCGGCGCGGCGGTGATGTCGAATCCGGGTGTCGCCGGGGCATCGGCGACGCTGGACCTGCGCATCGACTATATGCGCGCCGCCACGCCGGGCCAGAGCATCACCGCGCGTGCACATTGTTATCACATCACCCGCACCGTTGCCTTCGTGCGCGCCACCGCCACCGATGACGACAGCGGCCGGCCGGTCGCCACCGCTTCGGGTGCCTTTACCGTCGGAGCCGGCTGAGATGGCGCGCAAACCTCCCGAGTCGGTCCAGGTCGTCAAGCAGCGGCGCGATGCGGCGCTGGCCGCGCTGGTGCAGGGCGTGCCCTATATCCGCTTTCTCAACATCACCTTCGACCGCCGCGGCGACGAGCTGACCGGGGTGCTGAACTATCAGGACATGATCATCGGCAACCCGATCCTGCCGGCAATCCATGGCGGCGTCACCGCGGCCTTTCTCGAAGTGACGGCGATCATCACGCTCAGCTGGTCGCAGCTGTGGCCCCAGGTGGAAAGCGGCGCGATCGCGCTGTCCGACCTGACCGAAGGCCGGTTGCCGAAATTGCCCAAGACCATCGACATCACCGTCGATTACCTGCGCTCGGGCCTGCCACGCGACGCCTATGCGCGCGCCATCGTCAGCCGGGCCGGGCGCCGCTATGCCTCGGTCCGGGTCGAGGCCTGGCAGGACAATCGCAGCCGGCTGTTCGCTCAGGCCACCGGGCATTTCCGGATGCCGCAGGACGGAGCAAGCCCGGGTGCTTGACCAGCCGCGTCCGATCACCCATGGCCGCGTCCTGAAGATCGCCCTGCCGATCGTCCTGTCCAATGCCACGGTGCCGATCCTCGGCCTGGTCGATACCGGCGTGGTCGGTCAGATGGGGCTGGCTGCGCCGATCGGCGCGGTCGGCATCGGCGCGATCATCATCACCTCGCTCTACTGGTTTTTCGGCTTCCTGCGCATGGGTACCACCGGGCTGGCGGGGCAGGCCCATGGCGCCGGGCGCAGCGGCGAGGTCACCGCGATTCTGACCCGTGCCATCCTGACCGGGCTGGTCGGGGGGCTGGTGCTGATCCTGCTGCAATGGCCGCTGTTCCTGGGCGCCTTCCTGCTCTCGCCCGCCTCGGACGAGGTGGAAACGCTGGCGCGATCCTACATGTCGATCCGCATCTGGTCGGCCCCGGCGGCGATCTCGATCTTCGGCATCACCGGCTGGCTGATCGCGCTGGAACGAACCCGCGCGGTGCTGGTGTTGCAGCTGTGGATGAACGGGCTGAACATGCTGCTGGACCTGTGGTTCGTGCTGGGGCTGGGCTGGGGGGTGAGCGGCGTGGCCTTCGCCACGTTCCTGGCGGAATGGACCGGGCTGGCGCTGGCGCTGTACCTGTGCCGCGATGCCTTTGCCAACCCGGCCTGGCGCGACTGGGCGCGGGTGTTCGACCGCGCGCGGTTGAAACGGATGCTGGTGGTCAATACTGACATCCTGATCCGGTCGCTGGCGCTGTTGTCGATCTTCGTGTCCTTCCTGTTCCTCGGCTCGGACTTCGGCGATGTGACGCTGGCAGCCAACCAGATCCTGCTGCAATTCATCGAGATCACCGCCCATGCGCTGGACGGGTTCGCCTTTGCCGCCGAAGCGCTGGTGGGGCAGGCGGTGGGGCAGGCCAGCGTGCCCCGGATGCGGCGCAGCATCATGCTGGTGACGGTCTGGTCGCTGGTGGGCACGGTGATGCTGAGCCTGGTTTTCGCGCTGTTCGGCGGCGCGATTGTCGACCTGATGGCCAAGGCACCGGCGGTGCAGGCCGAGGCGCGGGTCTATCTGCCCTATATGCTGCTGGTGCCGGTGCTGGGCGTCGCCAGCTGGTTGCTGGACGGGATCTTCATCGGCGCCACCCGCACCGCCGATATGCGCAATATGTCGGTGCTGGCGGCGCTGACCTATTTCGCAGCGGTGCTGGTGCTGGTGCCGATTTACGGCAATCACGGCCTGTGGATGGCCTTCCTGCTGTCCTTCGTCGCCCGCGCGGTCACGCTGCTGGCGCGCTATCCGGCGCTGGAGCGTGCCACCGCGGCGGGGGCGCTCTAGCGGGCGGCCCGGATTGCCGGATCGTCCGCTAGAGCAGGTCCAGCAGCGCTTCGGGTGGCCGGCCGATCACTGCGCGCCCGTCGCGCAGCGCCAGCGGCCGCTCGATCAGCACGGGATGCGCGGCCATCGCGGACAGCAAGACCTCGTCCGCGTCCTCCCTGGACAACCCGGCCTGTTTGAACGCCGCCTCCTTGGGGCGCATCATCTGCACCACCGGCGGCTTGCCCAACGCCTCCCAGGCCGCGGTCAGCTCGGCCAGTGTCGGCGCATCCTCCAGATAGCGGCGCACCTTCAGGTCTGCCCCGTTTTCTTCCAGCAGCGCCAGCCCCTGGCGCGACTTGGAGCAGCGCGGATTGTGCCAGTATTCGATCATAGCCATGCCTCCCGTCCTTGCCCGACCGCCTCGGCCACATTGACAAACCCGTCGCGGGCCAGCAACTGGTCCAGCCCGGTGGCTATCTCGCGGACCAGGGACAGCCCGCCGAAAACCAGCGCGGTATAAAGCTGCACCGCCGAGGCGCCGGCCTTGATCTTGGCATAGGCATCCTTGGCCGAGGCGATGCCGCCGACGCCGATCAGTGGGATGTTTCCACCGGTGGCCCGGTGCAGCTGCGCCAGCACGCGGGTGGATTTTTCGAACAGCGGCGCGCCGGACAGCCCGCCGGCCTGGTCCCGGTGGCGGCTTTTCAACCCGTCACGCGACAGCGTCGTGTTGGTGGCGATGATCGCGTCGATCCCGGCGGCATCGGCGACCTCGGCAATCTCGTCGATCTCGGCCTCGGACAGGTCCGGGGCGATTTTCAGAAAGACCGGAACCGGCGTGGGCAGTGCCGCCCGCGCCTGCATCACCCCGGCCAGCAGCGCGGCCAGCGCCGCCTTGCCCTGCAGGTCGCGCAGCTTTTCGGTATTGGGCGAGGAGACGTTGACGGTGGCGAAATCCAGATGCGCGCCGCAGCCCGCCAGCACCTTTGCAAAGTCGCCGGCGCGGTCGCTGCTGGTCTTGTTGGCGCCCAGGTTCAGGCCGATCACCGCATCTCTGGGGCGGCGGGCCAGCCGCGCGGCGATGGCCTCCATACCTTCGTTGTTAAAGCCGAAGCGGTTGATCGCGGCGCGGTCCTCGGTCAGGCGGAACAGCCGCGGGCGCGGATTGCCGGGCTGGGGCAGGGGTGTTGCCGCCCCGACCTCGACAAAGCCGAAACCCGCGCGGGACAGCGGCGCCAGCGCCACCGCGTTCTTGTCGAATCCCGCGGCCAGGCCGACCGGGTTGGGCAGGGCCAGCCCGGCCACCTGGCAACGCAGGCGCGACGAGGTGACCGGCCCGCCA
>NZ_PGTB01000418.1 GCF_002786325.1 Pseudooceanicola lipolyticus | reverse complement strand
CGCTTGCGCGGCGAGCTTTCGCGGCAGGGCGTCACGCTGGTGGAGCACGCGCCGGTGGCGCGACTGGCGGCCGGCGCGGTGGTGCTGGCAGACGGGCGCGAGATCCCGGCGGGCTTTATCGTCGGTGCGGCGGGGGCGCAGCCGCAGGGCTGGCTGAACCGGACCGGGCTGGACCTGACCGACGGCTATATCACCGTCGATGCCGAACTGCGCGGCAGCGATGCGGCGATCTTCGCCGCCGGTGACTGCGCCCACCTGTCCATGGCTCCGCGCCCCAAGGCCGGGGTGTTTGCGGTGCGCGCGGCACCGGTGCTCTATCACAACCTGCGCGCGGCGCTGACCGGCGGCGCGGCGCGACCGTATCGGCCGCAGCGCGATTATCTCAAGCTGATTTCGCTGGGCGAGCGGCGGGCACTGGCCGACCGCTTTGGCCTGGCCCCCAGCGGGGCGCTGATGTGGCGCTGGAAAGACCGGATCGACCGGCGTTTCATGGACAAGTTTCGCGACCTGCCTGCGATGGCGCCGCCGCCGCTGCCCGCGATGCGTGCCCTGGGGGTGGACGAGGCGCTGGGCGACAAGCCGATGTGTGGCGGCTGCGGCGCCAAGGTGGGGCGCGACACGCTGCGCGGTG
>NZ_PGTB01000417.1 GCF_002786325.1 Pseudooceanicola lipolyticus | reverse complement strand
GCGAGCGCAGGATGCCGCGGCCGCCCAGGTCGGCCAGGGCACGGCGCACGGTGTGGCGGTTGACCCCGAAGCGGGCGGCCAGCGCCGCCTCGGTCGGCAGCTTGTCGCCGGGGGCGTAATGGCCCGAGGCAATATCGCCTTCCAGCGTGGCGGCAATGGATTTCCAGACCGGGGTGCGGGGTGTGTTCATGAAAACTTCACATCGGACCCCTTGCCGGGTGCCGCCAAATTGCGCTAGGATTTGTCTAGTTGTATAGTGAATTAGACAAATCCGCAAGGTGTCTAGATGACCGCTCTTGATGCTACCGTCGCCCGCAAGGAATGGATGAGCCTGCTGGCCAAGGCGCCGCCGGCGCGGCTGGATGCGCTGTTTTCCGACCTGGGCGAGGCGCCGGAGTTCAGCTGGCTGCGCCCGCCGGAATGTGGCGGGGTGATGGTGCGCGGCCGGATGGGCGGCACCGGGGCACCGTTTAACCTGGGCGAGATGACGGTGACGCGCTGTGCCGTGCAGCTGGCCTCGGGCGAGGTCGGCCATGGCTATGTCCAGGGCCGGGACAAGCGCCATGCCCGGCAGGCGGCGCTGGTCGATGCGCTGATGCAGACCGGCCGGGCCGGCGCGTTGCGCGCGGCG
>NZ_PGTB01000416.1 GCF_002786325.1 Pseudooceanicola lipolyticus | reverse complement strand
CAGTGGTGCCCGGCCGCGGAGCTGATCCACGGGCGGCGGGCGCTGGCGGCCGTGCTGGGCATCTTCGTGGGGCAGGCGTGGAGCGGCATCCCGTGGTTCGAGGCCGGCGCGGACCCGAGCGCCATCGCGCCCTTCTCCTTCGGGTCGCTGCTGGGCACGCAGCTGCTGCTGATGGGGTGGGTGGAGTCGAAGCGGTGGGTGGACTTCTTCAACCCGGACTCCCAGGCCGTGGAGTGGGCCACGCCCTGGTCCCGCACCGCCGAGAACTTCGCCAACTTCACCGGCGAGCAGGGCTACCCGGGCGGCAAGTTCTTCGACCCGCTCGGCCTCGCCGGCACCGTCAAGGACGGCGTCTACATCCCCGACGTCGACAAGCTCGAGCGGCTCAAGCTGGCAGAGATCAAGCACGCCCGCATCGCCATGCTTGCCATGCTCGCCTTCTACTTCGAGGCCGGGCAGGGCAAGACGCCGCTCGGCGCGCTCGGCCTATGATTTGCATGCTGCCGGCGACCGAGTCAGTTCTCGATTGCGCGCGGGGTGGGTGAGCTCCTAGGGACGTACGGCTGCAGCGGATCAGACGCCTTGCCTCGCAGATTGGAGGCTAAAGAAGAGCGTAGCAGCAATCTACTGTCT
>NZ_PGTB01000415.1 GCF_002786325.1 Pseudooceanicola lipolyticus | reverse complement strand
GACACCCGGCGCACCCGCGCCGCGCTGTACGAGACCGAACAGCTGCGCGACCGTGCCGCCACCGGGCTCGACCTGGAAACCCGCTGGCAGTCCGAACGCCTGGTGGTGATCGAACCGGCGCTGCGCCCGGACCAGCCCGCGCTGGACCGGCGGATGCCCTTCATCATCCTCGGCGGCGCGCTCAGCGCCATCGCCGCCTTTGCCGCCGCGCTGGTTGCCGAAATGCGTCACCCGGTGATCCGCTCGGCCGACCACATGCAGCGCGTCACCGGGATCCTGCCGGTGATCTCGGTGCCCCATGCCGATCTGCGCCCGGTCCCTGCCGGCCCGGTGGCGCGGCTGGTTCGCGCCTTTGGCCAGCGTACACCGAAAGGGCTGAACGCCCCCTGAACCGCGACCAAATGCAGGCCCGCCCCCGGCCGGTACGCTTTTTAATTTGACACAAGAATTAAATCGGTAAACAGTCGTCCCAGGGGGAGGGGACGCATGTTTATCGGTTTGGATCTGGGCACCTCCGGCATTCGCGCGCTGCTGGTGGCCGAGGACGGCGCGCCGCTGCTGGCGGCCGATGCGGCGCTGAGCGCCGCCCATCCCCATCCCGGCTGGAGCGAGCAGGACCCGGCGGACTGGACCGCC
>NZ_PGTB01000055.1 GCF_002786325.1 Pseudooceanicola lipolyticus | reverse complement strand
CGCGCGGCCAGCCGCTCGGCCCGTTCCTCGGCGGTTTCTTCCGGCGTTTCGGTCGCCTCGGCGGCCGCAGCATCGGCGATCTGCGGCGCCGGCTGACGGCTTGGCTGTTTGCGCCCCTTGCCCGAGGCGGCGCGGATGCCGGCATTGACGCCAGAGCTGATCGCCTTGCGCATCAGGATGCGCAGCACCATGTTCACCAGCTGGTTCAGGTTCATGCCATCGGTCCTTTCCTCCGGCCCTTCTGGGCCCGGAATGTGAGGATTTCAGGGCGTCCCCTTGGTCAATCCTCGAAAAGTTCGGTCTGGCCCGGCGCCTCTTCCTCGTCGGGATCCGGCTCGGCCCCCTCCTGCCCCAGCGAAAACGCGCCCGGCGGCGGGCGGTTTTCCAGCAGCCCGGAGGCGCGCAGTTCTTTCAGCCCCGGCAGGTCGCGGGCGCTTTCCAGCCCGAAATGGTCCAGGAATTCCGGCGTCACCACGAAGGTCACCGGACGGCCCGGTGTCATCTTGCGGCGGCCAAAGCGGATCCATTCCATCTCCAGCAACTGGTCGATGGTGCCGCGCGACACCGACACGCCGCGGATCTCTTCGATCTCGGCCCGCGTCACCGGCTGGTGATAGGCGATGATCGCCAGCGTCTCGATCGCGGCGCGGCTGAGCTTGCGGGTCTCGACCGTTTCCTTCTGCATCAGGAAGCCCAGGTCGCTTGCCGTGCGGATCGCCCAGGCTTCGCCCACGCGCACCACGTTCACGCCGCGCCCCTCATAGCGTTTGCGCAGGCGCACCAGCGCTTCGGAAGCATCGCAGCCATGCGGCATCCGCGCCTCAAGGTCGCTGACCATCACCGGCTCGGTGCTGGCAAACAGAACCGCCTCGACCATGCGCTCCTGTTCGCCCATGGGAGGTGCCGCAAACAGGCTGTCCTCTTGGTCTTCGGAAATGTCCGTCACGACGTTCATGTTCTCCTGCGGAGATGGATCGGGGCAAAGGTTTCACTTTGCCGCAATTCCAGCCGCCCTTCCTTTACCAGTTCAAGCGAGGCCGCAAAAGTCGCCGCCGTGGCCGAACGCCGGCGCACCGGGTCGGCCTCCCAGCCCTCGGGCAGATAGCTGGCGATATCGGTCCACTCGGCGGCAAAGCCGATCAGCGGCCGCATCCGTTCCAGCGCCTGTTCCATGGTGAAAACCGACTCGCGGTCCATTACGAAGGGGCGGAATTCGTCGCGAGTGCGGATGCGCGCATAGCCCTGCATCAGGTCCAGCAGGGTCGCGGTGTATTTCACCGTGCGGATGCGCGCCACGTCCTCGGCCTGGCCGCGGGCGAAGAAATCGCGCCCCAGCCGGTCGCGCGCCATCAGCCGCGCGGCGACGTCGCGCATGGCCTGCAGGCGCTCCAGCTGGAAGGCCAGATGCGCCGCGAGTTCCTCGCCCGAGGGGCCGTCTTCTTCCGGGTCCGGCGGCAACAGCAGGCGCGATTTCAGAAAGGCCAGCCAGGCGGCCATCACCAGGTAATCCGCCGCCAGCTCGATCCGCAGCTGCTTGGCCTTGCCGACAAAGGCCAGGTATTGCTGCGCCAGTTGCAGCACCGAGATCTTGCGCAGATCCACCTTCTGCGTGCGCGACAAGGTCAGCAGCACGTCCAGCGGCCCCTCGAAACCGTCGACATCGACGATCAGCGCCTCGGCGGCCAGCCGTTCGCTGACCGAGACCGCGTCTTCCTGAAATGAATCCTCAGTCATCGGACCGCCCGCTCAAGAGGCTGGAAAGCTCGGCCTCCGCTGCCCGAATGTCAAGCGGCAGGGGATCATGCCGCGCCGCCAGCGCCGCCTGCGCGCGGATTTGTGCCGCCTTGGTCATGCGGCCCGCCGCCTCGGCCACCTGGCGGCGTTCCTGCAGCGTGCCGTTGCAATGCAGGACCACGTCGCAGCCCGCCGCGATGGCCTGCCGCGACAGGCTGCCAAGATCGCCCTCAAGCGCCTTCATCGAAATGTCGTCGGTCATCAGCAGCCCGTCAAAGCCGATCTGCTGGCGCACCAGGTCGATCACCGCCGGTGACAACGTGGCCGGGGCGGCGTCGATGGCGTCGTAAACCAGGTGCGCGGTCATCCCCATCGGCAGGTCGGCCAGCGCCCGGAACGGGGCAAAATCGGTATCGTCCAGCGCCTCGGGCTCGGCGTCGACATGCGGCAGGTCATAATGGCTGTCCAGCGTCGCCCGGCCATGGCCGGGGATGTGTTTCAGCACCGGCAGCACGCCGCCATCCAGCAGCCCCTGTGCCACTGCCCGGCCCAGTGCCGCCACCTCGGCGGCGTCGCCGCCATAGCAGCGGTTGAACAGGAAATCATGCGTCTGCGGCCCGGCCAGATCGACCATCGGGGCGCAGTTGCTATCGATCCCCAGCGCGCGCAGCTCGGCCGCGATCAGGCGATAGCGCAGGTACATCGCCCGCTCGGCCGCCTCTCCGGCCTGCGCCACATGATCCAGCGGCGGCAGCCAGTCCCGCCCCAGCGGCGGGCGCAGCCGCTGCACCCGGCCGCCTTCCTGATCGATGGTGATCGGCGCCGCGCGGCCCACCGCCTCGCGCATGTCGCTGCACAGCGCGCGGATCTGGTCGGGAGATTGCAGGTTGCGGGCGAACAGGATGAATCCAAACGGATCGGCCTCGCGGAAAAACGCGCGTTCTTCCGCCGTCAGGCGCAGCCCTTCCGCATCGAGAATGGCCGCGCCGAAGCTCACCGCGCGGTCACCGGGATGCAGTCGGCATTTTCGGCCACCAGCACCGAACAGAACCGCCGCGCATCGCTGAGATCGTCAAAGCCCAGCGCCCGCAGCCGATAGAAGGTGCGCCCGCCGCTTTCGGCCTCCTGGATCACCCGCTCCTTGGTGCCGAGATATTCCTCGAACCGACCGACCAGCCGATCCCATTCCTCGCGCGCCACCTCGGGGGTCTCGAAGGCGCCCAGCTGTGCCATCTGAGTGCCGGCGGTCAGGCTGGCCGGGTCGACCTCTTCCGTCACCCGCGGCGCCGCCACGACCGGTTTCGCGCTGACCCGCATTGCCACCGGGCGCACCTGCGGCCGCAACGACCGGCGCAGTCCCGGCCCGGTGAACACCGCCGGTTCCGGGCGCAAATCTGCGTCTGTTGCGGCAGCGGCAAGCACTTCGGGCTGCCCGCCGGTTTCGGCCAGATCGTCCTCGTTCTCGGTCGAGCCTTCTTCTTCGGCCCGGACGCCGGCCAGCAGCCGCTCGACCAGCGCGTCAACGCTCTGCTCTTCCAGGTCCGGCACCTCGCCGGTTTCCACCGCGACCTGCTCGGCCTCGACCGGGTCGTCACCGTCGCCCAACTGCCCCATCGGGCGGTCTTCCTCGGCCAGTTCCACCGGCCGGGGCGCCAGCAACAACTGATCGGCCGGGGGCGAAGCCACGCCCTGGGCCGCCACCGCGTTGACCGCCAGCCCCTGATTGTCAGCCGGTTCGCCGCCGGGATGTTCCGGCTGCACCCGCATCGGCCCCTCGATCGCGCGCACCACCGGCACGCCGCTGACATCGCGCATCACCAGTTCATAGCCCCAGACGCCGATCCCGGCGACCAGAAACAGAGAACCTGCCGTTCCAAGAAAATTGATAAACTGTTTAATCCCGCCGGAAGACTGATTGCCATAGCCCCGCGCATCGACACTTCGGTCGTACTCGATTTCCGCCATTGTCGCCTCACTGCCCCGGTCCCGCGGTCAAAACCGCTTGCGGGTTGCCTGATCTGCCGCAACCGGCGCTTCGGGGCGATTTATCTACCGCATCTCCCGCGCCGGTGTGACGCCGAGAATACCAAGACCTGCGGAAATAACAACGGAAACGGCACGGGCCAGCGCCATTTTTGCCTGACTGGCCGTGGGATTGTCCTCTTGAAGGAAGCGCAGCTCGGGCAAATCGTTGCCCCGGTTCCACAGCGCGTGGAAATCCCCGGCCAGCTCGTAGAGGTAAAACGCAACCCGGTGCGGTTCATGCGTGCGCGCGGCGATCTCGACTAGGCGCGGCCATTCCGCCAGCTTTTTCGCCACCGCCAGTTCCGCCTCATGCGCCGCCTGCGCCAGGTCGGCCGCCGCCAGCGTGGTGTCATCGGCGGCAATACCGGCCTCGGCGGCCTTGCGCATCACGCTCATCACCCGGGCATGGGCATATTGCACGTAGAACACCGGGTTCTCGCGGCTTTGTTCAAGCACCTTGTCGAAATCGAAATCCAGCGGCGCATCGTTCTTGCGGGTCAGCATGACAAAGCGGGTAACATCGGGCCCAACCTCGTTCACCACGTCGCGCAGGGTCACGAAATTGCCCGCCCGCTTGGACATCTTGAACGGCTCGCCATTCTTGAACAGCCGCACCAGCTGGGTCAGCTTGATATCCAGCGGCACCTTGCCGTCCGACAGCGCAGACACCGCCGCCTTCATCCGCTTGACATAGCCGCCATGGTCGGCGCCGAACACGTCGATCAGCGCGTCGAAATCGCGGCTGATCTTGTCGTAGTGATAGGCGATGTCGGGCGCGAAATAGGTCCAGGCGCCGTCCGATTTCATGATCGGCCGGTCGACGTCATCGCCATGTTCGGTCGACTTGAACAGGGTCTGTTCGCGCGGCTCCCAATCCTCGGGCGTCTTGCCCTTCGGCGGCTCCAGCACGCCGCGATAGATCAGCCCCTTGTCGCGCAGCGCGTCGATGGCCGCCTCGATCCGGCCGGTGCCGTAAAGCGAGCGTTCCGAGAAGAACTCGTCCATCTTCACACCCAGCGCCGCCAGGTCGGCGCGGATCAGGTCCATCATCGCCTCGGTGGCGTAAAGCCGCAGCTCCTCCAGCCAGACCTCTTCGGGCTGATCCACCCAGGCGTCGCCCTTGTCCTTGGCCAGCGCCTCGCCCACCGGGATCAGGTAGTCGCCGGGATAGGTGCCCTCCTCGAAGGCGACGGTCTGGCCCAGCGCCTCAAGATACCTGAGGTAAACCGACCGGGCCAGCACATCGACCTGGGCGCCGCCATCGTTGATGTAATATTCCCGCGTCACCGCGTAGCCGGCGAAATCCAGCAGGCTGGCCAGCGCATCGCCGAACACCGCGCCACGGGTATGGCCGACATGCAGCGGCCCGGTCGGGTTGGCCGAGACATATTCGACATTGATCCGCTGCCCCGCGCCCATGTCGGACCGGCCAAAGCGCTCGCCTGAGGCCAGCACCGCGCCGATCACGCCCTGCCAGACCACCGGGGCCAGCCGCAGGTTCAGAAACCCCGGCCCGGCCACTTCGGCCGTGTCGATGCGATCATCCGCCACCAGCCGCGCCGCCAGCGCCTCGGCAATATCGCGCGGCTTCAGGCCGGCGGGCTTGGCCAGCACCATCGCCGCATTGGTCGCCATGTCGCCATGCGCGGCATCGCGCGGCGGCTCGACCGTCACATTGTCATAGGCCAACCCGCCGGGCAGCTGGGAGTCAGCCACCATCGCGTCGAGCTGCGCCAGAACGAGGGTGCGGATATCGGCGAACAGGTTCATGGTCAGGGCATTCCTTGATTATCGGCGCGGTTTAGCATTCCTGTATCGGAGTACAAGAATGAAGGCGATGCACGCCTCTGCAGGCGCCTAAACGAAATCGGCCGGCGACGGGCTGGCCGCCTCGCCGCGCCGGCCGAAGATCCGTTCGTGTTCCTGCAAGGCGAAGCGGTCGGTCATGCCGGCGACATAGTCGGACACGATGCGCGCCAGCGCGGTTTCGTCGCGCACCTCGTCTACATCCTTGCGCCATTGCTTGGGCAGGCTTTCGGGATGATCCATGTAATAGGGGAACAGGTCATTCACCACCTGGGTCACCCATTCACGCATCTTCACCACGCTGGGCGCACGGTACATGCGTTCGAACAGGAAGGCGCGGGTCACTTTCAGATCGGCGAACAGCGCGTCGGAGAACCGGATCACCGGCTGTCCGGCGCCGCGCACCTCGTCGACCGATTGCGGGTCGATCTTGGCCAGGCGCTGCTGGGCAAAGCCGATCACGTCCTCGACCAGCACGCCGAAGAAGCGCCGCAGCGCTTCGTGCCGGCGCCGGTAGTAATTGAGACCGGGATATTTGCGGTCCACCTCGGCGAAACAGTCCTGCAGGATCGGCAATTCGGCCAGTTCGTCGGTAGAGAACAGTTCGGCCCGCAGCCCGTCATGCAGATCGTGGTGGTTATAGGCCACATCGTCCGAGATCGCCGCCACCTGCGCCTCGGCGCTGGCATAGGTGTGCAGCTCCAGATCGTGCCGGCCGGCATAGTCCGACAGTGCCCAGGGCAAGGTGCCGGTGACCGGCCCGTTATGCTTGGCCAGCCCCTCCAGCGTCTCCCAGGTCAGGTTCAGCCCGTCGAAATCGGCATAGTGCCGCTCCAGATGGGTGACGATGCGCACGGTCTGGGCGTTATGATCGAAGCCGCCATAAGGCGCCATCAGCGCGTGCAGCGCATCCTCGCCGGTATGGCCAAAGGGCGTGTGCCCCAGATCATGGGCCAGCGCCACCGCCTCGGTCAGTTCCACGTCCAGCCCCAATGCCTTGGCAATGGTGCGTCCCACCTGCGCCACCTCGATCGAATGGGTCAGGCGCGTGCGGTAGTAATCGCCTTCATGTTCGATGAAGACCTGCGTCTTGTGCTTCAGCCGCCGAAAGGCGCTGGCATGAATGATCCGGTCCCGGTCCCGCTGAAAGCAGGAGCGGAAACTGCTCTCCTCTTCCGGTACCAGCCGTCCCTTGCTCAGTCCCGGATCAGAGGCATAGGCCGCGCGCATGTGCTGTCGTCCTTGTCGCCTGTCCCTGCGCTTTCTATATTGAAGGCAACGAGGTAATGAAACCGCTCTGGAGCGCCCAATATGCAGCTTCCGCCAAAAGTAACCGACCGTGCCTTCGGACGCCTGGCCGAAATCGGTGCCGCCGACCAGGGCAAGGCCCTGCGCGTGGCCGTCGAGGGGGGCGGCTGTTCCGGCTTCCAATACGAGATTCAGCTCGACACCCCGGCCGAGGATGATCTGGTGCTGGAAGGGGGCGGCGAAAAGGTGGTGGTCGATTCCGTCTCGCTGCCCTTCCTGTCGAACGCGGTGATCGATTTCACCGAAGAGCTGATCGGCGCGCGCTTCGTGATCGAGAACCCGAACGCCACCTCCTCCTGCGGCTGCGGCACCTCGTTTTCGATGTAAGCACAGCGCTGTCCCGAGCGCGCATCGGGACCTTTCGGCCGCAAGTTTCGCGCTGGGTGCCAAGGCCAGCGCGTTGCGGGATGAACCGTGCACCATGGCGCGGAACAAGGGCGCGGATCGTTCCTATGGATCGGTCCGAACCCGTCCGAACCGGCGGCGCGGCCCGCCCGGCTGGCGCGCCTCGGCCCCGGCGATCTGGTCCCAGATCAGGAACAGCCCCGAGGCGACCACGATGGCCACACCCAGAACCGTGCCCCAGCCCGGAATCTCGTTGAAGAACAGCGCGCCCAGAACCACCATCCAGACGAATTGCAGGTTCATCAGCGGCGTCACCGCATAGGCCGTCAGCAGCCGCAGCGCCACCACCAGCAGCCAGCGCGCGGCAAACAGCAACCCGGCATAGGCCGCGACCCAGCCCAGATCGGCCAGCGGCATCGGCGTCCAGACAAAGGGCAGCGCCACCGCCATGGTGCAGCAGATCGCCAGGTTGGGGTAGAACACCTGCGCCAGCGTTTTGCGCTCGAACCGCCCGATATACCGCGCCATCACCATCGACAGCGTACCGAACACCGAGGCGGCAAGCGCAAAGCCATGGCCGGCGCTGACCGATTGGACCCCCGCCGGAAACAGGCACAACACGCCGACAAACCCCGCCAGCAGCGCGCCCCAAGCGGCGGGGTGCACATGTTCGCCCAGGATCGGGCCCGACATCAGCCCGGCCAGGAGCGGCATCAGCGCGATGAACAGGAACATGTCGGCCAGTGGCAGATGCCGGAAGCCATAGAAAAACGACACCGCCGCCGCCACGGTGGCCACGGCCCGCACCGCCATTGCCACCGGCCGCGTGGTCGCCAGGCCGCGCCGCTGTGACGGGTGGCGGTCGGCGATGATGCTCAGCACCACCACGATCAGACCCGACAGCGCATAAAGCTGCGGCGGCGCATAGCTGCCAGCGATCAGCTTGGTGATTGCATCCGCCGAGGAGATCAGCGCCGTATAGACAACAACCAGCGCCGCCCCCAGAACCGCGCTGCGCAGGCCGGTCATCGGGCCATCCCGCAGGCGCGGGCACGGGCGAACTCGGCAAAAAACGCCGCGAACCGGTCGCTGCTCTGCTCGGCCGTGGTCAGGATGTGATGTCCCTCCGCATCCAGGTCGGCCGCGATCAGCGGGCGCATCACCTGCCAGTCGTCGCGGCGCCGCCCGCCCAGACGGTAGAGGCATTCCGAGATCATGCGCAACGGGCCCGGCCGCGCCGCACGGCGAAGCGTCATGCGCCCGCCCGGCAGCCCGGTGTCAAAGGCCGCGCGCCCGGACAGCGCCAGCGCCCAGTTGCAGACGAAATATTCGTGATAGTCATCCGCCACATCCACCTGCGGCCCGCCGTGCATGGCAAAACTCCGGGTCCGGCGCGCCAGCCACCCCTCCCAGATGGGCGAAGGGATCTGGCCGGCATAGCGCAGGGCGATGCAGATCTCGGCCAGCAGATCGGCGTTCTGGTCGAGAAAGGCGAGGATGCCGGCAAATTCGAGGCTGGTCAGCGCCGCGGCCGACAGGCCGGGATCGCGCCGGCCATAATCGCTGAGATAGAAGACAATATGGGTAAGTTCATAGGCTGCCTTGCGGTTCGGCACGGCAAAGGTGGTCGGCCGCCCGATGAAGTCGCGCAGCCGCGCGTCCAGCCCGGTATGCTGCGGCAGCGGGTCCACCCCGCGCCGCAGCATCAGCCGCCGCGCCTCGGCCCGCTGCAAATCCGACAATTCGCCGTGAACCAGCCCCTCGCGCGCAGCCCAGTCCACCAGCGCCGCCCCCTTGGTTCCGGGTAGGCCCAGATCTTCCAGGTCGAGGCAGATGGACAGGATAAAGCGATAATATTGCGGGAAAAAGGCCAGCCGCCCTTCAACATCGGCATAGAAGGGCTGATGCGGTGCCAGCGCCGCGAGGTCGGGCTGTTCGCCGGTGGCCTCAAGAATGTTCAGCAGCTCGGCGTTTTCCTTCAGCCAGAACACGTCGCCTTCGTTGCGGCGATGAAAGGCGAAGCTTTCGACAAGCGTGGCAAGCCGGTCCTGCCGGCTCTGCCGCCGGGTCGGGAGGGTCAGGCGAATGACATTGGACATGGTGCAGTCCTTCTTTTGCGCGGGTCCTGACATCCTGTCTTCGCCTGCCCTGCCCGGTGACGATCAGCTGCCCGACGAGAACAGGCCGGTCACCTCGCCCAGCACGCTGTCGCTGCTGGCGTGCGGGGCCGAGCCGGAGGAAAACAGCCCGGTCGCCGCGCCATCGGATTGCCGCGCCGAGGCTTCGGGCGCCGAGCCGGACGAGAACGCGCCGGTGGCCGCGCCATCCAGCATCGCGGACACCCCGGCCGGGGCCGACCCGGACGAGAACATCCGGGTGCCCTCGCCGTCGAACATGCTGGCGGTATCGGTGCGGAATACCGCGCTTGCACGGTCGTCGATTTTACGTTGAGCGGTCATGTGAAAAACTCCCTGTTGCGGTGTGGAACAGCGCCGACGCTTGCACCCTGAGCGCGAAACACAAAGTAAAATTTCTAGCAATAGTTGATACTTGCGGGGCTTATCCACATCAGGAACGCCGTGCAGAATGCCGCGCCCGAACCGCAACCGTTCGGCCCGCGCCGCAGAAAAAAATCTTTTCCACATGCGCTCTATCCCTCCGAAATCGCCCCCTCCGCCCGGTGCCGAAAGGCGAATCACCCAAGGCCGGCTGCGGCTTCGCCCGCGCCCCGATTCGGTGCCGCGCGGGTTGCCCCGCGCGCGCCGCTGGGCCATAGAGTCGGAAACCTTTTCCGGCACAGGCGGGCGCGATGAAAATTGCCACCTTCAACATCAACGGTATCAAGGCCCGCGCTCAGGCACTGCCCGCCTGGCTGGACAGCGCGCAACCCGACGTGGTGCTGCTGCAGGAGATCAAATCGCAGGATGACAGCTTTCCGCGCGAGCTGTTCGAAGAGCGCGGCTATAACGTGGAAACGCACGGGCAGAAGTCTTTCAACGGTGTGGCGATCCTGTCCAAGCTGCCGCTGGAGGATGTCAGCCGTGGCCTGCCCGGCGATGACAGCGACGAGCACGCGCGCTGGATCGAGGCAACCGTGGTGGGCAAGCAGGCGCTGCGCCTCTGCGGATTATACCTGCCCAACGGCAACCCGGCGCCGGGGCCGAAATTTGACTATAAACTCGCCTGGATGGAACGTCTGCGCACCCGAGCACGGGCGCTGCTGGAGGCCGAAGAGGTTGCGCTGATGGCCGGCGATTACAACATCATTCCGCAGGCCGAGGATGCCAAGCGCCCCGAGGTCTGGCGCGAGGATGCGCTGTTCCGCCCCGACAGCCGCGCAGCCTTTCGCCGCATCGTCAACCTCGGCTTTACCGAGGCCTTCCGGGCAAGGGTCCAGGGCCCCGGCCATTATTCCTTCTGGGATTATCAGGCCGGTGCCTGGAACCGCAATGACGGCATCCGCATCGATCATTTCCTGCTGACGCCGCAATGCGCCGATCTGCTGACCGATTGCGGCATCGATGCCGAGATCCGCGGCCATGACAAACCCTCGGACCACGTGCCGGTCTGGGTCGAACTGGATATCTGACCGACCCGCTTCAAGCGCCGGTTCCCTTGCACCCGCCGCGGTGCGCGCATAGGTTTTTCAAAAAGGAGTGCAGTGCATGGCCATGCAAGCCCATGAGATCGAGGCGCTGATCCGCGCCAGCTTTCCCGACGCCCAGGTCACCATCACCGATCTGGCCGGCGACGGGAACCACTATGCCGCCGAGGTGATCGACGAAAGCTTTCGCGGCAAGAACCGGGTGCAGCAGCAGCGTGCCGTCTATGCCGCGCTGAAGGGCAAGATGGACGGGCCGGCCGGAGAATTGCACGCGCTGGCGCTGACCACCAAGGCGCCGGACTAGGAGCAGGGCGATGACCATGGGCCGGCGGCTGCGGATCAGCAGCCTGATCGCCCCGGCCATCGCCGCCCTGACCGAGGCCTGGACCGCGCAAGGCCTGCGCTGATCCTGGGCGAGGACGAGATCAAATCTCCCCGCCATCGCGGCCTGCGGGGGCGCCTATGGACCGCAGCCGCCCTAAAACCTATATTCGGGAAAAGACCGATCGAAACACCTGACCCATCGGACCTGATCCCAGGACTAGAGGAACACGCAAAATGACCGAAACCACCGAAATCTCCACCCAGATCCAGGACACGATCAGCTCGAACGACGTCGTGCTCTACATGAAGGGCACCAAGGAAATGCCGCAATGCGGGTTTTCCTCGCGGGTGGCAGGGGTGCTGAACTACATGGGCGTCAGCTTCAAGGACGTGAACGTGCTGGCCGACGAGGCGATCCGCCAGGGGATCAAGGATTTCTCCGACTGGCCGACAGTGCCGCAGCTTTACGTCAAGGGCGAGTTTGTCGGCGGCTGCGACATCATCACCGAGATGACCCTGTCGGGCGAGCTGGACACGCTGTTCGACAATACCGGCGTCGCCTATGACAAGGATGCCGCCAACAAGATCCGCGAAGCCAACGGCTGATCCTTCGGCGCGCGGTCCCGGATCAGGTCCGGGACGGCGCCCCTGCCCCGGACCTGATCCGGGGCCTCGACCATCCCCGCAAAGCTGATCGAACCGGCGCTGCGCTGCCCCGGCGACCGCGCCGGGGCCTCCAGGCCCCGCCATCAGCCGGCCGCGCCCTCTTCGACATATTGCGCCAACGCCTCGGCACGGGCGGCCAGGTCGGCCAGCGTGTCGGTCACCTCCTGCGGCACCACCGGCACCTCGACACGCTCGGGCTCGCCCCGTGCCGCGCCGCCATCGCGCAGCTGGTCCAGCTCGGCCTCTTTCTCGGCCAGGCGCTCTTCCATCTCGCGCAACCGGTCCTCGACCGAGGCGGTCTTGTCGGCCAGCATCAGCCCTGCCATCAGCAACATCCGCGCCTCGGGCATCCGCCCGATCTGGTCCGACAGCACCTGTGCCTCGTCATCCAGCATCCGCGCTGCCGCGTGCAGATAGCTTTCCTCGCCTTCCTGGCAGGACACGTCGAAGGCGCGCCCGCCGATCCGTATCGTCACCTCGGGCATCAGGCGTCCTCCTCATCGGCGGGCTGGGCCACCCCGTTCAGCATCGGTTCCAGCCGGGCCAGAATCGCCGCCGCCTCGGCCATGTCGGCGGCGCGGGTGGCACGCAGGCCCTCCAGTTCGGCCAGCATCGCCTGGTTGATCAGCTGTGGTTCGCCGATTCCCGCCGCGTTGGCCTCGCGCAGCGCCGCGTTCGAGGCGCGCAGCTGGTCATTGGCCTGCCGCAGCCGCTGCAGATCCGAGTCAAGCTGCACCGCGACACGGGTCTGAGCCTCAAGCTCGCCGCGCAGCTTGTCGACCTCGGCACTGTCGCCCAGCCGCGCCTGCAGCGCCTCCATCTCGGTGAAATGTTTCTGATGCAGCGCGCGTAGCCGTTCCTTCAACTGCGCATTGGCCAATTTCTCTTCTTCCAGAGCGTCGGCCAAGGCCTTGTTTTCCGCAGACAACCCGGCATTGGCGACCAGTTTTTCAGCCCCCGTGCCAATCCGGTCCATCGCCGCCGCAAGACGGCCCTGTAATTCCTCTATCGTACTCATGCCCCTCACCCGGTCTCTCACGGTTCGAATGCGCCGCCGGGACATGTCCGGCCTGCCCGCCCCCGGCGCGAATCGGTCAAACGCCGATATCTTCCGACTCTAGCGAATGAAAAAGGAAATTTCTCCCCATTGAATTTCAGGGGCTTGGCGGGCGCACCTGAAGTGATCTCGACCGTGGTTCGCGCGATCGCTTGATCTTTGACATGCGGCTGGTATTCAGCGCAGACCCTGCAGAACCGTCAAAGGAAGTGCGTCCCGTGGATCTCACCCCTCTCCGCACCAAACATCCCGAACACTGGCAGAAAGCCGCCGCCATTCGTGCCCTTGCGCTGGACGCCGTTCATGCCGCCAATTCCGGCCATTCCGGTATGCCGATGGGCATGGCGGACCTCGCCACGGTTCTGTTTGAAAAGCACCTGAAATTCGACGCCTCTGCCCCGGACTGGGCCGACCGCGACCGGTTCATCCTGTCCAACGGCCATGGCTCGATGCTGCTATATGCGCTGCTCTACCTGGTCGGCGATCCCGAGATCACGCTGGAAGAGGTCAAGAACTTCCGCCAGTGGGGCGCCAAGACTGCCGGCCATCCCGAGAATTTCCTGGCCCGCGCCATCGAGACCACCACCGGTCCGCTTGGGCAGGGCATTGCCAATGCCGTCGGCTTCGCCATCGCCGAAGAGGCGCTGCGCGCCCGCTTTGGCAAGCGGCTGGTTGATCATCACACCTATGTCTTCGCCGGCGATGGCTGCCTGATGGAAGGCGTCAGCCACGAGGCGATCTCGCTCGCCGGGCGCCAGCAACTGTCGCGGCTGATCGTGCTGTGGGACAATAACAACATCACCATCGACGGCACCGTGGACATCGCCGATGCCACCGACCAGCCCGCCCGCTTCCGCGCCGCCGGCTGGGAGGTGATCGAGATCGACGGCCACGACCCCGAGCAGATCGACGCCGCGCTGACCAAGGCGAAATCCTCGTCCCAGCCGTCGATGATCGCCTGCAAGACCCATATCGCCCTGGGCCATGCAGCACAGGATACGTCGAAGGGCCATGGCGCGCTGACCGATCCCGACCAGCTGGTCGCCGCCAAGGCCGCCTATGGCTGGACCGGCGGCCCCTTCGAGGTGCCCGCCGATATCAAATCGGCCTGGGAAGCCATTGGCGCACGCGGCGCCGAGGCCCGCAAGGCCTGGCAGGAGCGCTTCGACGCGCTGACCGACCGGCGCCAGGCCGAGTTCACCCGCGTGATGACCGGCGGTGTGCCCAAGCAACTGGCCGGCACCATCCGCGCGCTGAAAAAACAGGCCGCGGAAAACGCGCCCAAGGTGGCGACGCGGGCCAGCTCGGAAATGGTGCTGGAAGTGATCAACCCGATCATGCCGGAAACCATCGGCGGCTCGGCCGACCTGACCGGGTCGAACAACACCAAGACCGGCGATCTGGGCATCTTCCTGCCCGAGGACCGCAAGGGCCGCTATATCCATTACGGCGTGCGCGAACACGGCATGGCGGCGGCGATGAACGGCATGGCCCTGCATGGCGGCATCCGCCCCTATGGCGGCACCTTCATGTGCTTTACCGACTATGCCCGCCCATCGATGCGGCTGGCGGCGCTGATGAAGGTGCCGACGGTCTTCGTGATGACCCACGACTCCATCGGCCTGGGCGAAGACGGCCCGACACACCAGCCGGTGGAACACCTGGCGATGCTGCGCGCGACGCCCAACATGAACGTCTTCCGCCCCGCCGACACGGTGGAAACCGCCGAGGCCTGGGAGCTCGCGCTGCAATCCACCGAGACCCCGACGGTGCTGTCGCTGACCCGCCAGGGCCTGCCGACGGTGCGCACCGAATACAAGCAGAAGAACCTGACCGCACAGGGCGCCTATGTGCTGGCCGAGGCGCAGAACAAGCGCCAGGTGATACTGATCGCCACCGGCTCGGAAGTGGCGCTGGCGCTGAAGGCACGCGAGATGCTGGAAGCGGATGGTATCGGCACCCGCGTCGTGTCGATGCCCTGCATGGAGCTGTTCGCGGCGCAGGACGAAAGCTATCGCCGCAAGGTGCTGCCGGCCGGCCCGGTGCGCGTGGGCATCGAGGCCGCGGTACAGCAGGGCTGGGAACGCTGGCTGCTGGGCGAACGCGGGCGCGAGGCCAAGGCCGGCTTTGTCGGCATGGACAGCTTTGGCGCCTCGGCGCCGGCGGGTGAACTGTTCGAGAAATTCGGCATCACCGCCGAGGCGACGGTTGCCAAGGTCAAGGATCTGCTGGGCTGACCGGCACCTTCCCCGGCCCCGCATGGGGCCGGGCCTGACCTAGGCGGTTTTCTGAAGTCTTACCGGAAGCTGCCCGGCCTTCCAGCTGCGGCAGGCATCACCGAAGGCCGTGAACAACGGGCGCGAAACCGGATCGTTCGCGGCGTCCCATTCCGGGTGCCACTGCACGCCCAGGGTAAAACCCGGCGCATCCTTGACATAGATCGCCTCGGGCGTGCCATCGGGCGCATGACCGTCGATCACGATGCGCGCGCCGGGGGTTTTGATGCCCTGCCCGTGCAGCGTGTTGGTCATCACTTTGGTGGCACCGAACACCTGGTGGAACGGTCCGCCTTCGGTCACCGTCACCTCGTGGCGCAGGGCGAATTTTTCCTCGATGGTGCCATCCGGCGGCATCCGATGGTTCATCCGTCCGGGCAATTCGCGGATCTCGGGGTAGAGCGACCCGCCCATGGCGACGTTCACCTCCTGGAACCCCCGGCAAATGCCCAGGAAGGGCTGCCCGCGTTCGACACAGGCGCGCACCAGCGGCAGCACGATCGCATCCCGCGCCCGGTCAAAGGCGCCATGCGCCTCGGTGGCGGCCTCGCCATATTCCTCGGGATGCACATTCGGCCGCCCGCCGGTCAGGACAAAGCCGTCGCAGGCTTCCATCAGTTCCGGCACCGAAACCAGATTGGGATCGGCCGGGATCAGCAGCGGCATACATTGCGATACCGCGGACACGGCGTTCGAATTCATCGAACCGCCAGCGTGAACCGGGTATTGATCATTCAGCAGGTGGACGTTTCCGATAATGCCGACAACGGGGCGAAGCATGGCTGTGCCTGATTAGTTTGCGCCTACCCAATGTAGTACCGTCGGCAGACGGTGACAACAACCTGACCCTGCGTGACGGCGCAGCCTGCCCTGCCCCAACGCACAAAATACCGGCAGCGCCAAGGGACGCGATCAGGCCTCTCCGGCCAGTCCCGCCGCCTCGATTCCCGCCAGGCCGGCCTCGGCATCGTTTTCAGAGGTATCGCCGGTCACGCCGACCGCCCCGATCACGTCGCCCTTGCGGTCGCGCACCAGCAGGCCGCCAGGCACCGGAACCACTTGGCCACCAAACAGCCCGTTCACCGCACCCATGAAATAGGCCTGTTGTTCGGCCCGGTCGCGCTGGGCGGTGCCCGTCATGCCCAGCATCACGCTGCCATAGGCCTTGCCATGGGCGACGGCGAAACGCCCGGGCGCAGCCTTGTCTTCGCGCTCGAACGCGATCACGTGACCGCCGGCGTCCAGCACCACGACCGAGAGCGGTTTCAGTTCCAGTTCACGACCCTTTTCCAGGGCCTTGCGAATGATGGTGCGCGCCTTGCGCAGCGAAATGCTCATGCTCTGTCCTCTCCCCGATCGGATTCTGTTAAATTATTGGGCTGCCTTCAGCTCCAGCCGGCGCTGATGCAGCACCGGTTCAGTATAGCCCGAGGGCTGCACCCGTCCCTTGAACACCAGGTCGCAGGCGGCCTGGAAGGCCAGCCCGTCGAATTCCGGCGCCATCGGGCGATAGGCCGGATCGCCGGCGTTCTGGCGGTCGACCACGGCGGCCATCTTCTGCATCGCCGCCATCACCTGTGCCTCGTCGACGATGCCGTGATGCAGCCAGTTGGCCAGCGCCTGCGACGAGATCCGGCAGGTGGCCCGGTCTTCCATCAGGCCCACATCGTGAATGTCGGGCACCTTGGAACAGCCGACGCCCTGGTCGATCCAGCGCACCACGTAACCCAGAATGCCCTGCGCATTGTTCTCGATCTCGCGGCTGACCTGCTCGTCGGTCAGGTTGCGGCCTGTCATGATCGGAATGGTCAGCAGATCGCCCAGCGTGCCGCGCGCGCCGCCGGCGGCGATTTCGTCCTGGCGCGCGAACACGTCGATCTGATGATAATGCGTGGCATGCAGGGTTGCCGCCGTCGGCGATGGGACCCAGGCGCAGTTGGCGCCGGATTTCGGGTGGCCGATCTTCTGCTCCAGCATGTCGGCCATCCGGTCCGGCATCGCCCACATGCCCTTGCCAATCTGCGCCTTGCCCTTCAACCCGCAGGCCAGCCCGATATCGACGTTGCGGTCCTCGTAAGAGGAAATCCAGGCCGTCGATTTCATCTCGCCCTTGGGCAACATCGCCCCGGCTTCCATGCTGGTATGGATCTCGTCGCCGGTCCGATCGAGGAAACCGGTGTTGATAAAGGCCACCCGCTGTTTCGCGGCGCGGATACATTCCTTGAGGTTGACGCTGGTGCGCCGCTCTTCATCCATGATGCCGAGCTTTACGGTGTTGCGCGGCAGGCCCAGGATGTCTTCGACCATGTCGAAAATCTCGACGGCAAAGGCCACCTCTTCCGGACCGTGCATCTTGGGCTTGACCACATAGACCGAGCCATGGGCCGAATTTCCGCCCTCGGCCTTCAGGTCATGCATGGCGATCAATGTCGTCACCAGCGCATCCATCAGCCCTTCGCCGATCTCGCGCCCTTCCGCGTCCAGCACGGCGGGGTTGGTCATCAGGTGACCCACATTGCGCACCAACATCAGCGACCGCGTCTTGACCAGTTTCTCGCCGCCATCCGGGCTGTGATAGGTCTCGTCCGCCTTCAGCTTGCGGGTGAAGGTCTTGCCGCCTTTAGTCACCTCTTCGGCCAGGTTGCCCTGCATCAGCCCCAGCCAGTTGGAATAGGCCAGAACCTTGTCCGCGGCATCGACACAGGCGACCGAGTCCTCGCAATCCATGATTGTCGAAACCGCCGATTCCAGCCAGACATCGCAGATGTCGGCCGGATCCTGCGCCCCGACCGGGTGTTTCGGATCGATCACGAGTTTGATCAGCAAGCCATTCTTCTTGAACAGGATTTCAGGCTGCCCATCGGGGTTGTCCCGATAGCCTTCAAACTGACCCGGCTCTGCCAGCGCCACGGCGTTGCCGTCACTTTCCACGATCAGCGCGCCATCCTCGACCGCAACCTTTGTCACATCGGCCCAGGTGCCGGATCCCAGAGGCACCGCCTTGTCCAGATGCGCCTTGGCCCAGGCGATCACCCGCGCGCCGCGCTCCTTGTCATACCCGCCCGCCGAGGGCAGATTTCCCAGCGCGTCGGTCCCGTACAGCGCATCATAGAGCGAGCCCCAGCGCGCATTGGCGGCATTCAGGGCAAAGCGCGCATTGGTGATCGGCACCACCAGTTGCGGCCCCGGCAGGCTGGCGATCTCGGGGTCGACCCCGTCGGTTTCGATGGCAAACTCCGGCCCCTCGGGCAGCAGATACCCGATTTCGCGCAAGAACGCTTCGTAGGCCGCCGCGTCATGCGGCTGCCCCTTGTGGCGGATGTGCCAGGCGTCGATCTGTTGCTGCAGCGCCTCGCGCTTGGCCAGCAGCTCGCGGTTTTTCGGCCCGAGTTCGGACACCAGGCGCGCCAGACCGGCCCAAAATGCGGCGACGTCCACTCCGGTGCCAGGCACCGCGCGGTTTTCGATGAATTCAACGAGGTCCCGGGCCACTTTCAGCCCGCTTCTGTCCAGCTGATCGCTCATGGCCCGTCGTCCCTCCAAATGTCGCCCATCCCCGCTGATTAGACAGAAAGCGGGTATCGGGCAACAGCGGGGTCAACAATTTTTACCAATATAAGCTATCAGCTTTTTCGTTTTGCATTTGACAGTTCGTGGGATCATCGGCGCAGCGCGCAGAAATTCCGACAGTCGTCAGCCGCCCAATTCGCGTTCCAGCACGGCCGGGTCGGTTTTGGCGGGAACGGTTTCCGGCGTGGTCCCGTACCAGACAATCCAGCCCGCGGTAATCATCATGACGGTCGCCAGGCTTGCCCCGATGGCATAAAGCGACCAACGGTGGCGATGGGTCTGTTTCTCGATATTGGTGTCGGGTGCCGACATCGGTGTCTCCTTCGTTCCCTACGTTGCAAGAGCAGGCCAGCAACATCCGGTTGCCGCCCTGCCCTTTGACACCTAACAAGGCACAAGCCGTTTAGGTTTCAGCAGATCGCGCGCAAGTGATGGAGCCCGTATGAAAGACGCCGCCCCGAAAACCATCTATCTCAAGGATTACACCCCGTTCGGGTTCACCGTTGAAGAGGTGCACCTGACCTTTGACCTTGCCCCAGGCGCGACGCGGGTCAAAAGCCGCATCCGTTTCGCCCCGCGCGACGGCGCAGATGACCGGCGGTTTTTCCTGCATGGCGAAGACCTGACGCTGATCCGGGCCGCGATCGACGGCAAGGAGGTTCAGCCGACGCTTACCGCCGAGGGGCTGACCTGCGACGTGCCCGACGCCGCCTTCACCTGGGAGGCCGAGGTCGAGATCGACCCGGCGGGCAACACCGCGCTGGAAGGGCTGTATATGTCAAACGGCATGTATTGCACCCAATGCGAGGCCGAAGGGTTCCGCAAGATCACCTATTACCCCGACCGCCCGGACGTGATGAGCACCTTTACCGTGCGGATCAATGGCGACCTCCCGGTGATGCTGTCCAACGGCAACCCGGTGGAACAGGGCGAAGGTTGGGCCGAATGGCACGACCCCTGGCCCAAGCCCGCCTATCTGTTCGCATTGGTCGCCGGCGATCTGGTGGCCCATTCCGACAGCTTCACCACCTGTTCCGGCAAAGAGGTCGATCTGAACCTCTGGGTGCGGCCCGGCGACGAGGGCAAATGCGCCTGGGGAATGGAGGCGCTGAAAAAATCCATGCGCTGGGATGAAGAGGTTTATGGCCGCGAATACGACCTGGAGGTGTTCAATATCGTCGCCGTGGACGACTTCAACATGGGGGCCATGGAAAACAAGGGATTGAACATTTTCAACTCTTCCGCCGTCCTGGCCAGCCCCGAGACCGCCACAGATGCAAATTTCGAACGTATCGAGGCGATTATCGCGCATGAGTATTTTCACAACTGGACCGGCAACCGCATCACCTGCCGCGACTGGTTCCAGCTCTGCCTGAAAGAAGGGCTGACGGTGTTCCGCGACGCCCAGTTCACCGCCGATATGCGCTCGGAACCGGTGAAGCGGATCAGCGACGTGATCGATCTGCGCGCGCGCCAGTTCCCCGAGGACAACGGCCCGCTGGCGCATCCGGTCCGGCCCGAAAGTTTTCAGGAAATCAACAACTTCTACACCGCTACGGTTTATGAGAAGGGCGCCGAGGTGATCGGTATGTTGAAACGGCTGGTGGGCGATGCCGCCTATGCCGAGGCGCTGGACCTGTATTTCGCCCGCCACGATGGCGAGGCCTGCACCATCGAGGACTGGCTGCGGGTGTTCGAGGATGTCACCGGCCGCGACCTGGGCCAGTTCAAACGCTGGTACAGCCAGGCCGGAACACCGCGCCTGAAGGTGGAAGAAGATTGGCAGGACGGCACTTACACGCTGACCTTCACGCAAACGACCCCGCCCAGCGCCGCCAACCCGGAGCCGCAGCCGCAGGTGATCCCGATCAATCTCGGCCTGCTGGGGCCGAATGGCGACGAGGTGAAAGAAACCGAGACGCTGGAAATGACCGAGGCGCGGCAGGCCTTCACCTTTACCGGGCTGAGTGCAAAACCGGTGCCGTCGATCCTGCGCGGTTTTTCCGCCCCGGTGATCCTCGACCGCGACAGCAGCACCGCCGAACGTGCCTTCCTGCTGGCCCATGACACCGATCCGTTCAACCGGTGGGAGGCCGGCGGCGCGCTGGCCCGTGCCACGCTGAACGCCATGGCGCTGGAGGATGCCGCACCCGATGCCGCCTATCTTGACGGGATGCTGGCAGTGCTGCGCGACGACACGCTGGACCCGGCCTATCGCGCGCTGATGCTGGCGCTGCCCGGCCAGTCGGAACTGGCGGCGATGCAGGCCGAGGCCGGACATACCCCCGACCCGATGGCGATCTGGACCGCCTGCGAAACGCTGCGCCAGGCGCTGGCCCAGCACGCGCAGGACACCCTGCCGCGCATCTGGGAAACCTGCCGGATCGACGCGCCCTACCGCCCCGACGCAGAGCAGTCGGGCAAACGGGCGCTGGCGGGGGCGGTGTTGTCGCTGATCACCCGGCTGGATGGCGGCGCGCTGGCGGCTAGCCAATATGGCAGCGCCGATAACATGACGCTGCAAGTTTCGGCGCTGTCCTGCCTGCTGAAGGCCGGCAAGGGCCAGGCCGAAACCGCCGCTTTCTACGCGCAATGGCAGCATGACCGCCTGGTGATCGACAAGTGGTTCATGCTGCAGGTGCTGCAGGCAACGCCCGAGACGGCGGCTGCCACCGCGAAGGCGCTGACCGAACATGCCGATTTCAACTGGAAGAACCCCAATCGCTTCCGCGCGGTGCTGGGGGCGCTGACCGGCAATCATGCCGGGTTCCACGCCGCCGACGGCGCTGGCTATGCGCTGCTGGCCGACTGGCTGATCCGGCTGGACCCGGTGAACCCGCAGACCACCGCACGCATGTGCGCGGCCTTCCAGACCTGGCGCCGCTATGATGCCGGGCGGCAAGGGTTGATCCGCGCACAGCTTGACCGCATCGCCGCGCAGCCCGGCCTGTCGCGCGACACCACCGAGATGATCACCCGCATCCAGGGGAACTGACCGATGCGCCAAACCTGCCGGATCACCGGCGCCGCCCCGGCGCGGCAGGCCGCCAAGCGCGGCAACGTTGCTGGGCGGTGACAACGCCGTTTGAGTTCCGCCGCCAGGGCCGCTCGCGCCGGGCCCTCCTGGCGCTGGCGGTCACTTATGGCCTGATCCTGGTGGCGCTGCTGGTTTTCGACGCCGCCTGGTGGCTGATGGCGCTGCTCGGCCTGTGCACCCTGCCGGCGCTGTGGGACGTCTGGCGCAACCCGGCGGCGGGGCTGAGCCTGACCGGGGAGGCATTGAGCTGGCACAGCGGACGCCGCCGCGCCGAGGTTCCCCTGTCCGAGATCGACCATTTGCGGCTGGACACGCGCTGGGATTTCTCGGTGCGGGCCACCGCGCTGCTGACCAATGGCAAGCGCCTGCGCCTGCCCTATGAATCGCTGCCGCCGCATCGCAGCTTCGAAGCCGCGCTTCAGGCGCGCGGCATCCGGGTGGAACGCCACCATTTCAACGTGTTCTGAACCGCTGATGCGGCGCGGAAAAAGACCCCCTCCCCCGGAACACCATACCAGCGCCTTGTTTGCGCCCGATTGAAGGTGACAATAGCGCAACATGCCGCCCACCCGGCATTCGGAACGGATTGAAGATGCACGAATACCTGTCTCGTCTCCTCGAACAGCTCTCGGACAAGCTGCACATGCTGTGGACACGGCTGGGCGGTGCATCGGGCGCGGAAGAGCCGGAACCGGTTTATGCCCTGCCCCGTCCGGATCACGCCGACAAGCTGACCATCCCGGTCTGCGAGGCGGCGGCGGACGAGACCGCCCAGCGCGAGGCGCAGGCGCGCGGCCAGTTCCTGGCCCGGCAGGAACGCTGGGACGACCTGATTGACGAAATCCGCAACGCCGACAAGGCCCGTGCCGCCACCCCCGGCGGTGCGCCGATTGCCGAACTGCTGGCCTTCGGCGCCCGCAGTGACGTGGTGCTGGCCGCCGAACACGCCCTGCAAGAGGGCAAACCTGCCGCCGACGCACCGCTGCTGACCGGCATCAAGGCGCTGGAGACCGTGCGCCGCGAAAGCCCCGCAGACCCTTACCTGTCGCTGATCGTGGCGCTGGCGCATCTCGATCTGGGCTGGGCCTGGCGCGGCACCGGCTGGGACGCGGCGCTGCCACAGCTGAACCGCAACCGCTGCATCGCCCATTTCGACCGCGCCCGCGACCTGCTGGCGCCCTATGACGGGGTTGATCTGGACAGTCCGCTGATCGCATCGGCGCATTGCGCCCTGCTGGCCGGCCGGCGCGACGCCCGCAGCCGGGTGAGCGGCGATTACGAGGCGCTGATCGACCTCGACCCGAACAACCCCCGGCACATGCGCGCGTTGGGCTATCACCTGCTGCCGCGCTGGTTCGGCTCCTACGACGAGCTGGAGTTGCAGGCGCGCCGCACCGCCGCACGCACCCAGGCGATCTGGGGCTCGGGCGGTTATACCTGGGTCTGTTTCGACGCCATCGGCATCGACGAAGATGCCTGCGCCAAGGTCGATGTCGGCTTCTTCATCGAAGGGCTGAAAGACATCGCCATGGCGCGCCCGGAACAGGAGATGATCAACCTGCTGGCCGCCTATTGCGCGGTGGTGATCCGCCAGGGCCTGGGGGCCAGCACCGAGGCCGACCTGGCCCGCCTGCAAATTGCCGATTGCGCTTATTGGCTGGTGCGCGAACATCTGACCGAGGTGCACCCGATGGTCTGGGCCCACGCGCTGGACGGGTTCGACAACAATATCCGCGTCAGCTCGGTAAACCGTTTCGCCGCCCGCGGCCGCCGCTCGGCCTTGCAGGCTATCGGCGACCTGTTCCGCGAGGAAATTGCCCAGGGCTGCCACGTCACCTTCACCGCCGAAGGCCCGCGTCTGGATCCGGCCTGACCGGCGCCACGGTCCCGAAGCCGTCAGCCCCGCTCCTTCGCAAACAGCCCGGTCAGCGCGCCGCGCACGATACCGCGCACCGACGGGCGGCGGCCGGGGCCGAAGGGCAGCG
>NZ_PGTB01000414.1 GCF_002786325.1 Pseudooceanicola lipolyticus | reverse complement strand
GGGCACTGCGGCGGCCCGGGCCGCCGCGCGCGGCTGCGCCGGGGCCAGCGCATAACGGTCGACCGGCGCGTCGCAAATCGCTTCGGTCGCGCCCAGCTCGACTTGCCAGGCCAGCAGCGCCAGCGCAGAGTGATAATCCATCCCCGAATCCATGGGGCCGAGCCTAGGGACTGGATTTGGCAGGCACCAGAGCCAAGTGTAACCCGCATGACATCGCCGCGCCGATTCCTGTCCCGTCCCGCCACGTTGGCCGTGGCGGCGGTGTTGTCGCTGGCGCTGCTGATGCTGGCGCAGGCTCAAACCGTGCAGGCACAACCGCTGCTGGGCGGACGGCAATGCCCGCCGCTTGCCACCGCATGTGGCATCTCGGGCTGCTGCCCGCCGGGCCATCGCTGTACCTTTGACGGCAATTGCATCCCGCCCGGCGGCAGCTATTGCGGCGGCGGGCGCAGTTGCGGGCCGGGGCAGTTCTGCCTGCCGGGCGGCACCGGCTGTGCCCCGGTGGGATCGCAGAAATGTTCCAACGGGCGAATCTGCCCGCCCGGCACCACCTGCACCCGCGATGGCAATTGCGTCGCGCGCGGTCGGGTCTATTGCGGCAATGGGCGCGACTGCCCGGCCGGCAGCACCTGCCGCCCCG
>NZ_PGTB01000413.1 GCF_002786325.1 Pseudooceanicola lipolyticus | reverse complement strand
CGCCGTTCAAAGCCGTGCAGCTGATCGGGGCCGACAAAATGCATCTTGCCCGACAGGCAGGTGAAATAGCCGGCGCGCCGCAGGCCGAGGCGGCATTGTCGCCGCCGCCCGCCACCACCTGCACCCCGTCGGGCAGGCCAAGCTCGGCGGCAAGATCGCCGCGCAGCGGGCCGACCAGGCCGGTGCCCTCCAGCAGCTCGGGCATCTGGTCGTCCCGCATGCCGGAGTGTTGCAGCAGTTCGGGCGACCAGGCGCGCTTGCCGACATCCAGCCATGCGGTGCCGGCGCTGTCGGACATGTCCGAAACCATGCGCCCGGTCAGCCAGTAAGACAGGTAATCCTTGGGCAGCAGCACCTTGGCGGTGCGGGCGAAGATCTCGGGCTCGTGCTCGGCCACCCACAGCACCTTGGGTGCGGTGAAGCCGGGAAAGACGATATTGCCGCTGAGCGCGCGGAACGCGGGCAGCTCGTCCAGCCGCGCGGCCTGGTCGTGGCTGCGGGTGTCGTTCCACAACAGGCAGGGGCGCAGCACCGCGCCGGCCTCGTCCAGCAGGGTGGCGCCATGCATCTGGCCGGACAGGCCGATGCCCTTGAGCCGGGCGATGGCGTCGGGCGCTTTGGCCGCAAGTTCGCGCAGCGCGGCG
>NZ_PGTB01000054.1 GCF_002786325.1 Pseudooceanicola lipolyticus | reverse complement strand
TGCAGGAGGGCGCCGCCCCCCCGCCCGAGCCTGACGCCGCCGGGATGGCGGCGGAGATCTCGGAACTGGCGGGGCTGCCGCTGGCGGAGAGCGACGCAGCGCCGGCTCAGCCGCCAGACGGGGGGTGAGGGTCAGGCCTGGCTGGCGGCCTGTTCCAGTGCCGGGCGCAGATTTTCCAGATTATAGCCGGCCTGGGCAGTGGCGGCGAGGATTTGGTCGACCGGCACCTGGCCGGCCTGGCCCAGCGCCCAGACCACCGAACAGCGGGTGCCCGAGGCGCAATAGGCAAAGACCGGGCCATCCGAATGTTCGATCATCTCGGCCTGGCGGGCGACGTTTTCCGGCGTCATGGTCTGGTGGGTCAGTTCCAGCTTTTCGAAGGTCAGGCCGGCGGCCTCGGCGGCGATGCGGATCGCCTCGGACTGCAATTCGGCGGGCACTTCGGAATCGGGCCGGTTGCAGATGACCTTGGTAAAACCAGCGGCGGCAATCGCCGGCAGGTCGGTGGGTTCGATCTGCGGCGAAACGGAATAGCGGGGGGTGATCTGGCGCGGTGTCATGGGGCAGATTTACGCCGCGGCCGCGATCCTGTCCAGTCGCGCGCCGATGGTTGGCGCAACGCCCATGCCGGCGAGCATGGACAGCATAAAAACCAGCCCGCCCAGGCCGCCATAGCTGAGCGAGGCAACCGCCGGACCGGGACAGAGCCCGGCCAGCCCCCAGCCGATGCCGAACAGGACCGAGCCGAATACCAGCCGCCGGTCGATCACCGGGTCGGGCCGGGCCGGGAAGGCCGTGGCGGCCAGCGGCCTGCGCCCCGCGGTCAGCCGCCAGGCGATGGCCATGGGCAGGATCGCCCCGCCCATTACGAAGGCCAGGGTCGGGTCCCAGTTGCCGAATATGTCCAGCCAGCCCTGCACCTTGGTGGTGTCGGTCATGCCGGAGAGGAACAGGCCGGTGCCGAACAGGCTGCCGGCCAGGAGGGCAAGCAGAGGGCGCATCAGATCACCCCGAGCAGGTGCCGCATCACCACCAGCGTCACGCCGCCGGCGAGGATATAGACCAGGGTGGCGACGATGCCGCGCCGCGAGAGGCGGGACATGCCGCAGACCCCGTGGCCCGAGGTGCAGCCATTGGCGATGCGGGTGCCGATGCCCACCAGCAGACCGGCGGCGACGATCACCGTCAGGTTGCGGGTCAGGTGGGTGTCGGCGGGGATGTTGAACAGCAGGGTCAGCAGGGCGGGCAGCGCCAGCACCCCGGCCAGAAAGGCCAGGCGTTCGCCGGCGCTGTTGCGGCCGCTGCCGTCGACCAGCCCGCCGAGGATGCCGCTGGCGCCCATGATGCGGCCATTGCCCAGAAGGTAGACGGCGCCGCCCAGCCCGATCAGCCCGCCCCCGACGAGGCCCCAGATCCAGTCCTGTTGCATCGCCTGCTCCGGTTCTCCGCTATAGCTTGTTCAGTGGCAGTTTCAGCATAACGTCTCCCTGCTGGTCCGGCGGCGGCATCTGCCCGCCGCGCATGTTGACCTGCAGCGAGGGCAGGATCAGGCGCGGCATGCCCAGCGTGGCGTCGCGGGCATCGCGCATGGCGACAAATTCCTCGATGGTCCGGCCGTGGCCGATATGCACATTCAGCGCCTTTTGTTCGCCCACGGTGGTTTGCCAGGCATATTCTTCGCGCCCGGGCGCCTTGTAGTCGTGGCCGACGAAAACCCGCGTGTCATCCGGCAGTGCCAGGATCTTCTGGATCGAATTGAACAGTGCCGCCGACGAGCCTCCGGGAAAATCGCAACGCGCGGTGCCGAAATCGGGCATGAACAGCGTGTCGCCGACAAAGGCGGCATCGCCGATCACATAGGTCAGACAGGCCGGCGTATGGCCCGGCGTGTGCATCACCTCGCCGCGCAGTTGGCCGATATGGAAGCTGTCGCCCTCCTTGAACAGGGCGTCGAACTGCGATCCGTCGCGCTGAAACTCGCTGCCTTCGTTGAACACCTTGCCGAAGGTGTCCTGCACCACGGTGATCTGGTCGCCAATGCCGATCTTGCCGCCCAGATGGTCCTGCAGATAGGGCGCCGCCGACAGGTGATCGGCATGGACATGGGTTTCCAGGATCCATTCGGTCTTCAGCCCGGCCTCGCGCACATAGGCGCAGATGCGGTCGGCCGAAGCGGTGCCGGTGCGGCCCGAGGCGTGGTCGAAATCCAGCACCGAATCGATGATCGCGCAGGCGCTGCCCTGGGGGTCGCGCACCACGTAGGACACCGTGTTTGTCGCATCGTCGAAGAAGGCTTTCACGTCAGGTATCATCGCATGATCCTCCATGATGGGCGGAAACATATATCGAAATGTGAATATATATCAAGCCGCGATTCTCTCACAGATTGTTATCCTCTTCCTGCGCGTGTGTCGGGCCAAGCCGACGAATTCTGTGGATATCTTGTGCAGAGCGCCGGAATTCCTGCCCAAAAGGGGTGAATCTGGCAAAATTCGGCCCAGCCGGGCATCGAAAGGTTCGTCCCTTAGCAGGGTGTGGTATGGTCTTCGCGGAACGGGGGGTTCATGCCAAGAGGGGAGGCTGACATGACCGACTACGACCTGTCCCAGACCGCATTGCGTCTGGAAGCGATGATCACCGCAGCAAATGGCGCGCGCCGCATCGAATTGCAGCCGCAGCTCAGCCAGGTTCTGGAACGGATGGCCCGCGACGGCCATCATGTTCCCGCGCGTCTGCGCAGCCTGAATGCCGTGCTTCTGGATGAAGCGATCGAACAGAGGTTCGACAACCTGCCGGTCTGATTTCTCGAAAAACGGTGGGCGGGGTCACCCCAGGATCACGCCCACCACCACCAACATCAACCCGATCACCGAAACCGCAAGTGCGCCCATATTGATCGGCAGCACCGCGGCAACCGCTGCGCGCATGGCCTCGTCGGACAGACCGGCGCGCCGTGCCCGGATCACCCGCAGAATGCACCAGATCAGCCCGGCCAGCCCCAGCAGCGACAGGGCGGCCCCGGTCCAGATCATGATGTCGAACATATGCGGCCTCCGGAATTGTGTTGCCTCGGGGTCTAGCTGCACGCGGCGGGCCGCGCAAGCCGCGCCGCGGGGCCTTGCGGCGCCGCCGGGGGGGCGGTATCCGGCAGGTTCAGATCAATCCCGCCAGACGGAGCCTTTTCATGACCGACACCAGTACCGACGTCAGCCCCAGCGACGTCAGCTATCGCGTCACTGCCGACGAGCTGCGCCAGTTCATCGAACGGTTCGAGCGGCTGGAACAGGAAAAGAAGGACATCGCCGAGCAGCAGAAAGAGGTGATGGCCGAGGCCAAGGCCCGCGGCTATGACACCAAGGTGATGCGCAAGGTCATCGCCCTGCGCAAGCGCGACAAGGACGATATCGCCGAGGAAGAGGCGGTGCTGGAGATGTACAAGGAAGCGCTGGGAATGTCCTGACTCGTCAGCTGCGGCTGACATCGCTGCGGGCGATCGCCACGGTCTTGATCACCGCGAAAACCGGGCCATCCGGCGCCAGGCCCAGCGCCTGGGCCGAACGGCGGGTGATGCGGGCCAGCAGCAGGTCGTCGCCGCAGGCGATCTGTACCATCACGCCGGGCCCGTCGCCGTCGCGCAGGGACACCACCTTGCCGGGCAGGATATTCAGCGCCGACAGGCCCACCGGCGCCGAACGCGCCAGCATCACGTCCTGGGCCAGAACCCGCACGCGGACCGCGGTGCCGGGGGCGCCTTTGGTCAGGGGCAGGAACAGCCGCCCCCCCGACACGGCCAGTTCGGTCAAGCCGTCGGCGTGATGCCGCGCCACCGTGGCCGGCAGCACCGCGCCGGCCTCGCGCAGGCCGATCTGGTGTACCATGCCGGGATCGGACAACACCTGTTCCGCCGGCCCGGCGCGGGCGACATGGCCATTTTCCAGCACCACCACCCGGCTGGCCAGCCGCGCCACCTCGGCTACCGAATGGCTGACATAGAGGATCGGCAGGGCGGTTTCATCCCTGAGCCGCTCCAGATACGGCAGGATCTCGGCCTTGCGGGCCTCGTCCAGCGCCGCCAGCGGTTCATCCATCAACAGCATCCGCGGCCGCGACAGCAGCGCCCGGCCAATTGCCACGCGCTGTTTCTCGCCGCCCGACAGGCCGCCCGGCCGCCGGTCAAGCAGCGGCGCGATGCCCAGCAACTCGGCTACGGAGTCGAGCGTCGGCCCGGTGGCTCCGCGCGGCGCGAAGCGCTGGCCATAGGTCATGTTCTGGCGCACCGAGAGATGCGGGAACAGCCGCCCGTCCTGAAACACATAGCCCAGACGCCGCCGCCAGGTGGGCAGGTTGCACCGCGCCGCCCGGTCGAACAGGGCGGTGCCGCCCAGGGTGATGCGCCCCGCATCCGGCGCCAGCAGCCCGGCAATCGCGTTCACCACGCTGGTCTTGCCGGCGCCCGACCGGCCGAACAGCGCGGTGATCCCATCGGGCGCGTCAAAGGCGACGGCCAGCGCGAAATCGCCCTGCCGGTGGCGAAAATCGACCTCCAGGCTCATGCGCCGTTGATCCGGCGGCTGGCGCGATGCGCCAGCAGTTCCGAGACCAGCAGCGCTGCCATCGCCACAATGACCGAGACCAGCACCAGCCGCAGCGCCGCGGCATCGCCGCCCGGCACCTGCAGGAAAGTATAGATCGCGGTGGGCAGGGTGCGGGTCTGGCCAGGAATGTTCGACACAAAGGTGATGGTGGCGCCGAATTCGCCCATCGCCTTGGCAAAGGCCAGCACCGCGCCGGTGATCAGGCCGGGCAGGATCAGCGGCAGCGTGACGGTGGCGAAGACGGCAATGCGCGGCGCGCCCAGCGTCGCGGCGGCGGCCTCCAGCCTGGGGTCGACCGCCTCGATCGCCAGCCGCATCGCCCGCACCATCAGCGGAAAGGCCATGATCGCGGCGGCCAGCACCGCGCCGGTCCAGCGGAACGCCAGCACGATGCCCAGGCTTTCCAGCCAGGCCCCGGCCAGGCCCTGCCGCCCGAACACCAGCAGCAGCAGATAGCCGGTGACCACCGGCGGCAGGATCAGCGGCAGATGCACCAACCCGTTCAGCACCTGCTTGCCCCAGAACTGCCAGCGCGCCAGCGCATAGGCGATAAACAGGCCCGGCGGCAGCGACAGCAGCGTCGCCCAGAACGACACTTTCAGCGATAATGCCACCGCCTGCCATTCCTCGGGGCCGAGGCCGGCGGTCATGCGCGAGTATTCGGCTGGCGGGGCAGGGGCACGCGCGGCCTCCGGTCTGTGGCGATGCGCATCATGTATGGCAAACCAGAACCTCGCGGCGCAAGCGGCTTTCGATCAGGGCGTGATCAGCCGCAGGCCCGGAATCTCGGTCAGGCGCGCGATGTCGTTGTCGTAGATCTCGGTCAGCTCCTCGACCAGATCGCCGGTCCAGCCGGGCAGGTCCAGCTCTTCCTCCAGCTTCTCGGCCAGCGCATATTTGTCCAGGAAGGCGATCATCACCCGCTTCTTCTGGGTGTCGGTCAGGTTGGGGTGGTCGCGCAGATAGGCGCGGAACCGGCGCATCCCCTCGCGCGACATGATCTCGCGCAGCAGGTCGAAGCCGCCATTGATCTTTTCCCCCGGCTCCAACCCGGCAAGGGCGCGGATGACCTCGGGCCAGATCACCGGCGTATCCTCGTTGCACCAGATGGTGATCGGCATCTCGGGCAGGGCATGGCGGATGCGGGTGAACAGCTCGGACCACAGCAGGCTCTGCGGCGGCGTCGCCGCCAGCAGCTGCGCCTGCTGCTCGGCCGAGGCGCGGTCAAGCGCCTTGGGCAGGAAGGTGGCGGGGTTGCAGACCGCCATGCACAGCTCGATTCGGTCGCTGTCAAACAGCTGGTCGAGATGGCGCATCCGCTCGGCCGCCAGCGGATAGAGCTGGCCATTGCCCAGGGCAAAGCGCGGCGACCCGAAAAAATGCTCGTTGGTCAGGATCAGCCGGTCGGCGGTCTCGTCGTCGAGAATGGCATCAACCAGCACGTTGCGGGCATCCGCCGCCGGCACGGTGCCGTCCAGCGCGGCAAAGGCGTCTTTCAGCAGGGTGCGGTATTTGCCCGGCCCCGGCACCGCGACATTGCGCTTGCGGAATTCGTCCTTGTTGTTCAGCAGGCATTTCAGCAGGCGCCCGTCATCGGTATAGTGCGCCCCCGTGTGAAACACGACCTGCATCTTCGCGCTGCTTTCTCTGACCCGTTTGTAATCCGGCGAGGCCTAGCGCTTTGCCCCAGCCCAGTCAAACGCCATCGCCGCCCATGTGCCGGGCGTGCCGTGTTCCGGCCACACCCCGCCAATGCCAGGGCGCGGCTGCGAAACCGTCTTGCGATGCGCCCGGAATGCCAGTAATCGGAAGCTCAGGCCCCTATAGCTCAGCTGGTAGAGCAACTGATTTGTAATCAGTAGGTCCGCGGTTCGAGTCCGTGTGGGGGCACCATTTAAGTCATTGTAAATTAAGTGAAAAATCTCCCCATCCATCTTTGGGTTCCAGTGCTTTCAAACATTTGTAAGGTGCGGTTGCTCGTGGGACAGCCCGTTTGTTGATTATAGCTTCTCTCTGAGCGCTTCGTAAGGCGTCTTTCCGTTGTGTGCGCCATGTGGCCTGTGGAAGTTGTACAACTGAACGCCAGAACACCCACGTTACCGACCGGCGCGAGGTTCTTTATCCTTGGCATCCCTGGTTCGGCAGATCGGTCTATGTCCATTCTGTGATCGACAAGCCCGGCGATGCAGTGTTTCGGTGCAATCTCACCGGCCGCATGAGGCCAGAAATCAATCGACGGATTCTCCCAAAGACTGGAGGGAAGTCGGGTCTCAGGTCATCATCGCGCGTGAGGAAAGGCGGGCCACTCCGGGTACCTGCTTCACGCAATGCCCGCAAAAAAACCGAATCTTGAGATCGGAAGTAAAAAGAACCGTGAACACATGGCTGAATCGGTGACAGCTGTCCGCAGTGCATGATATCAAAAGGTTATGGCCTCTCCTAAACTGGAGGCCCGTCGAAGCTGCATATCTGAGTTGTTTAGGGGTTCGAAGTGGTACTAACCAATCTGAAGGGACACTGTGTGTATTGGTGAGTCACTTAATGTGAGCCTCAACCATCAAACAATAAGGATGATACTGGGCTCTTCGCATAAGGCTGCCGCCGCGATCACAGTCTCAGAGACAAAGGCTTATTGTAGGTTTTGCAGGAACAATAGGTATAGGCACTGATTGTAACCTTAACTTGTGGCCCACGCAACAATATTCAAAATTTCGTCGCTTTCAAAAAAATCGGCGAGAAAATAAAGTGAAGTGAAAGAAAAAAAGTTAAAATGGATATGGCGAGCCCGAACGAGCTATCTGTTGCCGCAGGGATTATGGTAGGTAATCTAAATGAGAAGCTGAAGCGCCTGTGAGCATACCGAAAAAAATTTGGAGCTTTTGGGATGTCGGTGAAGAACGCGCGCCCGCAATAGTTCAAACTTGTCTTCAGAGTTGGCGTAATAAGAACTCTTCATGGCAAGTAAACATTTTGTCGCGGGGCTCAATCTCAGAGTGCAGCAAAATAAAAAGGCTATTTGAAGAATCGAGCAATCTAAAGATTCAAGCGTTAACAGATTTGCTTAGGTTGCGTCTACTGAGGGAAAACGGTGGGATTTGGGTCGACGCTACATCTATGTGCGTGCTGCCTCTAGACGACTGGATAGATCAGGCAGCTAGTTCTGGATTTTTCGCGTTCCAACGACCCGGTCGAGATCGTGAAATCGCAAGTTGGTTTCTCGCCTCCGAAAGAAAGAACGCTGTTACAGTTGAATGGATAAAACAACTAGAAAAGGTATTGTTGAGACGAAAGTTTCCTCTGCAAGGGACGCTGTACTCGAAGGCATTTCACCGTGCAGCTAAAATCGCTCTCGGGCAAACACCAAGCATAGCTACTGCAATGATATCGGAGCCGTACCTAAGAATGGCGGGTTCCTATCCATATGCCGCAGTCCACTATTCCTTCTCGAAGGCACTCAAGGCTAATCCCGCCGCAAAGCAGGTATGGGATGACGCTCGAAAAATATCAGCGGTACCATCACACATCGTTCAGCGGGCTAACGGTTATCGAGGTTGTTCTAATGAAGAAATTTACAAAAGAATAGCTTCGGAGCGTACGCCGGTGCTTAAACTAAATTGGAGGCGTGAATATCAAAGAGATATGCTTGCGAATTTAACCGAAGAAGTAGAGCGAGAAAGAAAAAAAATTGATATCTAGTGTGACTGCTTCTGCTCAAAGCGGGGACAACAGAAGGCTCAAAGGCGTTGATTCGCTTTTTATAATCGGTTTGTACACGATACCGTTCGATAATCTCTCTTTTGCTCCATCCGCTGGTTGGGCTACGGTCAGTCCATTTGTTTTCTTTGTATACTTACTCCTAAGAGTGATCATAGAGCCCGCTTCGATTCTTATTCGTCCACGCAGTGCTGTTTTGTACATTGTGGCGTCCATCTATATATTGGCGCCAATTCCATTCGGGCAGCTGAGACTTTCTAATGCGATGGACAGCTTGGCAACTCTGTTTTTGGGCGTCACTTTTTACTTTTCGCTGTGCGTTTTTCTAAGGGGTGAGCATGAAAGGCTAGTCAAGATGTGCTCTCATATCGCCGTGGCGTATATGTTTTCTCTGGCCTACGGCGTATTGGAAATACTGACTTACAAGTTTCATTTTTTACCTCTTGGGCAGCTATTTGACATCGTTGAGAAAAGGAATTACGGGGAAAGAATAAGCTTTTCGTTTACTGAACCTTCATTCATCTCGATGCATATTTTTGGAGTTCTTCTGCCGGTTGTTCTTGTTCTAAATAGAGCAGCGGAAAGTGACTTCACGGTCAAAGCGAAGCGGCGCGCAAGATCGGCGTTCTGGGGAATCATGGCGATAGCGTTGATTTTTGGAACATCCGTGCGCCTACTGATTGATTCCACCATTGTGTTTCTGCTACTTCTTGCTTTTGGCCAGATCCGCAGCCTGTTCGGAACCGCGCGCAATGCTGTCCTGGGTATCGCGATTATCGCAATAGTGGGTGTCGCAGTAACGCCATTCGTCACTGTAGGAAAATTTGATCGACTCTCGAGAATTTTAGAAGCGGGAAGTGGACATAGGGCAATTGGAGCCGATCTTTCACTTCAAGCGAGGGCATTTAGGATTCAGGCTTTATCAGAAGGCATTCTTCAAGATTCCCATACTCTTCTGTTTGGCGTAGGTATGGGGAATGCCTACAGTCTTGTTAATCAAGGAGCTGCGGCGACTTTGGGAAAGATCCCTGGCTTAGATAAAAACACGGAGGTCTCGTCCGCTCTGAAATTGAATGATAATTCCTTCTTCAACTTGCATCTCAGAGTTGTCGCGGAATTGGGTCTGATTTTCTACCTTTTCATGTTTGGATTGCTGCTTAGAGGTGGATGGCTTCTATATTTGTTGGTGCTTTCCTGGTTGTATATGCAGTTCGATTCCTATGCATTTTTTGGTATTTGGCTTTACGCTGCAATGTCTCCTATGATTTCAAACGCCAATGGTGAAGCGAGAATTAAGATGAGTTCAGATCGATTTAGTTGGGGAAAGGGCGGAAAATGGCGAAGCTAATATACTTAACCGCTCTGGGGCGTTCGGGCTCAACTGTCTTTGAGCGATACGCGGCTATGAATTTGGATATTTTTGCGCTGGGAGAAATGACATACGCTATTGAGCGTGGGATAATTGAAAACGAAAGGTGTGGATGTGGTGTGCCTTTTGGAGAGTGCGATTTTTGGAAAAAATTTCGAGAATTGCTCGAGAGAAGGTTTTCGGCTGAGGAAATTCGTCTTCTCGCCATTGAGCAACGTCGGGCAGAAAGCACGTTAGGATTTTACCTTCTTCGCTACAAAAGAGTAAGCAGCATTCTTGACAGGTACTACCAGCTACAGGCCGAGTTTATACGCTCGCTGCCACACGAATATGCGTTTGATACATCAAAGCGACCAGTGAGGCCAATATTGCTCAAGCGCTATTTGAAGCAAGATGAAATACAAATCGTCGAATTGGTACGTGAGCCGGCCGCAGTAGCGTACTCGTGGACTAAGTCGAAAGTGAGGGTGGAGTCGACAACTGGAGCGAGCGCCACAATGCCGGCTGTAGGATACTATAAATCTGTCGCCCGATGGATAAACGTAGCAATAGTTTCCAGTCGCATTCGAAAGCGTATCGCAAATACGGTACTAATCAAATATGAGGACTTCGTGATGAACCCAGATTCGGCGATAGCCGTTTTGAAAGCTAAACCAAGTTCCAAGGGTGTAGATTCTGCGGAGAGATATCACCCCGTTTCCGGAAACCCATCAAGATTTGAGCCCATGAAGATCAGTCCGGATATTAGGTGGGTAACTGAAGTTTCGCCTATTAAAAAGATTGTTACAAACGTTTTGACGGCGCCATTTAAACTGTTGTACAGAGTATAGCTTTCCAGGATTGGCATTTAAGGCATTGGTGTGAATTCCTATATTCCGCATATACTCGGACTGAGCATAAAGCTCTTAGGAGCGGTTTCGGTTCTCGCTGCAAATCTTGTAATTACGCGCACGTTTGAAAGTGGGCAAGCTGGTTTCCATTTGTATGCTATGGCGGCCGCGTTGTTTCTTAGCAGCGTATCGGCCGGAGGACTTCAGGAAGTTACTCTTCGACGGGTGAGTATTCTTTGTAGCGAAGGACGGCATGAACAGGCGCGTCTCTTTGTGGCATCAACGTCTATGCTTGCGGGATCAATAGGTCTGGTATTTTCCATCTTAACAATAATTGTGTCTGGATTCGTTTCAAGCCTTACGTTTAGCTCATTGGAATTTAAGTCAATTTTAACGTCGTACTCATTGGCAGTACCTTTTCTGGCGGCGTCATATGTGCTATCTGCAGGGCTTCAAGGGTTTCGTATGGCTATTAAGTCAACGGCTACTTTGAATGTGATTTCCAACCTTGTATTTGCGATTTCGGTGCCGGTTTTGCAGAGGTTTGGTGAATATTCGGCTGGTGCAATCTTTGTTTTCGCAAGTTTTGGCTCATTTGCGTTCGGTGCGTATTGGCTAAGGCTTAGACGCGCAGAACCTGTTTCTCTTCTTTTTAATAGGCGCGTGGAAATTTATGGCTATTTCGACATTTTTGTCTTTAACTTGTTGTCTCAGGCAAACTTTTGGCTGGGGACATTGCTTTCTGGAATATTGCTCTCGGCTGAGGGTGTCGTCGTTATCAGTGTTGGGCAGAGATTAGCCATGGTTCAAAATCTGGCAACGCTTGCAGTAGCTCTAATAGACGCTCCAAACTATGCATCTATGTTTTCACGGGGTGACAGGCGCGGATTGCAAGAGGTGATTTCTAGATCGTCTCTCATAATGTTTTTATTTGCCATGCCTTTTTTCTTGATTTTGATTTTGGTACCAGAATTTGTTTTGTCGTTCTTTGGCATATATTCAGCTGCTGCAGAGTTGGCTTTAAGGGTCATGGCTGTGGGGCAGTTTGTATCGGTTATGCTTGGGCCGGTTGGCCACCTCCTCTTAATGACTGGGCATGAAAGGATTGTTCGAAATACGATTATTGTGACCTTGACGGTCTCCGCCGGATTAATGGTGCTCGGCTATAGTTTGTTGGGACTGGTAGGTGTTGCATTTGCGATTTCTCTTAGTTCAGTTGCGCCAAAGCTGATCTTTGCGTATTTTGCACAAAAAAGATTACAGGTTCATATATATCCCAACCGAGCTATCTATTCACTATGGCGGAATAGGCGCGATCGTTAGCTTCATGTAGCACTTTACAAGGACGGGGAACAGTTTTCGTGATTGAAAGAACCTATCAAGATTTGTCAGCATTTCGTGTTCCTAAAGGATTTAGGGGCAGGAGCTTGCTCGCTGTTCAGCTCTGGTGGATTGTCCAGGCTTTGTTGTTTCGGCCATCTCCACAAGTATGTTATGGCTGGAGGAGGTTTTTACTGCGTTTGTTTGGCGCCAAGGTCGGAAAAAAAGTGCTAGTTCGCTCATCGGTTAAAATTACTTACCCGTGGAAAGTATCAATAGGCGAATACTCCCAAATAGGGGATTCTGTTGTGCTTTATTCTTTGGGTCACATAGTGATTGGAGGTAATGCCGTTGTTTCGCAAGGCTGCTATATTTGTGCGGCAGGCCATGACCCCGCCAGCCCTACATTCAGCATTTATCAAGATAGCGTTTTCATAGATGACGAGGTGTGGTTGGCTGCACAATGCTTTGTTTGCCCTGGGGTGAGAATTGGACATGGTTCTTTCTGCAATGTTAGGACCTTGGTTACGAAGAGCTTACCTTCCGGTCGTGCATTTGTGGGTTCACCAGCAAGAGAAGTTTGCCTTCGCGAAGAGTTGACGCCAATGAAAATTGGAGAGCTAGGAGTTCGGCAAGAGAATGATGGCTAAGTTGCGTACCCCTGTGGTTCTAATAGGTCCGTTCCCGCCTCCTGTCCATGGATTTTCGATGATCATGGACGCCCTAGCTAATCGCGTCGAGGCTTTTGGAGTTTCCGGGAGATTAGATCAGTCGTCTAAGGATTTGAGAGGAACTCGAGGTCATATTGTGAGACTATACAAATGTATTTTTACATTTTTTAGTGTTTTATTTTCCGGGTTCGAGCCTCGAATTTATGTAGTAGGAGTAAACGGAGGAGGTGGTATGATATATACTTTGGTGCACTTGCTTGCCGTTGTTTCGCGTCGACGCAGTGGATATCTTTATCATCATTCATACGCCTATATTAATAGAAAAAGCCTTGTGATGCGATTTATTTGCTTTCTTGGTGGGGCTAGGTTGGGTCACATTTTTTTAGATGGGGCTATGCTTTTTGCATTTGGTAAGATGTATGACGTGCGAGGTGATGTATTTAGTCTCCCTAATGCCGCGTTCGTGCCGGATCATGGTGCTTGTATTAATCTAGATACTGCAAATAAGAGTAAGTTGATTCGGATTGGCTTTTTGAGTAATTTGACGCGCGAGAAGGGATTGTATGAATTCTTAAGATTAGCTCGAGAAGTTCGTATTGCGGGTCTGCCAGTCGAGGTTGTGCTGGCTGGACCGATCGTTTCTTCAGTTGATAAGGAGGCGGTTGCAAGAGCCCAGTGTTTAGGAGATTTAACTTGGGTGGGGCCGAAATATGGTGATGAAAAAGGAATCTTCTTTGCCTCTCTCGATTTGTTCGTCTTCCCCACCGAGTATCAAAATGAGGCTCAGCCCATTGTCATTTATGAGGCATTGTCTGTCGGGGCGCGTGTGATTTCAAAGGACCGTGGTTCTGTCGCGTGCCAGATCGGAAAGGCTGGGGTTGTTGTTGATCGGCGAGAGGATTTCGTTGCTGTCGTAATCAATGAGATTAATCGCTTGCTTTCAGCTTCCAGTGAGGAGCGTGTACGCCTGAGATCTATTGCCAGGCAGAGATTTCAAGAAGATGTGCGGCTTTCTGAAAGAACATTTCGAGATATTTTTCTTGGTTAGTTTCAGATTCTAATTAGGTCGTTTTAGTCCCCTTTGGGTCAAGGCCCATCGATTTCCGGTGAGCTGGGTGATTCACCGCCCGAAAACGAGCGGTGAACATGAGCGATCTTTTCTGGCTGACAGATGCCCAGATGACGCGTCTGGAACCTCTCTTTCCCAAATCCCACGGCAAACCGCGCGTCGATGACCGGCGAGTGTTGAGCGGGACTACCTTCATCAATCGCAATGGGTTGCTTTGGCGTGACGCGCCTGTTGAGTACGGCCCGCACAAGACGCTTTACAACCGTTGGAAGCGGGGGCGTCTTCGCGCAGATCATGGCCGGCCTGGCTGCCGCGCACGTTGAGGAGAAGACGGTCATGTTTGACGTGAGCAGGTGAACGCCATGTGTTCGAGTGAGCCTGCGCAAGTATCTGAAGGCGCCCCGGACCTCGATCAGCATGTCCGCGAAAAAGGGGGCGTGGACGCCTGATCGGCCGAACCAAGGGCGGCATGAACACCAAACTGCATGCCGTCTGCGACAGCCAGGGGCGGCCGCTCAACCTGTTTGTCACGGCCGGACAGGTCAGCGACGACATCGGCGCGCGGGCATTGCTCGGCAACCTGCCGGATGTCGATTGGCTACTCGGTGACCGCGGCTATGACGCCGACTGGTTCAGGGAAGCATTGAAAGACAAAGGGATACGCCCGTGTATCTCCGGTCGAGAACAGCGCAAGAAAACTGTAGAGTTCCCTCTCGGGACATTGCTGCCGCAATTCCCTGCCGGGCGGTGGACAAGCGCCGATACAACGACACAACCGCATCGAGATCATGTTCGGCAGACTGAAGGACTGGCGATGCGTGGCAACCCGATACGACAGATGCCCAAAGGTCTTCCTTTCGACAATCGCACTCGCCGCAACCGTCATCTATTGGCTATGAGGTCTGACTCTAAGTGTCAAATTTATCATGGAAAAATTGAACGCTTTGGTGCGGTGTGAAATTGGCCTGAAACACGGTGTTGGGGGCAACAAATTTTGCATCGATGTCGCCTTTTGGGTTGGCTTGGAGTCGTAGTCTGAGCAAAAAAACCACCTGCGGCGTTTAGGTCTTCCAAGCCATGTTCACCGGCCGCCACATCGATCAGCCGAGCCGTACGAAACCGCGAACTTGCTCTGACAAGCGAAAGCCCATATCGCGCGTGTGACCGGACGCGGCGCTTGGGTGCCACGGAACCGAGGGTCAGTCTGCGGTGGTTAGTGTCACATCGGCGGGCAGGGCCGCGCGGGTGAGGAGCGTGGCGTTGGCCAGGTCGTTTTCCCGTGCCCGGGTTTCGGCCTGAGCTCGCGTGTGGCCCTGCGCCAGCCAGCGGTCGACCAGACGGGTTTCCAAGGTATCGCGCTGCACCTCAAGGCGAATGGAGAGGTCCCAGAGCCGGCTGAGATCGCGCCAGCCCGGTGCGTCGTAGAGCAGGTAGTTGCCCTCGACAATTGCGGTGTCGCAGGTGGGGCCGACCAGCCCGGAACCGGCAATGGCTAGGTCGCGGAGGCGGTCGAAGGTGGGAAAGAAAACCTCGTCGTCCCGCGCCAGCGCGGCGACCAGGCGCAGCAGGCCGGTGACATCGAAGCTCGCGGGGCTGCCCTTGCGGTGCAGCAGGCCAAGGGCGTCAAGGATGCGGTTGTCGAGGTGAAAGCCGTCCATCGGCACCACGGTGGCAGCGCATCCGCTGCGGCTCAGCAGATCCGCCAGGTGCTCGGCCAGGGTGGATTTGCCCGAGGCCGGCGGCCCGGCCAAAGCGACCAGCCGTCGCCGGCCGGTGCGGGGTGTGGCGAGCACCCGGCCCAGCAGCATTCCGGCCATGTTTTCGGCGTCGGTCATGCGGGCTCCGCTTTGGGCAGCAACTTGGCGCCGCTGAGTAAGTCCAGTACGCCGATCATATCATAGCGCCCTGAATAGCTGCTGCACAGCCAGCGGCAGTCGGAGGCGCCGACTACGGCCGGCAGGCTGGCGCCGCTGCGGAAGAGGGCGGCTGCCAGAACTGTCGTGGACTCGCGCAACTCCGGGCCCTGGAACATATCCAGCCTGTTGCGGGGCGGGCGCGTTGGCTGACACAGCGAATTACCAACGGCTTTCTGATCTCTTTAGGGCCCAAACCTGTTGGTCCGCATATCGGTACGCACGGATGGGGAGAGCCCAGGCGATAATACGGCGAGGCCTTGACGATTTGGATGGTTTCCTGCCGTGGTCATAAGCAGATTTTAACAGCTGGATTGCCGTCGACATCTCGGAACGGCGAATTCTCTGAAACTGTTGCAAGCGTTGGTTTTGCTGAAAAAGTGATCATTTTCGGGATTTCCGGACGTAAAGCCGGGGACAGCTGTCGCGACAATGCCGCATCTGCGCGATAATTGTTGCACGCTCACGCTTGTAAGGGTGCATTTTAAAACGCATTCTGAAACTGTATTCGTTAAGAAAGGTCGGTCAACGACATATTTGTAATGGGCAGTAAATTGGGCTTTGTGACACGAGATCTCAAGGCATCCCGAGCGTTGCGCCGGGGATGCATTCTGGCCCTGTTCTGCCTTGGTGGCGGTGCCATTCTGGCGCAGGAGCGCGCGTCGCTGTCTTTTTATGGTACGCCGGGGCTGATCGATATGCCGACGGCGGATTCAATGCGTGACGGGGATGTGTCGCTGTCTGCCGGTCGTTCTCCGGGCACCTGGCGCACCGTGTTTCATTTCCAGGTCACACCGCGGATTTCCGGCGTGTTCCGCTATGGCAAGCTGGAAAACTATACCTCAACTGGGGGCACGCTTTATGACCGCAGTTTCGATTTCCACTTCCGCCTGGTGGACGAGACATTGTATCGCCCGGCGATTGCCGTGGGTCTCAGGGACTTTGGCGGCACTGGTGTCTATAGTGGCGAATATGTGGTTGCCACCAAGGGTGTCGGCGAAAGGCTGCGGCTGACCGGTGGGATCGGCTGGGGCCGTTTGGGCAGTTATAACAGTTTCAGCAATCCGCTGGGCGTCGTGGCGGACGGATTTAACAATCGAAATGACGATGGCAACAATACCGGCGAACTTGATACCGGCGCCTGGTTTCGCGGCGATGCCGCCTTGTTCGCCGGGCTTCAGTGGAATTATTCCGATCATCTCGTCTTAAAGGCCGAATATTCCTCGGACGCCTATGACGTCGAGGTGGCGCGCACCGGGTTCGAACATAAACTTCCGATCAATCTGGGCGCCACCTATCGTTTCGACAATGGCATCGACCTGAGCGCGGCCTATCGCTATGGCTCCGAGCTTGCGCTGATGTTCCATTATACCTTCAACCCGGCGGAACCGCGCATTCCCGACGGGATCAATGGCGGCGGGCCGGCGGTGATGCCGCGCAACCTGGTGGCCGCCCGGTCCTGGGATCTGGAGCCGGAGGCCGGCGCGGATGATCGCCTGCGCGTGGCGGTGGCGCGGACCCTGGCCGAAGACGGGCTGAGCGTAAAGGCGCTGTCGATCTCGGGCACCACGGCGACGATCCATGTCCGCAATGACCGCTATGATGCACCGCCACAGGCGATCGGGCGCACCGCGCGCGCGATGAGCGAGGTGCTGCCGGCGCAGATCGAAACCTTTGTCATCGTACCGATCAACCGGGGCGTGCCGGTTTCGGCCGTCACTATCCGCCGCAGCGACCTGGAGGAATTGGCCTTCGACCTGGACGGGTCGTGGAAATCCTATTCCCGCGCGGCGGTCATGGAAGGCAGCAGCTATCGGCTGAGGCCGGAAAACTACGTGCCCGAGGCCTATCCGGAATTTGAGGCCGGCGTCGGCGGCTATTTCGTACCCTCCTTCTTCGATCCGGACAGCCCGGTCCGCGCCGAGGTCGGGATCGAGGCCTTTGCCGCCTTTACACCGACGCCGGGCCTGATCTTTTCCGGCGCGCTGCGGCAGCCGATTGCCGGTAATATCGACAAGGCAACGCGGCGGTCGAACTCGGTTCTGCCGCATGTCAGGTCGGACGCGGTTGAATATGCCAAGGAATCCGAACTGGAGCTGAGCTATCTCACCGGTGAGTATTTCTTCCGACCCGGCGAAAACCTCTATGGCCGGGTTTCGGTTGGTTATCTCGAACGGATGTATGGCGGTGTTTCGGCGGAACTGTTGTGGAAGCCGGTGGAAGGCCCGCTCGCCCTGGGCGGGGAGATCAACTATGTCCGCCAGCGCGATTATGACATCCTGTTCGATTTTCGCGATTACGAGATCGCCACCGGGCACCTGTCGGCCTATTACGATCTAGGCGCGGGCTATCTGGGGCAGGTCGATGCCGGCCGCTATCTGGCGGGCGACTGGGGCGCGACCTTCTCGTTGGATCGCGAATTTGCCAATGGTTTCCGCATCGGCGGTTTCTTCACCCTCACCGATGTCTCCTCGCAGGAATTCGGCGAGGGCGCGTTTGACAAGGGTATCCGCTTTTCGATGCCGCTGTCCTGGCTCACTGGCGAACCGGCGCAGCGCGGCTTTGGCCTGACCCTGCGGCCGGTGACGCGGGACGGCGGCGCAAGGCTGAACGTGCGCAACCGGCTGTACGAGGTCACCCGCGGGTATCACGACCCCGAACTCAGGGAACGCTGGGGGAGGTTCTGGCGATGATGCGCCGCGCGATCCTGGCCCTTGCGATGTTCGGGCTTGCCGCCTGTGCCACCGGCCAGCCGGGCAATAGCCTGTTCCGCCAGATTGCCGGCGATGACGGTGCGCTGACACCGCCCAGTTCCGCGCGTTACATCGCGCTGGAACAGGCCGGTGCGCGCGCGATGCAGGCCGTGGTCGAAGACCGCGACCAGCGCGATCTTTTGTACTATAGCCATATGCTGAACGGTGTCGCGGTCTGGTATGGCCGCGATGGTGTGCAGATCGGCCTGCGCGACGGTATCATGGTGATGACCCGCGGCATCGGCGGTGACCTGATGGCCGCGGATGCGCGGCAATCGCTGGCGCTGCTGCGGGCCGGGCGCAACGGCACGGCGCAACGGTTCCATTCCTACCTGACCGGCAATGACCAGATCGAAACCCGCAGCTATGTCTGCGACATCACCCGCATACAGGACTTTGCCCTGCCCATCGGCGATGTCACCTTGCCGACCTGGTACATGAAGGAAAGCTGCCGGGGCAGCGACCTGATCTTTGAAAACTATTACTGGATCGACCGCCGCAACGGCGAGATCCGCCAATCGCGCCAACTGGCCAACCCGTTCAGCGGGCGCATTGCCTTCCAGCAGGTGCTGTGATGAGCGCCTTTCCTGCAATGCCGGTCGTGGCCCATTCCAAGACCCGCGACACAACGGGAGCCTTCCCATGCGTATTTTGACAGTTCTTTTGCCGACCCTGTTCCTCGCCGCCTGCGGCGCCATCTATTTCAGCCCGCAGGTGCAGAAGGTCACCGATGACGGCTCCAAGGTCCGCATCATCCCGATAAGCGCCGAAAGCGTGATGGTCGCGAACCGGTCTACCTATCGTCCGCGCACCCTGCCGGCGATCTTCGCGCAAACCGCCGGCGGCGGCTCGGGCCTGCGCGGCGCGGGCCCCACGCCCGACCCGGCCTTGACCGCGCGCGCACGTCCCGAAGCGCTGGAAACGCGGGTTCCGCCAGCGGTATCGCCCGGCCCCTATCGTATCGGCGTCGGCGATGTGGTGCTGTTGGCCACGCCCAACCCGACCGAGGCGACCATCGAACAGCTGACCGGCCTTCTGGCCGCGCAGAACAGCCGCCAGGGCTATACCGTGCAGGATGACGGCGCGATTGCGGTGCCTGAGGTCGGCCGGGTGCAGATCGGTGGCATGACCCTGGAAGAGGCCGAGGCGGAACTGTTCCAGCGCCTGGTCGAGAACCAGATCGACCCCACCTTCAGCCTGGAAATCGCCGAGTTCAACTCGAAGAAGGTTTCGATCGGCGGAGCCGTCTCGACGCCCGCCGTTGCGCCGATCACCCTGACACCGCTCTACCTTGACGAAGCGCTTGCCGCTGCCGGCGGGGTAACCGTGCGCGATCAGGACTATGCCTCGGTCCGCATCTATCGCGATGGCACGCTGTACCAGGTGCCGCTGACCCAGCTTTATGCCCGCGACGGGTTGCGCCGGATCCAGCTGGTGGATGGTGACAGCGTCTTTGTCGATACCGAATACGAGCTGGACCTGGCACAGGCCTATTTTGCCGAGCAGATCCAGCTTGCACAGTTTCAGCAGGCGGCGCGGGTGGCCGCGCTGAACGAGTTGAACGCCGAGGTGTCGATCCGCCGCGGCGCGCTGGAGGAAGCGCGCCAGAACTATCTGACGCGGCTGGAACTTGAAGGGGTGGAACGGGACTATGTCTATCTGACTGGCGAAGTCCGCCAGCAGAGCCGTTATGCCCTGCCGTTTGACCAGACGGCTTCGCTTGCCGACGCGCTGTATAATACCGCTGCCGGGGTCCCGACGCAGACCGGCAATGTGCGTGAAATCTACGTGCTGCGCGGGTCCGCCGATCCGCGCGAATTTGCCTCGGTCACGGCCTGGCAGCTGGATGCGCGCAACGCGACCAACCTGATGCTGGCCACCCGGTTCGAGCTGCGGCCGAACGATGTGATCTTTGTGGCCGAACAGCCGGTGACGCGGTGGAACCGGGTGATCCAGCAGATCACCCCGTCGCTGTTCAATGTGGTGGCAAACGCCTCTGACTAGGCGTTTTGCCGGCGTCAGTTGACGTAATATTTCCGTCCATAGGCGGAATAGGCGCCGTATTTGCCGCCATAGCCGTAACGCTTCATGCCCTTCGGGCTGATGTGGTTCAGGATAAGCCCGCTGACCCGCTGGTTCACGCTTTCGAACATGCGCAGCGCCTCTTCGACCTGCGATTTCGAGGTGCTGTCCCATTTCACCGCGAACAGGATCACATCGGCATTCTGTGCGATGATGCGCGCATCGGGCACCACCAGGACCGGCGGGGTATCCAGCACGATCAGGTCATATTCCCGTTTCGCCTCGGCCAGCAGGCGCGCAAAGCTCTCTGACGAAAAGATATCGGCGGCATTGGCCGAGGTTTTTTCGCCAATCAGAATATCGGCGCCGATCCCGTCATCATGAACCACAAGTTCGGACAGGGGCTGCGTGCCCGAAAGCACCGAAAGCAGCCCGTCTTTCGGGGCCTGTCCCAGATACTGCCCGATCACCCGGCGACGAATATCACCTTCGATCAACAGCACTTTCTTGCCCATGCCCGAGAAATTCTGCGCCAGGGCCAGCGACAGCATGGTCTTGCCCTCGCCGGGGATCGAGGAGGTGGTGACAATCACCTTCGGCGGCCGGTCCACATTCGACAGCATGATCGAGGTGCGCAGGTTGCGGATCGCCTCGGCCGCGGCCGAGGTGGGCTTGGTGGCGAGATAGGTCACCGTATCTCGGCGCTTGCGTGCCGGCAGCAGCGGCACCTGACCCATGACGGTATAGCCGGTGGACAGTTCCAGATCGCGTGCGGTGCGATAGGTGTTCTTGCGCGCCTCGCGGATCAGAACCAAGCCCACGCCCAGCATCAGCCCCAACATCCCCGCCATCGCCAGAACCAGCGATTTTCGCGGTTCCGACGGCACGGCCGGCGGCACCGCCTGTGACAGAACACGGCTGTCAGCCTGCTGGATGCCCTCCTGCGCGGCGGTCTCTTTCAGCCGGGACAGGAAATGTTCATAGAGCAGGCGACTGGCCTCGGCCTCGCGGGTCAGTTGCTGCAGCCGGATCAGGTCTTGTCCCTGGGTCTCGATTTGCGTCTGCATCTCGTCGCGGGACGTGGACAGGGCGGCCAGCTGGCTATTGGCCCGGCTCAACTCCAATTCGCCGCGGTCGATGATTTGCTGATATCTGAGGTCAAAGGCGGTCATGGCGGTAGGATCGCTGCTGGCCTCCTGCAACAGCCGGGTCAGCCGGCTGTCATTGGCAATGGCGGCCTTGTCCTCGGGCGTCCCGGCACTGCGCAGCGCTTCGACCCGCGCCTGCACGTTCGTGGCCGACAGCTGCATTGCCTGGATGCGGTCGCGCAGCTCTTTCAGCTGCCGTTCCTGCGCTTGCAGGCTTTCGGCGTTCACCAGGGCGGTGGAAGCGGTAAAATCCTTGACCCGCGATTCCGCCAGTTCCAGCTCGGTCTGCAGCTGGGTCACCCGTTCGGTCAGCCAGGTCGTCGCCTGCTCGGTCGCCTCGAACTTTACCTCGATTTGGTTCAGGACATAAAGCTCGGCAACCTTGTCGGCGATGCGTGCCGATTTCTGCGGCTGTTCGGTTTTGACCGTGATCTCGAACACCAGGCTTTGCGGAATGTTGCGAACCGTCATGCGCGCCAAAAGCGCGTTGACCAGCGCCTCGGTCTGCGCATCGGGGTATTCGTCGACAGCGGGTGTGGTTTCGGGGCCGGCCGGCAGCAGCGAGGCGATGGCGCCCCGGATCCGGGCCTTAACCTGGTCCTGCCACTCCGGCGGGCGCAGGTCCGCGTTGAACTCGGGGTCGCGCTCCAGGTTCAGCTGCGCCACCACCTTTTTCAGCAGGCTGCGGCTGCGCAGCACTTCGGCTTCGGAATTGATCACCGAGGAATCGCCGGACAGCCCGCCGATCACGCTTTCCAGGTCGGTGACGCGCTCTTCCCTTGTCTCCAGCATCACAACCGACTTGGCGGTGTAAAGCGGCGTGGCGGCAACATAGGCATAATAGCCCCCGGCGAGGACCGCCAGAACCGTGATAAATCCGATGATCCACTTGCCGCGCCACAGGACGGATAACAGCGCTCCGAGGTCGATGACATCATCCATCTCGGCCGAGGCGGCGACCTGAGCGGGTTGGGTGGTGGCGAGTTTGGGAAAAGGTTGGGTCATATGTCCTACATCTACAAACCAAATACACCTGTCCTGTCAGCCACGGATCGCCATGTGGCGATGGGCGGGCCGACGGTATAAGTCTGCGCGAGCGCACTTTGAATTGGTCTCACAATATGCGGATTGTACGGAGATTGCAGCCGAAATCGAATCAATCCGCCTGTTTTATGAGCATTTCGCCCCGGCCGTTTCCATTTGCGATGCGAGGGGCTCGCCGAAGACGTGTCACCCGTTTGCCTGCCCTCGGACTCCTCAAGCGCCAGCATGATGCACTTCTTTATATAGGCCGATTCCGTTTTCGCGAATCAGGATATCGTAGGCCGGGTCCATTCCGATTCGCGCCCATATGTCGGCCCGGGCGGACTGCGCCGCTTTCCAAGGCATGTAACGTATGTGATGTCGCTAATAAGCGTCATAAATGACATTGGAATGACACGAATCCGAACAACCCAGAACACAGTTCTCTGGAATATTGCAATTGCACCTGACGGCTGTCACCCGGTCTGTTAGGGTATGCCTTAAACAAACCTATTCTTCCGAGGTTATAATGTTCGTACGACACTTCATTGCCGCTGCGCTTGTCAGCCTCGTTGCCCCCATCGCTTTTGCCCAACAGGTCATCGTCGATGAGGAGGCCAATGCAAATTCCGGCGCCGAACTGTTTGGCCCCACGGCCAGCACCTCCTTCGGCATTGGCGGCGCCTCTGCCTTTGGCGGCGCGAATTCCAGCCTGGCGGGTCTGGTGGGCAGCACCGTGGCAACCTCCGGCACGACCGGAACCACCGGTACCACCAGCACGACGGGCACCACCAACGACTGATCACCGCCTGGCGGTCCGTCAAACGGCGTGGTCTCTGCCACGCCGTTTTGCTTGCGTGAAGATGTGACTCGGGCCGCCGCGCATGCCTTGTATCAGCAGCGCTCGACGCCCATCCGGATCAGGTCATCGCCCTGCAGGTTGGCATAACCGGTGAGCCGGAAACGTGCCGTCTTCATGAACCAATCGCGCAGCGGTTCGGGATAGTGCGATGCCATAAGTCTCGACCAGCGCTCGAATTCTTTCTGTTTCAGGGGGCGGCCATACAGCGACGGCCCGTGAAAGCCGAACCGGGTCTGCGGGCTGACACAGGCATTCGGCAGGCCCAGGTACAAGGTGCAGGCCGACAGGCAATAGCGTCCGCGCAATTCCACCTTGCGACCGCTGGCGCGAATGGTCGCGATATCGGCGATCCGGGCGGGAATCACGCCGCCGGGATCGTTGCGGATCACCAGCGTGCGTGCGCCACCCTCGGGCCGCTGCGCGGCCTCGGCAGGCGCGATCGCCAGCGCGGTTGCTGCCGCCAGAACCAGCATCGCCAGGGCTTTGCCCGGCGCGGGCAATGTCGTGATTTTCTCGCGGGCATTGCCCGATCTGCGGAAGAGTGGCTGCATCTTGCCTCGCTGCCGGTGAACGCGATGCAGCGCAGGGAGCGCCGCAAAGCCAACGCCTAGTGAGGAATTGCGGCATCAATCCGCAGCAAAATGGGGCAATTCAGGGTCACCGCCCGCGATGTGCGGCAATCGCGCGGTGTCGGCAAATGTCGTGCCTTGGGCCAGATCGCGAATCGTTAATAAAACCATCGTGCACCTGCGCGACTTGCACATTTGTTAAGCAATCAGTAATAACTCGCTTATCTGTGTGGGAATTGGCAGGGATTCGCTTCTTACAAATAGTTCGTTTGAATTAGTTTAATGGTGTCACTAGCGTTTTAGTGAGTATTGCCGTCCGGGTAGGTGTCGCTGCTGAGTTATTGGTCTGTGACGGCTTGATATTTTTGGCTTTGGGGGCTTAGCCATGAGTTATTATGGAGGGTCGGCTTTTGCCGACGCTGCCGAGCCGCGTGTTGTCGCGGAAACGGAATTACATCACGGCAATCGCCTTTACGCCCGCTATCTGAAACGGCCCTTCGACCTTGCGCTGGCGCTGTTGGCGCTGCCGGTCTGTCTGCCGGC
>NZ_PGTB01000412.1 GCF_002786325.1 Pseudooceanicola lipolyticus | reverse complement strand
CGCGCGGCCGGCTGGTCCGATTGCACGCCGGGCCGCTTCCTGCTGCCGGGCGATCTGGCCGGGTCGCCGGTGCTGACCTTCGCGCCGCTGCCGGCGTTGGAGCGGGCGCCGCGCAAATCGCTCTGGCGCGAGATGGAGCGGCGGTTCGACGCCTACAAGAGCCAGGTGGTGCAGCCGTTTTTCCGCGATCATTTCGCCCGCATCGACCGGCAGGTGGTGCTGGTCGACGCGCTGGGCGCTATCGGGCGTGGGCCGCAAGCGGTGGCCGAGATGAGCGCGGTGCTGCAGGAGATCCTGATGGCGTTCCGGCCGGGGCAGAACGCGTTTCTGTCGCGGCTGCTGCTGGGCCGGCGGGTCGAGAAGATCCTGTTTGCCGCCACCAAGGCTGACCACCTGCATCACAGCCAACACGCCCGTCTGACCGGGTTCATGCAGGCGTTGGTGAAACAGGCGGCGGAACGGGCGCGCTTTGCCGGGGCCGAGACCGGGGCCTTGTCGCTCGCGGCGCTGCGCACCACCACCGAGGAAGAGCGGCGCCACGACGGTCGGGTGCTGAACATGGTGCGCGGCCGGCTGCTGGACAGCGGCAAGCAGGCGGCGTTTTATCCCGGCGAGCTGCCGGAGGATCCAGCCCGGCTGTTGGCGCCGGGGGCGGCG
>NZ_PGTB01000411.1 GCF_002786325.1 Pseudooceanicola lipolyticus | reverse complement strand
CGCACGTGTGGAAGTGGTACAAATATATTTCTCCCGAACAAGCTCACTGCAGCTCAGCTAGATTTTCTCTCTTCCCTCTTCAACAAGCTCCGACCTTGTGAAGCTCCAGCGCATGCACGGCTCGCCGGTGGCCTAGCATGTGTAAACCCTCCCAGCCGCTGGCCTGCTGGCAGCCGTGGGCGTCCAAGAAGTTCTTGCTGAGGTCCCTCGTCACGGACCCACCTGCGCGCTCCCGCGGCGGCTGCGGTGGCGTCGGTATCCTCTGGAGCGACGACCACGCCGTCGCGAGGCCGTGGTCCGATGGCGACCCGCACGCCAGCTGCTGCTCCCTGTCGTCCTCGGCGATGGTGTCCAGGCTCCTCGGCGCCTTCCTTCGCCGCATGACCGACACCACCTGCGGCGGCGCCACCTCCGTCATGAACCTCGCCGCCACCTGCGCCTGCGCCTTCGCCATGATCGAGGTGATGAACACACACACACACACCCCGCTACACATGTAAAGACAGAGCTAATAGCAAGGGGATAATGTTCAGAAATGTGCAATGCACAGCCTTCTGCACATCTGAATTTGTGTTTGACAATGTTTTTAGAAACATAAAAATAAATATACATAAAAATAAAATAAATAGCACCACTGTATTTGTTTTCACATATTTTGCAG
>NZ_PGTB01000053.1 GCF_002786325.1 Pseudooceanicola lipolyticus | reverse complement strand
GTGGCCAGCCGCGCATCCAGCGCCGGCAGCAACGCTTCGGGCAGTCCGGTGGGCGGGCTCAGTTCGGCAATGCGCGCCTCCAGCGGGTCGGGCGCGCCGGCGCCGATCTGGTTCAGCCAGGCCACCGCCTCGGCCGGGATCAGCATGGCCGAGGGCGCCACGTCGAGGTTCAGGCCAAGACCCACGCCCTGCCCGGCCAGCATCTGCGCCAGCACCCGGCCCGGCAGTGCCACGTAGGGCACCGCCCGCCCGGCAAATTGCGCCAGCCGGTCCGCGCGGTCAAAGGCCAGGACAAAGCGGCCATCGGCAACATCGAAGATCTCGGGCGAAATATCGTCACCCTGCGGCTCGTCGGTCAGCAGCAGGTACAGCTCGGATTCCGCCAGCCGCTGATAAAACCGCAGCTGCCGGGCATTGTCCTCCGGCGCCGCCTCCATCGCGGCATGGTCGGTGTCGAGCGGTGTTGCGTCAGTCATCCAGAATCTCCCGCACCCTGGCACGCAGGACCGGAAGCAGGTCGCGTTCGAACCAGGGGTGTTTCTTCAGCCATGCGGTATTGCGCCAGGACGGATGAGGCAAGGGAAACAGCCCCGGCGCATGCGCGCGCCAATCCGCCACCGTTTCGGTCACGGCCGTCTTGCGGCCCAGGTGCCAGCGCTGTGCATGGCCCCCCACCAGCACCGTCAGGCGCAGCCCCGTCAGCTGTGCCATCACCCGGCGATGCCAGGTCTGCGCACAGATGGTCGGCGGCGGCAGATCGGCGCCGCGCGCGTTATAGCCGGGAAAGCAGAAGGCCATCGGCACCACCGCGACGCGGGACAGGTCGTAGAATTCCGCCTCGTCCATGCCCAGCCAGTCGCGTAGCCGGTCGCCCGAGGGATCGGTGAAGGGCCGCCCCGAGTCATGCACCCGCGCGCCGGGCGCCTGCCCCGCGATCAGGATCCGCGCCCCGGGCCGGAACCAGACCACCGGGCGCGGCGCATGGCCGGTATGGCTGGCGGCAAAGCGTTCGGCGCAGAGATCGCAGGCGCGGATCTGCGCGTGCAAGGGGGTCTCGGCAATCATATCCATGTTTCTGAACCCTCGCCGCCACCCGGTCAAACCGGTCGTGATTTTGCCCGCTCGGCCCGGCGACGTTCTGCAACCTGGCTGGTCAGAAAGCGACAGGCCGGCGGAAATCCCGCAGGGGTAGAGCGATAGCTGTTTCAAATCAGGGCGTAATGTGGAAAATAGCATGTGGATAAAGGCGGTAGGACCGCCGTTAACACAGCTCTGCTAAAGAGCGCGGGCAGAATGCCGCGGCGTCCGGGACGGGACCGGGCGTGGCAGTCACGCAAGCAGGCGGCGCCGGAGACGGGGATGTTGGAATTTGTCAATGTCAGCAAGTCGTTCTGGACGGGCACCCAGCGCAAGGTGATCCTGGACAAGGTGTCGTTCCGGGTCGAACTTGGCCGCTCGCTGGGTATTCTGGCCCCCAACGGCACCGGCAAGACCACGCTGATCAACATGATGGCCGGGCTGGAAAAACCCGACGAGGGCGAGATCAACCGCATGTGCAACATCTCGTTTCCGCTCGGCTTTATGGGCGGGGTGATCAGCAAGGTCTCGGCGATGGAGAATTCACGCTATATCGCCCGGCTCTACGGGCTCGATCCCGATTATGTCGAGGCCTATTGCCGCTGGCTCTGTGGGCTGGGCGAATATTTCGACCAGCCGCTAGGCACCTATTCCGCCGGGATGCGGGCGCGGTTTTCCTTCGCGCTGATGCTGGCGCTGGATTTCGACATCTACCTGATCGACGAAGGCATGCCGGGCACCACGGATGTGGAATTCAACCGCAAGGCCGGCGCCATCCTGGAGGAACGGCTGCGCACCACCACCATCATCATCGTCTCGCACCAGGCCGCGACGCTCGAGAAATTCGCCCGCTCGGCAGCGGTGCTGCGCAACGGCCGCCTGTACATGTTCGACACCTTGGAAGAAGCGAAGCAGCTCTATGACTACGAAACCCAAGGCTAGAAAATTCCGCATCAAGCGCGGCTCTTCGGCCGAGATGTTCCGCAGCAAGGCGGCGGCGTCGGAATCCGCCCAGGCCGGTGCCGTGGCGCGGCCAGAGGCGTCAGACGCGCCGGCCAGCGCCCCCGAAACCGTGCAGCGAACCGCACCGGTTGCCAAACCGGTCTCGCCGCCGCCATCGCCACCCGAGCGGCCGGAACGCCCGGCCGCTTCGACACCGGCGGCCACGACCTCCGAACCGGCCGCGTCTGAACCCGAGGCCGGGCCCGAGGGCAGCACCGATCTCGACGCGATCAAGCGCGAAGGGCTGACCGGGCGCCAGCTGCGCATGGCGCGGCGGGTGGCGCAGAAGAACAACCTGCCCGCCACCTCGGATTTCGACGCGGTGCGGCTGCTGCGTGAACGCGGCATCGACCCGTTTGCCCGCTCCAACATGCTGGAATTGGTGGTGCCAAAGGGCAGCGATCCGGACACGGGACAGGATCCGGTGCAGCTGCCCCAGACCATCCCTTCGCGGCGCGAGACCCTGCCCTCGCCCGAGTTGAGCCCGACGCAGCGGCGCGAACAGGAGATCGGCGCCATCCAGCGCGACATCATGCTGCGCCGCCGGCGCAAGATGCTGCTGTTGCTGGCGCGGCTGGCGTTTTTCGTGCTGCTGCCGACCTTTGTCGCCGGCTGGTATTTCTACCGCGTCGCCACGCCGATGTATTCGACCCATTCCGAATTCCTGATCCTTCAGGCCGACAATATGGGCGGCACCGGCATGGGCGGGCTGCTGTCGGGCACGCAATTCGCCACCAGCCAGGATTCCATCGCCACGCAGTCCTTCCTGCAATCCAAGGACGCGATGCTGCGGTTGGACCGCGATGTCGGCTTCAAGTCGCATTTCGCGCAGGACTGGATCGACCCGATCCAGCGGCTGGGCCCCGATGCCTCGAACGAAGAGGCCTACGAGACCTACCGCAAGAATGTGCAGATCGGCTATGACCCGACCGAGGGCGTGATCCGGATGGAGGTGATCGCCGCCGATCCGGCAATTGCCAGCGAATATTCGCGGCGGCTGATCTCTTATGCCGAGGAACGGGTCAACCACCTGTCGGAACAGAAGCGTGGCGACCAGATGCGCGACGCGCTGCAGGGGTTCGAACTGGCCCAGCAGGAACGCCGCAATGCCCAGGAGGCGCTGGTGACGCTGCAGCAGCGCGGTGCCGTCCTCGACCCCGAGGGGGTGATCGCGGCGCTCAGATCGCAGATCACCAATGTCGAAACCCAATTGCTGGAAAAGCAGCTGCAGCTGGCCGCGCTGGAGGACAATGCCCGCCCGAACCAGGCGCGGGTCGACGGCGTCCGGGGCGATATCGAACGGTTGGAGTCGCTGCTGACTGATCTCAACAACCGGATGGTCGATGCCTCGAAGGGCGAAAATTCACTGGCCGAACTGAACGTGCGGATCCAGATGGCCCAGGCCGATCTGAGCACCCGCGACCTGATGCTGCAATCGGCGCTGCAGCAGGTCGAACAGACCCGGATGGAGGCCAACCGCCAGGTGCGCTATCTCACCACCTCGGTCGAGCCGGTGCAGAGCCAGGAGCCCAGCTATCCGCGCAAGTTCGAGAACACCATCCTTGCCTTCCTGATCTTTTCCGGCATTTATCTGATGCTGTCTCTGACCGCATCCATCCTTCGTGAACAGGTAACCTCGTGACTTTTACCCCCGTGGCCGTCGGTGGCCTGACCATCGGCAATGACCGTCCGCTGACCGTGATCGCCGGCCCCTGCCAACTGGAAGGCGCCGATCACGCGCAGATGATCGCCGGGCGCATGAAAGAGATCTGCGACGCCTGTGGCGCGCAATACGTGTTCAAGGCCTCTTACGACAAGGCCAACCGCACCTCGCTGTCGGGCAAGCGCGGCCCGGGCATCGATGACGGGCTGAAACTGCTGCAGCAGGTCGGCAAGGCCATCGGCGTGCCAACGCTGACCGACGTCCATACCGAGGCGCAATGCGCCCCGGCGGCCGAGGCGGTGGACATCATCCAGATTCCCGCCTTCCTGTCGCGCCAGACCGATATGTTGCTGGCCGCCGGGGCCAGCGGCGCCGCGGTCAATGTCAAGAAAGGCCAGTTCCTGGCGCCCTGGGATATGGGGCCGGTGGTGGAAAAGATCGAAAGCACCGGCAACCGGCGCATCCTGCTGACCGAGCGCGGCACCTCTTTCGGCTATAACACCCTGGTGGCCGACATGCGCAGCCTGCCGCAGATGGCACAAACCGGCTATCCGGTGGTGATGGACGCCACCCATTCGGTGCAGCAGCCCGGCGGGCGCGGCGGCTCGTCCGGGGGACAGCGCGAATTCGCCCCGGTGATGGCCCGCGCCGCGGTGGCGATCGGCACCGCGGCGGTGTTCATCGAAACCCACCAGGACCCCGACACGGCGCCCTCGGACGGGCCCAACATGATCCGCCTCGACGACATGCCGCCGCTGATCGAGCTGCTGATGACGCTGGACCAGGTCGCCAAGGCACACCCGCTTCACCCCTGATTCCTCCTCCCATTCTGCCGAAGAGATTTTCGTCATGACCAAACCTGCTGCGGCGGTGACGCCGAACACCTGGGACTTTCTGCGCGACCCGATGATCGCGCCCACCGGATTTCGCGAATATGACGCGCGCTGGAAATATCCCGACCAGATCAACCTGCCCGGCATGACCGCGCTGGGCCTGGGCATCGGCACCCAGATGCGCCGGCGCGGCGTCGAGCCGGTGATCGCGGTCGGCAATGACTACCGCGACTATTCGCTGGCGATCAAACAGGCGCTGGTGCTGGGGCTGATGCAGGCCGGGGTGCAAGTGAAGGATATCGGCCCCTGTATCACGCCGATGGCCTATTTCAGCTCCTTCCACCTGGGCGTGCCCGGCGTGGCGATGGTGACCGCCTCGCACAATCCGAACGGCTGGACCGGGGTCAAGATGGGCTTTGCCATGCCGCTGACCCACGGCCCCGACGAGATGGCCGAGCTGCGCGATATCGTGCTGAATGGCGCGGGCGAAGCGGCGCCCGGCGGCGGTTATGAAACCGTACAAGGCGTCTGGGACGCCTATATGGACGACCTGGTCGGCGATTTCAAAATGACCCGCAAGCTGAAGGTCGTCTGCGCCACCGGCAACGGCACCGCCGGCGCCTATGCCCCCGCCCTGTTCGAGCGGCTGGGGGTCGAGGTGGTGCCGAGCCATAACGAGCTGGACTATACCTTCCCCCACTACAACCCCAATCCCGAGGCCATGGAGATGCTGCATGACATGGCCGCAACGGTGAAGGATTCGGGCGCCGATTTCGCGCTGGGTTTTGACGGCGACGGCGACCGCTGCGGCGTGGTCGATGACGAGGGCGAGGAGATCTTCGCCGACAAGGTCGGGGTGATCCTGGCCCGCGACCTGGCCCGCCTGCATCCCGGCGCGACCTTCGTCGCCGATGTGAAATCGACCGGGCTGTTCGCCTCGGATCCCGAGCTGCGCAAACATGGGGTCAAGGCGGATTACTGGAAGACCGGCCATTCCCACATGAAGCGCCGGGTGCACGAGCTGGGCGCGCTGGCGGGGTTCGAGAAATCGGGCCACTACTTCCTGGCCGACCCGATCGGGCGCGGCTATGACGACGGGATGCGGGTGGCGGTGGAAATCTGCAAGCTGATGGAGCGCAACCCGGAGATGAAAATGTCCGACCTGCGCAAGGCCCTGCCGCGCACCTGGTCGACCCCGACGATGTCGCCCTATGCCGCCGATACCGAGAAATACGACATTCTCGACCGGCTGGTGGCCAAGCTGGTGGCCCGCGCCGAGTCGGGCGAGCCGCTGGCCGGCCGCGCCATCAAGGAGGTGGTGACGGTGAACGGCGCGCGGGTGATCCTCGACAACGGCTCCTGGGGCCTGGTCCGCGCCTCGTCCAACACGCCGAACCTGGTGGTGGTCTGCGAAAGCAGCGAAAGCGAGGCCGAAATGCGCGCCATCTTCGCCGATCTCGACGCGGTGATCCGCACCGAGCCGGGCGTCGGGGACTACGACCAGACGATCTGAGCGTCACGGGGCGAGCGTCACGGGAGTGGCGCCGCCCCCCTGTCCGCCCGGGCTTGGGCCGAGGTCTCCCTCAACACCGAGGCCCAATCATCGATGCGGGCCGCGCCCGACCCTGGGTGGGCGCCTCTTGACGACTGGCATCAGCGATTTAAGCCGCCCTATCCGCCAAACGCCCGAAAAACTTTATGGGTTTAAAACGCGCCCTGCGGCCACGCCACAGGCGTGCCGATGATAATTTGCGCGCCAACGGCGCAACGGGAGGGTCGGACGCAGCCCGGGCCGGTCGCCCGGTCAATGGAATATCACTAATTCTCCGAAGTGAGCGCAGTTCTTTATCGGTCACTATCGAAGGACAACCTCATAACCTTTTCCGAACTTGCACACCCAGAGTTTTGCGCGCTCCAAGGTTTCTGGCTCCCCGTTCAACACGAAAAAGGTTCTTGATGAAAACCGCCTCATGCGCACTGCAAAAGAGCATTGCAAGCGGTTCATCCAAAAGCGAATTTCTTCCGCATGCCCGCCAGGATAACGGGAATTGTGGTGGTAGATGACTGCCGTGCGGTTTCTAGCCAAAACGAGAGCTTCTGACTCGGGTAAGCTCTTCCAGTTTTTTCGCCTCCCGGCTCGAAAAGCTTCATCGCAACGCAGCCCATTGTCAGGATCTGCAAAAACGATATCGCAAGCGTTCAAGTCGCGACATACCCTTTCAAACCATGCAGTTCGCCAATCACTGCGTCGCTGAAAACTTGGATCATTAAATCCAAGAGTTTCTGTCGAATACGCTGACGCGAACAAACAACCGCTTTCAATAAGCGACTTCAGGTTTCTATCATTGTTTGAAACCAACTGAGCTAGCGTGTCGAACACCTTTGGATCAAGAGGACGCCAAATCTCTGGATACTTCAGATACTTAGTGTGTTTGCCATCTGAGTTATGGGCTTCATCTGGATGATGATACCAAGCCACACCAAGCTTACGCCCTCTCGCGATGGCATTCAGAAATGAATACTTGGCAAAGTCGCCGATATCCCCGACGTAGCGATCCTGCATTCACTGATCCAGGAAACTCCGCAGCTTCCGCGACCGGCTGGGGTGCTTCAGCTTGCGCAGCGCCTTCGCCTCGATCTGCCGGATCCGTTCGCGGGTCACGCTGAACTGCTGGCCGACCTCTTCCAGAGTATGGTCGGTGTTCATGCCGATGCCAAAGCGCATCCGCAGCACCCGCTCTTCCCGCGGGGTGAGCGAGGCCAGCACCCGCGTGGTGGTTTCCTTCAGGTTCTCCTGAATGGCGGAATCCAGCGGCAGGACGGCGTTCTTGTCCTCGATGAAATCGCCAAGCTGCGAATCTTCCTCGTCGCCGATCGGCGTTTCGAGCGAGATCGGCTCCTTGGCGATCTTCATCACCTTGCGGACCTTTTCCAGCGGCATCTGCAGCTTTTCCGCCAGTTCCTCCGGCGTCGGCTCGCGGCCGATCTCGTGCAGCATCTGGCGGCCGGTGCGGACCAGCTTGTTGATGGTCTCGATCATATGCACCGGGATCCGGATGGTGCGGGCCTGGTCGGCGATCGAGCGGGTGATCGCCTGGCGGATCCACCAGGTTGCATAGGTCGAGAACTTGTAGCCGCGGCGGTATTCGAACTTGTCCACCGCCTTCATCAGGCCGATATTGCCTTCCTGAATGAGATCAAGGAATTGCAGCCCGCGGTTGGTGTATTTCTTGGCAATCGAAATCACCAGCCGCAGGTTCGCCTCGACCATTTCCTTCTTGGCCTGGCGCGCCTCTTTCTCGCCCTTCTGGACCTGGGCGACGATGCGGCGGAATTCGCTGATGTCCAGGCCGACATATTGCCCGACCTGCGCCATATCGGCGCGCAGCTCCTCGACCTTGTCGGTCGAGCGTTCGATGAACATCTGCCAGCCGCGCCCCGACTTGCTGGCCATGTCGGACAGCCAGTTCGGGTCCAGCTCGCGGCCGCGATATTCGTCGATGAATTCCTTGCGGTTGATGCGGGCCTGATCGGCCAGCTTGACCATCGATCCGTCCAGCGACATCACCCGGCGGTTGATGCCGTACAGCTGGTCGATCAGCGCCTCGATGCGGTTGTTGTGCAGGTGCAGACCGTTCACCAGTTCCACGATTTCCGAGCGCAGCGCCTGATAGGTGTCTTCGTCGGTTTTCGAGAACGACCCGTCCTCGTTCAGCGTCGCCGAGATCCGGCTGTCCTGCATCTCGGACAGCTGGGCGTAGTCATTGGCGATCACTTCCAGCGTGTTCAGGACCTGGTCCTTAAGCGCGGCCTCCATCGCGGCCAGCGACATGTTGGCCTGCTCGTCCTCGTCATCGTCATCGTCCTTGGCAATCGGGTTGCCATCGGCGTCGAGCTCGGGGCCAGTATCTTCTTCCGGCTTGCTTTTGGCGGCGGCGGGCTCGGCGCTGACCAGCGGCTCTTCAACCTCGCCATCCTCGTCCATCTGGCCCGAGAAGGTGGTTTCAAGGTCAATAACATCGCGCAACAGGATGTCTTCGCTCAGAAGTTCGTCGCGCCAGATGGTGATGGCCTGGAAGGTCAGCGGGCTTTCGCAGAGGCCCGCGATCATGGTGTTGCGGCCGGCCTCGATGCGTTTGGCGATGGCGATCTCGCCCTCGCGCGACAGCAGCTCGACGCTGCCCATCTCGCGCAGATACATGCGCACCGGGTCGTCGGTGCGGTCAAGCTTTTCCTGCCCGGTCGAGGCCAGCTGCACCTCGCGGGCATCGGATTGCACGACCACCTCGGTCGAGCCCTTCTGCTCTTCCTCTTCGGCCTCTTCATCCTCGATGATGTTGATACCCATCTCCGAGAGCATCGACATCACGTCCTCGATCTGCTCGGAGCTCACCTGGTCGGGCGGCAGAACCTGGTTGAGCTGATCGTAGGTGATGTAGCCCTTTTCGCGCGCCTCGCCGATCATCTTCTTCACGGCGGCCTGGCTCATATCGAGCGAAATCTCGGCTTCCTGATCTTCGGTTTTGCTGTCGTCGGTGTCTTTGGCAGCCATTCAATGCTCCTGCGCGGGGTCGTACGGCGATTCGCTGATCTGCGAATCAATAGCGCGATCTGGTGATTCGGCCACCCGTTTACCCCAATTTTCTTGGCGTTCCCTTAGGAAATCGCCCTACTGTTGCCGTTTGGAGTGGCCGATCTGGTCCAGCAGGGCGGCAAACGCATCGCGTTCGTCCCGGCTGATTCGCGCTCCATTGTCTCCGGTGTCATATTCGGTTCGGTCCTGGTGCTGAGACCGCATCGCCGCATTCCGCGCCTCGGCAGCCTGGCCCAGCCGCCATGTCAGCGCCTCGTCCGCGACATGTGCCAAGTCCTCGACTGCATCGGCAATTTCGGCCTCCCACCCCCGATGCGCTTCGAGTTTGGCGAGTTCTTCGCCCAGCGTCATGCTCGCGCGCTCCACATCGCCCGGGCTTCGCACCGAGGGATTGATTGCCACATGGCGTAGCGCGAATAGGTTTTCAAGGGCCGCGCCGCCGCCCTGGCCGATAATTTCCTCGCGCAGGCTGTCGGGTGCCTGGGCACCCTGGCGCAGGATGATGTCGCGAATCAGGCGGAAATCCGGGTCGGCACACTCCATCCGCTCGATCCCGGCTTCGAACTGGGTGATGGCCGCCGGGGTGGCGATCAGCGTGGCCAGGATCACCGCCTCGCGCATCCGGGTCTCGGCGGCGTCGCCCGAGGCGGCGATCAGCGAAGTCTTGGTGCTGGCCAGCGGCGTCTGTGCCGGCTTGCGCCCCGCCACCCAGGGGCCGCGCGCCTTGCGTTTCGGCGCAAAAAGATCGCGCCGCAAAGCGTTGATTTCCTGGCCGTAATGGCTGCGGATCGACGGGTCGCGGATCAGCTTGATCTTGTCGCGCAGAGCCTTGTCCAGCGCCGCCTTGCGCTCGGGGCTGTCAAAGCTTTTGCCCTCGGTCTCGCGCTGCCACAGCAGGCGCACCATCGGCGTGGCGTTGTCGATCAGCCGCTGCACCGCCGCCGGGCCATCGCCGCGGATCAGATCGTCGGGGTCCTGGCCCTCCGGCAGGATGGCAAAGCGCAGCGATTGCCCCGCCTCCAGCAGCGGCAGCGCCAGGTCGATCAGCTTCATCGCCGCGCGCAACCCCGCCGTATCGCCGTCCAGCGCGATCACCGGCTCGGGCGCGATCCGCCAGAACAGTTGGAGTTGGTGTTCGGTCACCGCCGTGCCCAGCGGCGCCACCGCCGCCGGGAAACCACCGGAGTCCAGCGCGATCACGTCCATATAGCCTTCGGCCACGATCAGCGGCGCGCCCTTGCCTGCCGCCTCGCGCGCCGGGCCGTGGTTGAACAGGTTGCGCCCCTTGTCGAACAGTTCGGTTTCCGGCGAGTTCAGGTATTTGGCATTGTCGTCCGGATCCATCGCCCGGCCGCCAAAGGCGATGGCGCGGCCACGTGCATCGCGGATCGGGAACATGATGCGGTTGCGGAACACGTCATAGGGTTTGCCGCCTTTCGACGAGGCCTTGGCCAGCCCGGCGCCGAGGATCAGCTCCTCGGCCACGCCCTTGCCGCGCAGATGGTCCCACAGCCCCTGCCAGCCGGCGGGGGCAAAGCCGATCTCCCAGCGTTCCAGCGCCGCGCCGTTCAGCCCGCGCCGGGCGAGATAATCGCGCGCCGGCCCCGCCGCGCCGGTGTTCAGCTGCAGGCGGAAGAACTGCACCGCCTGTTCCATCACCTCGGCCAGCTGGCTGCGGCGGTCGGCCTTTTCCTGCGCGCGGGGATCGCGGGCGGGCATTTGCATCCCGGCCTCGCGGGCGAGGATCTCGACAGCCTCCATAAAACCGACATTCTCGGTCTCTTTCACGAAGGAGATCGCGTCGCCCTTGGCGTGGCAGCCAAAGCAGTAATAAAACCCCTTGCGGTCATCGACGTGGAACGAGGCGGTCTTTTCCTGGTGGAACGGGCATGGCGCCCACATGTCGCCCTTGCCCTGGTTCGATTTGCGCGCATCCCACATCACCTTGCGGCCGACCACCTGGGTCAGGCTCAGGCGGCTGCGCAGTTCATCAAGGAAACCGGGAGGAAGACTCATGTTTTCTTATAACGGAGTGGCAGAGCGGACGTCCAGAAATCTGAACGCCTCGCGGCGGGGGTGACGAAGCTTGGACAATTCCTGGCAAAATTTCACGACCGAAATCTGCCGCCACCGGCTCAGTTGGCCAGGCAGACTTCTTTCCAGGCTTCGCTCAGGTCGTTCTGGCGCACCACGCGCATCTTCTTTTCGTAGACCCAGGGGGTGATCAGCGGGATCGCGGCATTGTAGTTTTCCGGCCAGGTCGGGTTGCTGGCGGCAATGGCCTCGGGCACGTCGCGCTCCTTGACCCGGTCCAGCCGCGCCTGCTGGATCGCCGCAACCACCTGCGCCTGGTAGCCACAGCTGACCTCCTTGCTGTCCTCGGCCAGGGCGGGCGTGGCAAGCAGGGCAAGGACGAGGGCGGGGCGGATCATGTCAGGCTCCTTCGGGAATCAGGGACAGTCCGGTGACCTTACCTGCGCGCCGCGACGGCTTCCATTGCCGTCTTGAGATCGTGAACCAGCGTCTGCGCCATCGAGCGGAACACCATCACCTGGAAGGCCTGCGGCCCAATCCGGGTGATCGAGGTCATCATGTGTTGAAGCGCGCTGCGGACGGTATGGCCGCGTTTGAAACCGGCGCGGCGCAGGTCGACCGGCACCAGCCGGGCCAGCACGTCTTCGGCCCCCGCGCCTTCCAGCCGCACCACCGCCCAGGCATCGCTCTGATCGGTCAGCGCCGCATGGGCGGCCAGCGCCGGGTCCGGCGCCGGGCCGATCAGCAGGTATTGTCCCTTCCCGAACCAGATAAGCCGCGCGCCGTCTTTTCCGGTGCTGCGCCCCGGTGCCGGCAGCGCCAGCCCGTGGGCCGTGTCCAGCGCCGCGCCCAGCGCCGCCTCTTGCCCGCGCCAGGGCATCAGCGAGGTCAGCGCGCCCGGCGCCTCCTCGGTCAGTGCCACCTCGCCGATCTGCAGCGGCACCAGCCCGGCGCAGGCGCTTTTGGCGACAAGTTCAACCACGCAGCCGCCCTCCCTCGGGATCGAACACCACCGGGTCGATCACCTCGCAGAGGGTTTCGACACCACGCATGTGATCGACCATTTTCACCGTCTCGCCAATACGTTCCGGCCCGTTCTTAAGAAAGGCCAGGCCCAGCGTATGGCCCAGCGTCGGCGAATAGCAGACCGAGGTGACATAGCCCTGGTCGTTCTCGCGCGTGGCGGCATCGGCGGGGGCGAACAGATGCGCCCCGGCGGTGATCAACTGGATCTCGCCCGCCGGTTTCAGCCCGACCAACCGCTCGCGCGCCGGATCGGTCAGGCCGGGCCGTTCCGACATCGTCTTGCCGATGCAATCTTTCTTGGCCGATACCATGCGCCCCAAACCGACATCATAGGCGGTGGTGCGCCCGTGAATCTCGGCATGGGTAAGCAGCCCCTTTTCCAGCCGCAGCACGTTCAGCGCCTCCATGCCATAGGGGCCGCCGCCCAATTCCTCGGCGCGGGCCAGCAGCAGGCGGAACAGGTCTTCGCCATAGCGCGCCGGCACCGCCAGTTCATAGGCATGTTCGCCCGAGAACGAGATCCGGAACAGCCGTGCCTGCACCCCCATCACCTCGACCGGGCCACAGGCCATGAACGGCCAGGCGGCGTCTTCCAGCGGGTCGTCCAGCAGATCGTTCAACAGATCGCGCGATTTCGGCCCGGCAATGGCAAATTGCGCCCATTGCTCGGTGACCGAGATGAAATTCACCTCCCATTCGGGATGCAGGCATTGATGCACGTAATCCAGGTGCCGCATCACCTCGCCCGCCGCCGCGGTGGTGGTGGTCATCAGGTAATGATGCTCGCCCAGCCGCGCGGTGGTGCCGTCATCCATGACAAAGCCATCCTCGCGCAGCATCAGGCCATAGCGCACCCGCCCCACCTTCAGCGTCGAGAACAGGTTGGTATAGACGAAATCCAGCAAACTGGCCGCATCCGGCCCCTGGATATCGATCTTGCCCAGCGTGGAAACATCACAGATTCCAACGCTTTCGCGCACCATCTTCACCTCGCGGTCGCAGGATTGCCGCCAGGTGGTCTCGCCCGGTGCCGGGAAATAGCTGGGCCGGTACCACAGCCCGGCCTCGATCATCGGCGCGCCGCGGTCGACGCTGGCCCGGTGCGAGGTCGTCAAGCGCTGCGGCGCAAAGCCCTTGCCCTGCCCGCCGGCGCCCAGCGCGGCGATGGCCACCGGCGTATAGGGCGGGCGATAGGTGGTGGTGCCGGTCTCGGGGATGCTGCGGCCGGTGACATCCGCCAGCACCGCCAGCGCGGCGACGTTGGAATTCTTGCCCTGGTCGGTCGCCATGCCCTGGGTGGTATAGCGTTTCATATGCTCGACCGAGCGGAAATTCTCCACCGCCGCCTGGGTCACGTCCTTCACCGTCACGTCGTTCTGGAAGTCGAGCCAAGCGCGCCCCTTGCCCGGCACCGCCCAGAGCGGCGCGATGCGCCAGGGGTCGTCCTCGGCCGATGGCGGATCCAGTTCCGGCAGGCTGCGCCCCAATCCCTGCAGTACCTCGCCCGCCGCCGCCAGCCCTTCGCGCAGGCAGCCGGCGGTCGAGAATGTGCCGTCGCAGGCCCCCGCCGTCACCATGCCGGGCACCGCGCCGGGCCGCGGCACGAAGCCCAGCACATCCTCGTTCCAGACCGGCCGGCCGTTCATGTGGCAGGTCAGATGCACCGTGGGGTTCCAGCCCCCCGCCACCGCCAGGCAATCGGTGGCCAGCCGCTCTTCGCCGCCAACCGAGCGCAGGGTGATGCTTTCCAGCCCGCGCCGCCCGCCGCTGTTGCAGATCTGCGCGCCGCGGATCAGGTGCACCCCCGGAAGGTCGGGCGCGTCATGGCGGCTGTCGATCAGGCCGGCCACGTGCACCCCGGCGGCCAGCAGGTCGCGTGCGGTGCGATGGCCGCTGTCATTGTTGGTGAACACCGTCACCGCCTTGCCCGGCGCCACCCCCCAGCGGTTGACATAGGCGCGCACCGCACCGGCCATCATGATCCCCGGCCGGTCATTGTTGCGAAAGGCGATCGGCCGTTCCAGCGCGCCCGCCGCCAGGATGCTGCGCCGCGCCACGATGCGCCAGAAACATTCGCGCGGCAGCCCGGCGCGGCGCGGCAGATGGTGGCCCACCCGCTCGAGCGCCCCGAACGTGCCCTGGTCATAAGCGCCGGTGACCGTGGTGCGCGGCATCAGGCGGACATTCTCCATGTCCTCCAGTTCCTCCACCACCTCGCGCACCCACTCTGCCGCGGGCATGCCGCCGACCTCTTCGGTCTCGGCCAAGAGCCGCCCGCCCGGGCGCCAATCCTCATCGGCCAGGATCACATCGGCCCCGGCGCGCCCCGCTGCCAGCGCCGCGATCAGCCCGGCCGGGCCGGCGCCGATCACCAGCAGGTCGCAAAACGCATAAGCCCGTTCATACAGGTCGTCATTGTGCTGTTTTGACAGCGCCCCCAACCCGGCGGCACGGCGGATCACCGGCTCGTACAGCTTTTCCCAGAAGCCGCGCGGCCACATGAAGGTCTTGTAATAGAACCCGGCGCCAAAAAACGGCGCCGCCAGGTCGTTCAACTCCATCAGGTCGAACCCCAGCGTCGGCCAGCGGTTCTGGCTCTGCGCCTCCAACCCCTCGAACAGCTCCTGCACCGTGGCCCGCACATTGGGATCGCGCGCGGCGCCGCGGCCCAGCGTGACCAGCGCGTTGGGCTCCTCGCTGCCGGCGGTCAGGATGCCGCGCGGGCGGTGATACTTGAACGACCGCCCGACCAGGCGGATGCCATTGGCCAGCAACGCCGAGGCCAGCGTGTCGCCTTCAAAGCCCTCGTATTCCACCCCGTCAAAGGTGAAGCTGACCGGCGCGCTGCGGTCGATCAGGCCCCTGCCCTCCAGCCTCATGCCTTTTCCTCCGCCGCCAGCGCCGCGCCCAGCACCTCATGCGTCAGGGTATCGCGGGTGACCACCAACCAGGCGCCACAGCCGCTGGCGTGATACCACAGGTCGCGGGTCACCCCCGCCGGATTGTCGCGCAGATGCAGATAGTCGTCCCAGGCGTCATCGCCGGCCTCGGGATCGGGGCGGTCCAGCAGCACCGCCGCGCCCTTGTAGTAGAATTCGCGCAGATCGCGCTCGCCACAGATCGGACAGGGAATTCTCATCGCGCGCCCCCTGCGTCGTCTTTTTTCCAAATGCTCAAATCCGGCCGCGCCACAGGCGCCTCAATGCAGGTTGTGCTGGGCACCGGTGCCCTCCTCGTCCATCAGCCCGATCCCGTCGCGGAACCGGTCCAGCCGGAAATTCGCCGCCGCCGCATGCGGGCGGCCGGTGGCCAGCAGGTGGGCAAAGCAATGGCCCGATCCGGGCACCGCCTTGAAGCCGCCGTAACACCAGCCGCAATCGATAAACAGCCCATCCACCGGGGTCTTGTCGATGATCGGCGAGCCGTCGGGCGTCATGTCCATGATGCCGCCCCAGCTGCGCAGCACCTTGGCCTTGCCGATCATCGGCATCAGCGTCATGCCCGCCTCCATCACATGTTCGACCAGCGGCAGGTTGCCGCGCTGGGCGTAAGAGGCATACATGTCCAGGTCGCCGCCAAAAACCAGCCCGCCCTTGTCGGACTGGCTGATATAGAAATGGCCCATGCCGAAGGTGATCACCTGGTCGATGCAGGGTTTCAGCCCCTCGGTGACAAAGGCCTGCAGGATATGGCTTTCGATCGGCAGCCGCAGTCCCGCCATCGCCGCCACCTGCCCCGACCGGCCGGCCACGACGATGCCGACCTTCTTGGCCCGGATCGCGCCGCGCGTGGTCTGCACCCCGGTCACCGCGCCATTCTCGATATCGATCCCGGTGACCTCGCAATTCTGCAGCAGGTCGACGCCGCGCATATCGGCGCCGCGGGCAAAGCCCCAGGCCACCGCATCATGGCGGGCGGTGCCGCCGCGCGGGTGATACAGCCCGCCATAGACGGGAAAGCGGACATTGTCGAAATCGAGATAGGGGGCGTGTTTGCGCACCCCCTCGCGGTCCAGCAGGATGGCGTCGTCGCCCTGGTTGACCATGGCATTGCCGCGCCGGGCGGCATAATCGCGCTGGCCGTCGGAATGGAACAGGTTGATGATGCCGCGCTGGGAATGCATGACGTTGTAGTTCAGCGTCTCTTCCAGCCCCTCCCACAGTTTCAGCGAGTGGGAATAAAACTCGGAATTGCCCGGCATCACGTAATTGGCGCGCACGATCGTGGTGTTGCGCCCGACATTGCCGCCGCCGATATAGCCCTTTTCCAGCACCGCGATATTGCGCAGCCCGTGTTCGGCTGCCAGGTAATAGGCGGTGGCCAGGCCATGGCCGCCACCGCCGATGATCACGATGTCGTAGGCAGGCTTCGGCTCCGGGTCGCGCCAATGCGCGCCCCAGCCGCGGTTGCCGGTCAGTCCCTCCTTCAGGATGCGGAGGCCGGAAAATCGCATGGTCTATCCCCCAGGGCCGTCACCGGCGATTGAAGCAATTCCGCACCTGACTAGCAATGGCCGCCGCCCCGGCCGCGGGCATTTTCGACAAAATCACGCCTGTCCGCGACCCGATTGCCCAGCGCCCAGACTTTCCGGACCTCCCGGCCCACCGCCCGCACCGGCCGGCGGGCATCGCCGCTTACAGCCCCTTGGCCCGGTACGAGGCCGCAACCCGCGAAATGCTGACCAGATAGGCCGCGGTGCGCAGGTCGGTGACGTCCTGGCGTTCGTGCCAGACATCGCGCATCGACTGATAGGCGGTGCGCATGGTGTCATCCAGCCCCGAGCGCACCAGTTCCAGCTCGTCGGCGCCGCGCAGGTACTTGGCCTTGAAATTCGGCGTCATCGACCAGGCACCGCCGAGGTATTTGTCCAGCCGCTCCAGCTCGTCGATCAGCAATTGGTGGCGCGCCTCTTCCTGGCGGCGGCCCATGCGGCCAAAGCGGATATGGCCCAGGTTCTTGACCCATTCGAAATAGCTGACCGTCACACCGCCGGCATTGGCATACATGTCGGGGATGATCACCGTGCCCTTTTCGCGCAGGATGTCATCCGCCCCCGCCGTGATCGGGCCGTTGGCGGCCTCGATGATCAGCGGCGCCTTGATCCGCTTGGCGTTGGACAGGTTCACCACGCCTTCCAGCGCGGCGGGAATCAGGATGTCGCATTCCTTTTCCAGCACCGCCGCCCCCTCGGCGGTATGGGTGGCGTCGGGATAGCCGCTCACGCCGCCATGGCCGACGATCCAGTGATGCACCGCCTCGACATCCAGACCGTCGGGATTGAACAGCGCGCCGTCGCGCTCGATGATCCCGGTGATCTTGCAGCCGTCTTCCTCGGACAGGAACTTGGCGGCGTGATAGCCCACATTCCCCAGCCCCTGCACGATCACCCGCTTGCCGTCCAGCGTGCCGGTCAGGCCGGCCTTCTGTACCCCCATATCGTCGCGGAAGAACTCGCGCAGGGCATATTGCACGCCGCGGCCGGTGGCCTCGACCCGGCCGGCGATGCCGCCGGCATTCAGCGGCTTGCCGGTGACGCAGGCCTGGGCATTGATATCGGTGGTGTTCATCCGCGCATAGTGATCGGCGATCCAGGCCATTTCACGCTCGCTCGTGCCCATGTCGGGCGCCGGCACGTTCTGGCTGGGATTGATCAGGTCGCGCTTGACCAGCTCATAGGTGAACCGGCGGGTGATCATCTCCAGTTCGTATTCATCATATTGCCGCGGATCGATCCGCAGCCCGCCCTTGGCGCCGCCGAACGGCGCCTCGACCAGTGCGCATTTATAGGTCATCAGCGCCGCCAGCGCCTCGACCTCGTCCTGGTTCACCCCCATCGCATAGCGGATGCCGCCCTTGACCGGCTCCTTGTGCTCGGAATGCACCGAACGGTAGCCGGTAAAGGTGTGGATCTGACCGCGCAGCCGTACACCAAAGCGCACCGTGTAGGTGGCGTTGCAGACCCGGATCTTTTCCTCCAACCCCGGTGCCAGGTCCATCAGCGCAACCGCGCGGTTGAACATCAGGTCCACGCTCTCGCGGAAACTGGGTTCCTTTGTGTGACTCATCTCCTGCCCTCCTGTTCCTACCGACTCAATCACAGAACCGTTTTGGCAACCAGACTATGACGAGAACGCAAATGCGGGCCAGTTCTTTCCCCGAGGCAGAGGCCGAGTGATATTTCCGGCACGCTGCCCGGGGAAATATGGCCCTCGTTCAGCGCCCAGAAACAACGCCGGGCGCGGCGGCGAATTGCGGCAGATATCGAGGGTAATACGCGTGTTTTTGGACGTGTTCCGCCCAAATTCCGACACGATTCTCACCGAAAACTTTCAGGTGAATTTCTATTTTGTGAGTCGCGGCTAATTCGCGTCGGAAGAGGTTAGCATGCCCATGCGCCAAGACATGTTTGCAGGAAATGTCCCGGCAATTTCTTTGGGACGGGTTTCGAAATTGCGCAAGCGGATGCGCGGCTTCAGGCGCGACGAAGACGGCAACATGCTGATCTTCGGCGTCTATGTCTTCGTGCTGATCCTGATGGTCGCCGGCATCGGCATCGACCTGATGCGCTTTGAACGCGATCGCGCCGAGCTGCAATATACGCTGGACCGCGCCGTGCTGGCCGCCGCCGACCTGGAACAGACGCTCGACCCGCAAGCGGTGGTCGAGGACTATTTCAACAAGTCCGGTCTGGGCGACTACCTGGCCAGCGTCACCGTCACCGAGGGCCTGGGCTATCGCGTCGTTTCGGCCACTGCCAATTCCGAGGTCGACACCCAGTTCATGCACATGACCGGGGTCGAGACCCTGGACGCACCGGGGGCCAGCACCGCCGAGGAACGCATCGACTCGGTCGAGATTTCGCTGGTGCTGGACGTGTCGGGCTCGATGGGCAGCAACAACAAGATCAACAACCTGAAAACCGCCGCCAAGGAATTTGTCGATACCATGGTCGACAATACCGAGGACGGCAAAATGTCGATCTCGATCGTGCCCTATGCCACCCAGGTCTCGGCCACCGAAGGGTTTCTCGACCGGTTCAACATCACCCGGCTGCACAGTGAATCCAACTGCGTGAACTTCGAAGCGGCGGATTACAACAACACCGCGATCACGCCCGGCCAGCCGCTGAACCAGACCATGCATTTCGATCCCTGGAATTCCAGCGACCGGCGCGACAACGGCACCAATGTGCTGTCGCCGGTCTGTGTCGAGGCGGACGAGGCCTGGGAAGATACCGGGCGCGAGATGCTGGTCATGCAGAAAGACCGCAACACGCTGAAAGACTTCATCGACGACATGTATGCCAGCGGCAACACCTCGATCGAGATCGGCATGAAATGGGGCACCGCCCTGCTTGACCCGGCGCTGCGCCCGATCATCGTCGACATGGTGGCCGATGGCGAGGTCGACGCGGTGTTCTCGGACCGCCCCTACAGCTACGATACCGGCGATGTGCTGAAGGTTGTGGTGCTGATGACCGACGGTCAGAACACCACCCAATACCTGATCAACGATGGTTTCCGCGCCGGTGACTCCAACATCTGGTGGAACGAGCAGGAGCAAAAATACTCGGTCTATACCGGTCTGGATGTCGATGACGAAGACAATGACGGCAACGTTCTGGAGCCGCTGTTCTACTGGCCCTTCAACGACAGTTGGAATGACCACGCCTATGGCGAGGGCACCTATGACGAAACCACGATCAGCTATGACTGCATCTCGTATCGGCGCAACGGCTCCTGCAAGCGCTATCAGACGGTGGAAACGACCACGACCGTCGACGAGCCGGGCACCGCAGAATTGCTGACCTATGCCCAGCTGTGGGCGCAGACGCCGGTGAAGGCCAACGTGCGGATGAACTACGAGCCCTGGATGAACGACAGCGAGGCCTGGAGCGACTGGTATTACGCTGTGGTTGACGATGTGAATTCCAGCGCCAAGAACACCCGCGCCTATGCGATCTGCGACGCCGCCAAGGCGCAGGACATCATCGTCTTCACCATCGGTTTCGAAGCGCCCTATTCCGGACGCCAGGTTCTGATGAACTGCGCCAGCTCGGATGCGCATTTCTTCGATGTCGACGGGGTCGAGATTGCCGATGCCTTCGCCTCGATCGCCACCTCGATCCGCAAGCTGAGGCTGACCCAATGAGCACGCGCCTGAGCAGGGCAATCTCGCGTTTCCGCCGGTCCGAGGCGGGCAATGCGACGATCGAATTCGCCATCACCTTCCCTGCGGTGATGATGCTGCTGCTGTCGGGCATCGAATTGGCGATGTCCTCGCTGCAGCACGCGATGCTGGAACGCGCCATGGACATGACGGTGCGTGACATCCGGCTGGGCACCGGCACCTCGCCGCAGCATGACGAGATCAAGGATCTGCTGTGCGAACGCGCCGGCTTTATCGACAATTGCAGCACCAACATGCGCCTGCAAATGGTCGAGGTCGATCCGCGCAACTGGAACTGGGCCGGCGGCGCCGCGCAATGCGTCGATCATGCCGAAGACGCCGAGCCGGTGATCGAATTCAAGCAGGACGCGGCGGAAAACGCCCTGATGGTCCTGCGGGCCTGCGCCAAGATCGACCCGATCTTCCCGACCACCGGCCTGGGCGCGGCAATGAAGGGGGATGACGGCCAGTATTCGCTGGTGTCGATTTCGGCCTTCGTTCAGGAACCGAGGTAAGCCATGCTGACCAGACTACTGAAATCCCGTTTCAAGCGCTTCGCCCAGGACAATTCGGGCAGCATCACCGTTGAATTCGTGCTGGCGATGCCGATCCTGTTCTGGTCGTTCATGGCGGCTTACGTGTTTTTCGACGGCTATCGGCAGAGCGCGGTCAATCTCAAGGCGGCCTATACGATCAGCGACCTGGTCTCGCGCGAGACTTCGTTCATCGACGATGATTACATCGACAGCATGCTGAACCTGCTGCAACTGATGACCGACGCCTCGTCCTCCGGCGACGTGACGATGCGGATCTCGGTGATCCGCTGGGACCAGGATGATGACCGCTATTACCTCGATTGGTCGGCAAACCGCGGCTTTTCCGAGGAACTGACCAACGCCAATCTCAACGATCTCAAGGATCGTCTGCCCACCATGCCCGATAACGAGCGGGTGATCCTGGTGGAAACCAACAATGTCTTCGTGCCGCTGTTCAACATCGGCATGGATGACATCAACCTCAGCAACTTCGTCTTCACCCGCCCGCGGTTTGTATCGCAGGTGCCGTGGGACAATGGCGAAGGGGGCGGCAGCGCCTGACGCCTCAGCCGCGTTCGGCCTGCAGCGCCGCCAGGATTTCGGCCATCGCCTTGGTCTGGTGCCCGGGCATGACTCCGCCAATGCCGACGCGGCGGCCGATCCGCCACCAGATGCCCGGCCGCCACACGCGCGGACCGGGCGTGCGCGTTTTCAGCATGAACCCGTTTGAGGGTTTGAAGGCCAGCAAGCCGCGTTCGACCGCTGTGATATCTTCGATGCGGGCGATGCAGGTGCCGGAACTGTCGCGCAACTCGCTGCGGGTCAGTTCGATGGTCAGTTCGGTGGACCGCCGCATCACCTCGGCCATCCACAGCGCCCCCAGCCCGATCAGCACCAGCAGAACCTGAAACGAAAGATCGGCGGGCGGCGTCGAAAAGGCGACATAGAGCGTGACAGCCGCCACCGCCACAACCATCGCGATCCCGATCCAGCGCCGCGGCGCCGATGCCCGGGCCACGGCAAGCACCTCGTCATCCATCCTGCACACTCCTGTCTTGCAGCCCGCGTCTAGCCGGAAACGGCGGCCGGGAACAGCCCCCAAGCGGATGCCGAATCTGACCCGGTTTCCGATTTCAGACCAGTGCCGTTGTTTTCCCCAAAATCGTTTCCGCACTGCAGCAAATTCACCCGCAGATCCGGGCAAAACCGTCATATTTCTGGCGTTTTTCAGCGTGTTATCTAATTTGCGCTCATGCGCTACTGGCAAGACATACCTTTTCTCAAGGGCCTGAGCCCGGTCCGCGGCCCCGAAGCCGCGCCGGTTCTGATGGAAAATGACATCCTCGACGACGATCCGGATTTTACCGCCGACGACCTGGATCCCGACAATCCCGATGTGGCCGATCACGCGCTGCTGGCAGCGGTGATGGCCCAGACCGGCGATGTGGCCGCGGCGCCGCCCAAGCCGGAGCCGCCGGCGCGCCGCGTCATCGCCTGGAAACTGCCGGGATTTGAAAGCAAGTGCCGCGTGACGACCAGCTTCGGCGATCTGCCGATCGAGGCGCTGCGCGTCCGCGACCAGGTGCGCACGATCACCGGCGCCTATCGCGAGGTCCGCTGGATCGACCGGATCCGGCTGGATGCCGATTTTCTCAGCCGCCATCCCGAGGCGCTGCCGGTGATGATCCGCGCCAAGGCCCTGGGCGGCGTCGGCCCGGCCAAGAACATGCTGGTCTCGCCGGGCCAGACGGTCTGGGTGCCCAAGGTCTCGGACGGCTATCGCGCCACCCTGGCGGGCGAACTGGACGGCCAGCCCAATATCATGCGCACCCGCCGGCCCGAACTGACCTATTACCGCTTTCACTGCGGCAGCCCCGAAAAGGTCTGTGTCGAGGGCTCGTGGTTCTGCACCGCCCCGTCCGAGGCTTGACCGCCGCCGATCCGTTGCGCAGCGCCGCACAGCCCCGGTGTGCGGCTGCGTATTGATCGACCTGGTGCACCCTTTATCTATGGCCCAACGCAACGTCTTTCAGGAGACTGGCCATGTCCCTCAGACCGACTCTCGAAACCCGCAAGGCGCTTCCCACCATGGAAGGCGCCGGGGTCAAACTGCACCGCGCATTCGGCTTCCAGGACCCGTCCGAACTCGACCCGTTCCTGCTGTTTGACGATTTCCGCAACGAACGGCCCGAAGATTACCTGCGCGGCTTCCCCTGGCATCCGCATCGGGGCATCGAAACCATCACCTATGTGCTGTCCGGCACGGTGGAGCACGGCGACTCGCTGGGCAATACCGGCACGCTGGGCGCCGGCGACGTGCAATGGATGACCGCCGGTTCCGGCATCATGCACCAGGAAATGCCCGCCGGGAACGCCGCCGGGCAGATGCATGGCTTCCAGCTGTGGGGCAACCTGCCCTCGTCGCTGAAAATGACCGCGCCGCGCTATCAGGACGTCAAGGGCAGCGAGATTCCCGAGGTGATCGACGATGACGGCACCCGCGTGAAGGTGATCGTTGGCGAGTTCTGGGGCAAGACCGGCCCGGTCGACGGCATCGCCGCCGATCCGCAATACCTGGACGTCTTCGTGCCTGCCGGGGTGAAGAAGACCTTCAAGATCGACACCTACCGCCGCGCCTTTGCCTATATCTTCGAAGGCAGCGCCGCCTTTGCCGATGCCTCTGCGCCGTCGGGCGTGCTGCTGGAAAAGGAAGTGGCGGGCGAAGAGGTGAACATCCGCGACCTGTCGGGCAACCGCACGCTGGTGCGGTTCGGCACCGGCGACGAGGTGACGGTGCAGGCCGGCCCCGAGGGTGTACGCTTCCTCCTGATCTCGGGTGCCCCGATCCAGGAGCCGGTGGCCTGGCACGGCCCGATCGTGATGAACACCCAGGCCGAGCTGATGCAGGCGATGCAGGACCTGCGCAATGGCACCTTCATCCGCCCGGCGCATTAAGCGGAAAAGGCTGAGCGATGCGAGCGGTCGCAGGTTTACTGCGGCCGCTTTCGTCTTTCGCAGGGTGGTCCGGCGGTCAGAGCCGCGCGCGCCCCTTACGCCACTCCGCCCGGGACCAAGCGGCGCCGCCACGCAAGACGCTCACCCGCCGACCGCCTTGCGCACCATATCCCAATACACCGCCTCCACCGCGTCCAGCGGCATCGGCCCGCCGACGCGATACCAGGTGTTGATGCCATTCAGCATGGCGATCACCGCGCGCGCGGCGATCCGGATGTCGGGAATCGCAAACACCCCCTCCGTCACCCCGTCCTGCAGCACCTGTTCCAGCGTGGTCTCATAGGTGCGCCGCAATGCTTCTACCGCGGCGAAATTCTCCGACGACAGGTTGCGCAGTTCCATATAGGCGATGAACACCGCGTCGCGCCGCTCCAGATGGAAGCGGATGTGGAACCGGACGAAGGCTTCCAGCCGGGCGAGCGCGTCTCCGGGCACGTCCTGTGCCGCGCGCGCCGCCAGCAATTCCTCCATATGCGACTGCATCAGGCTGAACAGCAGGCTCTGCTTGTCCGGGATGTAATTGTACAGCGCCCCCGCCTGCACCCCCACCTCAGCCGCGATCTGGCGCATCGATACCGCGGCAAAGCCGTGCCGGGCAAACAGCCGCAGCGCCGCCGCGCGGATGCGGGGGCCGGTGATATCCGAATGCGATCCGGTGGTACGCGCCATGCGCGGAGATTATCTGAACATTCGTTCAGATAGAAGCCCCGCTTGCGCCACCCGCCGCAAGCGGGCAAAAGGCGGGGCAACACTTTCGCAGGGCTTGGCATGGTTTTGCACCGATCCCGATTTCGCCACCTGGTCCCGGCCGCCGCGCTGCTGCTGGCGGGGTGCACCAACCTGCCCGACCTGGGCGACGCCGCGCCGGTGGGCCTGGAGGATGCCGATTACCCCGTGCTGATCCCGCTGGACGGCACCTTTCAGTCCGTCCCGCCGCCGCGCGAGGCCGGCGCCCAAGCC
>NZ_PGTB01000410.1 GCF_002786325.1 Pseudooceanicola lipolyticus | reverse complement strand
AGCTGGGCGCTGATCGCAACCGCGCCCTCGGCCAGTTCCGCGCCTGACGGCAGCGTCGGGTCGCCCGCGCCGGTGGGGATCAGCAGCGCCGCGCGCATCCGCCGCCCCTCGGTGGCGCGGACATTGATATAGTCGAACTGCGCGCGGATCTTCGGCGTCATGAAGGCGATCTCGGGCCAGTCGCGCAGCGGTGCGATCTCGGCCTCGGACAGGGTGGCATTGCCCGCGGTGTCGATCTGCAGGTTGGCCGGGTTGGCCAGCATCTCGCCGATCAGCGCCTGGTAGACGCCGTTCTTGACCCCGAACAGCACCAGCAGCGGCACCAGGATGCCGACCATCACCGCGACATTACACAGCAGGAAGAAGCGGTCGCGCAGCAGGTCGCGCCAGGCCAGCTGTACGATCAGCATGGCACCACCGTCTGCAGCCGGCTGACCGCCTCGCCGGCGCCGTGGCGGCCCGGCACCAGCGCGCGGCGGGCAATGCCAAAGCGCTCCATGCGCGGGATGTCGTGCGAGGACAGGATCAGCCCCGCACCCTCGGCCCTTGCGGTTTCCAGCAGCAACGCCAGCACCGCGTCGGCGGTTTCGGGATCCAGCGCAGCGGTGGGTTCGTCGGCAATCACGAAGGCCGGCCGATGCGCCAGGGCGCGGGCGATGGCGGCGCGCTGGCGCT
>NZ_PGTB01000052.1 GCF_002786325.1 Pseudooceanicola lipolyticus | reverse complement strand
CGTCACCAGGCGCAGCACCTCCTGCAGCAGCCGCAGCTTGGTGCGGACCTGCACCGCATCGGGCCGCTCGATCGGCATCGGATGCGGGCCGTCGCCCACGGCGATGCGCAGATGCGCCGGGCTGTCTGCGGCAAGACGGTCGAAATCCTCGCCCTTGGCGCGCGTCACCGCCGCGGCAAGCGCCTGGTCCAGCCCGCGCGCACCCAGCGGTGTCGCATGCAGCGCGATGCTGACATGCAACCGCGGATTGCTGAACAGCACGAAATGCTGCGAGGACATCTCGCTGCGTTCCAGCGCCTGTTCGCCCCGCCGGGTCAAAAAGGTGTTGATCTCGGTCAGCAGCTCATCAAACGTCAGGTCCGGCGTGGCGGGATAGAGCAGGGCGGCCTGGGTCGTAAGTGTCGCGTCTTCCATGTCTCGCTCGGTCTTTTGCCTTCGGGCCCGGTTCTGCGCGCCAATCATGGCAAGGATAGGGCAACGCGGCGACGTGGCGGGAATTTGCCCGCGCCGGTCAGACATATGCGGCGGCACGGCCCTTGCGCGACGGCGCCCGCTTGCCCTAAGAGCGGCCGGCATCTGCCGCTGTCACAGGACCCGCCCATGCCGGATTTCCCCGAACTCCTGATCCTTCGTCATGGCGAGACGGAATGGAATCGCCAGGGACGGATGCAGGGTGCGCTGGACAGCCCGCTGACCGATGCGGGCCGCCAGCACGCGCGCGATCAGGGCAGGGTGCTGCGCCGCGTCGGGGTCACCTCCCACAACTGGTACTGCTCGCCGCAGGGCCGGGCGCGGGAAACCGCGCGGCTGGCCAGCGGTGACGGCCCGGTCACACCCGATGAGCGGTTGCGCGAAATCGGCATGGGCGATTGGTCGGGGCGCACGCGCGACGAGATCGCCGCCGAGGCACCGGAATATTTCAGCCCCGACAGCCCGCCGCTGGCCTATTACGGTCATGCCCCGGGCGGCGAGACACCGCAGGCGGTCGCCGACCGGCTGCGGCCCTTCCTTGCCACGCTTGCCGGCCCCGCGGTGATCGTCACCCACGGCGTGACCAGCCGGCTGATCCGCTGCCTGGCGCTGGGTCTGCCGGTCAGCGCCTTTGCCGCGCTGGAAGGCGGGCAGGGGATCGTCTATCGCGTCGCGCCGGGGGTCTATCAGCGGCTGTCGCTGCAGGGGGTCGAGGAACTGGATCTGCCCTGATGCCACGCGGCTCTTGCAAGCGCCGCCAAGCTTGGCTAAACCCGCGCGGCGCGGGTGATTAGCTCAGTTGGTAGAGCGCTTCGTTTACACCGAAGATGTCGGGAGTTCGAGTCTCTCATCACCCACCATATCCTCCCCATTCAAACCGGCAGAGGCAGGCGGAATCCCGACATGCCCCGTACTGCGGCTTGGGGATCTGTGACATCCGGGCCAGTGGTCGGTTAGTCGTCAGACAGTTTCCGGATCAGGTCCTTGAGCGTCTGGACGAACTCGGCCAGCCGCTCGGGCCCGATGGCGCCGTTCAGCGCCGCCAGATGCGCCTTGGTCTTTTCCTCCATCCGCGCCTGCATTTCGATCCCGGCCTGGGTGGCGACACACATATGCGTGCGCCGGTCGCGGCTGGACAGGTGGCGGCGGATCAGGCCGTGATCCTCCATCCACCGCAGGCTTGACGTCACATTGGTCTTGTCCCGCGCCGAGGCCATCCCGATCTGGGTCTGGGTGATGCGCGGATTATAGACGATCAGCGTGAGGATGGTGAAATAGCCGGGCTTCAGCGCCTCGTCGCCCAGCCGTTTCTTGAAGTCGCCATAGGCCGCCTCGTAAGCGACGCGCAGATACAGCCCGACAAAATCGCTGAGAATGCCGTGGTCCAGCTTGTCGAAATCGGGCGGGCTCTGATCGTCCAGCGGCATCGAGGGATAGGCCGGTTCTCGCATCGGCAGACCTATTGCGCCAGGGTGGGCAGCACGGTCACGATCGCCGGGATGGCGATTATGATGGCGATGCGCAGGATGTCGGCGATCACGAAGGGGATCACCCCGCGATAGACCGCACCGGCCGGCAGATCCGAGTTGGTCGAGGTGATCACGAACAGGTTCAGACCCACCGGCGGGGTGATCATCGACAGTTCGGTCACCATCACCGCGAAAATGCCGAACCAGACCGGGTCGAACCCCAGATCGGACACGATGGGAAAGAAAATCGGGATCGTCAGCAGGATCATCGACAGGCTTTCCATGAACATGCCCAGCACCAGGTAGATCATCAGCACCACGAAGATCACCGCCGTGGGGCCAAGCCCGAGATCCTGGATCAGCGTCGACAGCGCCACCGGCAGGCCCAGCAGGTTCATGTAATTCGAAAACACCAGCGCGCCGATCAGCACCAGGAACAGGCTGGCGGTGGTGGTGACGGTTTCGATCAGCGACTCGATAAAGCTGCGTGGGCTCATCGTGCGGCGCCAGATCGCGAAGATCAGCGCGCCGGTCGCCCCGACGCCGCCGGCCTCGGTCGGGGTGATCACCCCCAGGTACAGCCCGCCGATGATCGCGACGAACAGCATCAGGATCGGGCCGACGCTGCGCAGGTTGCCCAGCCGCTCGGCCCAATCGGCCCGCGGCGCCGCCGGGGCACAGGTCGGGTCGATCTGCGAGGTGATGCGGATGGCGATGATATAAAGCACGATGGCCAGAAGTCCGGGCAGGATCCCGGCGATGAACAGCGCGCCGATATCGGTGCCGGTGGTGATGCCGTAAAGCACCAGGATCACCGAGGGCGGGATCAGGATGCCCAGGGTGCCGCCGGCCGCCACCGTGGCCGCCGCGAAGCCATCGGCATAGCCATAGCGCCGCATTTCGGGAATGGCGACCTTGGCCATGGTCGCGGCGGTGGCGATCGACGACCCGCTGAGCGCGGAAAAGCCGCCGCAGGCCAGGATCGTCGCCGCCGCCAGGCCGCCGCGCATATGGCCGATAAAGCCGTGGCTGAGGCGGTACAGGTCTTCCGACATGCGCGCACGGGTCACAAACACGCCCATCAGGATGAACATCGGCAGCACCGAAAGTTCGTAGGACATGGTGGTGTTGATCGGAAGCTGACCGATCATGCCCATGGCCGCGCCTTCCGAGATCGTCAGCGCGATGCCGATCAGACCGACCAGGAGCATGGCCAGCGCGATCGGTATCCCGACGATCATCAGCGCGAAGATGATGGCAAAGCTGAGTGCCGCGGTTTCCCAGACCCCCATTACAGCGCACCCGTTTCTGCGCCCGCGCCCGGCCGGCGGCGGCGCGAGACTTCGAACGCGCAAATCACGAATGCCAGGGCGGTGATGATCAGCATCACCGACATGCCCTGGGCGATGAGTCCCTTGGGAACCCGTAATTCCATTGTAACCTCGTTGTAGGTCAGCAACCGATCGCCCTGCAGCCAGACCCGCCAGGCGACAAAGGCCATCAGCGCCGCGCCCAGGATCTGGCCGATGAAATCTGCCACCCGGCCCAGTCCTGGCGGGAAGCGGTCAGACAGGATCGTGACCCGGATATTGCCGCGGTTGCGGACCATCCAGGGCAGCGCCGTGAACACGATCAGGCCCATGCCGATTTCGATCATCTCGAACCCGCCCATCAAGGGGTTGCGGAACACGTAGCGCATGACGACGCCGACAAAGGTCACCGTCATGACGCAGGCCGCGATCAGGCCCGACAGCCAGGCCAAACCAAGGCACAGGCTGTCGAACGCCGAGATCAGGGCAGGTTTGCGAGGATGGTCCGGGGCCGGGTCTGCGCCCGGCTTTCCGGTGTCCTTGCCTGTCATTTCTGGGTGAACCCGGACTTGTCGGTCAGGTAGTTCTGCACCATCTCGCGGGCATAGCTCAGGATCTCTTCACCGTCGAAGCCCTTGGCATTGGCCTGTTCGATCCATTCGGTTTCCAGCGGCTTCAGGCGGTCGCGGATGGTGGCCAGATCCTCGTCCGACAGGGTGAGGAATTCCGCGCCGTTGTCGCGCAGGGCTTGTTCACCGGTGATATCGTCGCTGGTCCAGGCAAAGCCGGCCAGCATGGCGATGGCCATGCCCGAATGTTTTTCCACCGCGGCGCGCTGGTCATCCGTCAGCGAATTCCAGCTATCCTCGTTGAAGGCAACCCAGAAGGTGTCGGTGTACAGGCCGCCCGGAATCCGGGTCACCGAGGTGATGGCTGGCGTGATGCCGAAGAAGGCGATGGATTCCGAGGGGAAGGTGATGCCATCGGCGACGCCGCGCGACATCGCGGTCTGCGCCTCGGTCGGCGGCAGCTGCACCGGCGATGCGCCCAGTTCGGCCATCATGCGCCCGGTGACGTTGCCACCGACGCGGATGGTCTTGCCTTCGAGATCGGCCAGTGTTTCGACGCGCCCGCCGGCCATGTTGATATTGGGGTTGGAATGGGTGAACAGGCCAACCACATGTGCGCCTTCGTGTTCACCATATTCGGCGCCGAATTTCTGATAGGTCAGCCATGACGCGGCAGAACCGGCCCAGGGATCGGGTGACATGAAGGGCAGGTCGATCACCTGGGTCATCGAGAAGCGGCCGGGATTGTGGCCGCTGACGCCATAGCCGACATCGAAGGATTGGTCGAGCAGCAGGTCGAACTGTGCCGGCGGCGGCCCGAGCGCCGAGGTCATGATCTCGAATTGCAGCGATCCACCGGTTTCATCCTCGATCGCAGCGGCCCAGGGCTTGAGGATCTTGCTGACGATCAGGTGATGCGGCGGCAGCCAGTTTCCCAGCCGCAGAGTGGTGACCTCTTGGGCCAGGGCGGGAAGGCCCAGCACGCTGATCGCGGTGGAGAGGGTCAGGGTTTTCCAGTGCTTCATCTTGGGTACTCCTTGTTGGTTGGCGTTGTTATTGTTGTGGTTTTACAAGTCTGTCGGCGCGCTGAGTTTGAAGATCTCCAGCGCGTCGGCGGTGGCGCCGCCGCGCACGGTCAGCAGCCTGAATTGTTCCGCGGCCATGGCGGTAAAGGGCACCGGCGAGGTGCAGGACCGGGCCAGGTCGCAGACCGAATCCAGATCCTTCAGCATGGTATAGACATGGCCCAGCGGCGGCTCGTGCTGGGCGTTGACCATGCGCGGCACGAACAGCTGAAGCGGCTTGCTGTCGGCAAAGCCGCCGGCCAGCGCCTCGGGCAGACGTTGGGCATCGACACCGGCATTGGTGGCCAGCCGCGCCGCCTCGGCCAGCACCGCCATGGTGCAACCGACAATCACCTGGTTGCACAGCTTGGTGGTCTGACCGGCGCCGATCGGCCCCATCAGGGTGAAGCGGGCCGCCATCTGCAGCACGAAAGGTGTCACACGGTCGAAACTGGCCGCGTCCCCGCCCGCCATGATCGCCAGCGTGCCCATCTCGGCACCCGGAACGCCGCCCGACACCGGTGCGTCGATCCACTCCATGCCGGCCTCGTCCTTCAGCCGGGCGGCCATGTCGCGCGTCGCCTCGGGCTGGATCGAGGAAAAATCGACCAGGACCGAGCCCTTGCGCGCGCCCTTGGCGATCCCGGTTTCGCCAAAGACCGCCTCGCGCACGGCGGCGGTGTCGGTGAGGCACATGAACACGATGTCCGATTTCGCCGCGACATCGGCAGCGCTCGCTCCTAGTGTCGCGCCGCGCTGTACCAGTGGTTCGGCCTTTTCGGCGGTGCGGTTCCAGACGGTGACCGGATTGCCGGCGTCGATCAGCCGGGTTGCCATCGGCGCGCCCATCAGGCCGGTGCCGATGTAGCCCAGTTCGGTTTTCCCACTCATGACCGTGCTCCCTTGATCTTGCCGCGACTCTGATCCGGCCATTGCGCGTTACCGGCATGGGTCACCGCGCCAGCATTGGCCTGGCCGACGGTGGCCGCGTATTTCGACAGCAGACCGCCCCGGTGCAGCGTCGGCGGGGCCGTCCAGTCGGCCTTGCGTTGTGCCAATTCCTCTTCGGAGACATCCAGCGTGATGGTTGCGGCCTTGCCGTCGATGGTGATGGTATCGCCATTGCGCACCAGACCCAGAGGGCCGCCGATGGCGGCCTCGGGCGCGGCATGGCCGATGCACATGCCGCGGGTCGCGCCGGAAAACCGGCCATCGGTCAGCAGGGCGACCTTTTCGCCCATGCCCTGACCATAGATCAGCGCGGTGAGACCCAGCATTTCGCGCATACCCGGCCCGCCAACCGGACCTTCGTTGCGTACGATCAGAACCTGGCCGGCCTCGTAGTCGCGCGCATGGACCGACTCGACCGCCTCATCCTCGGATTCGAACACCCGTGCGGTGCCGGTGAAGACCAGCGATTTCAGCCCGGCGACCTTCAGCAGCGCGCCATCGGGACACAGGTTGCCCTTTAGCACCACGACCCCGCCCGAAGGCATGATCGCCTCGGTCACGGTGCGGATCACCTCGCCATCCGGCTCCGGGGCGTCGGCGACCTCTTCGGCCAGGGTCCGGCCGGTGACGGTCAGCGTGTCGCCATGCATAAAGCCATGTTTGATCAGTTCCTTGATCACCACATGGGCGCCGCCGATCTCGTAGACGTCCTTGGCATGGTATTTGCCGCCGGGGCGCAGGTTGCCGATAAAGGGCGTGCGCTGCAGTACCTCGGCCACGTCATCAGCGGTAAAGCTGATCCCGGCCTCATGGGCGATGGCAGGGATATGCAGCGCGGTGTTGGTCGACCCGCCGGTGGCGGCGACAATCGCGCAGGCGTTTTCCAGCGCCTTGCGGGTGACGATCTCGCGCGGCAGCGGGCCGCCGCGTTCCAGGATATCCATGACCAGCGCGCCGGCCCGCTGACCGACGCCGCGGCGGCTGGAATAGACACCCGGGATCATCGCGGAATTGGGCACGGTGAGGCCCAGCGCCTCGGAAACCATCGCCATGGTATTGGCGGTGAACTGCCCGGCGCAGGCGCCAATGGTGGGCTTGCAGGCCTCTTCCAGCTGCGCCAGCTCATCCTCGGTCATGGTGCCCGCCTGCACGGCGCCAACCGCCTCGTAAGTGTTCAAGACCGAAACATCCTGGCCCTTGAACCGCCCCGGCAGGGCCGAGCCGCCATAGACAAAGACCGAGGGCACGTTGCAGCGGACCATGCCCATGATCACACCCGGCAGGGTCTTGTCGCAGCCGCCATAGCCGATCAGGCCGTCATAGGCATGGCCGTGAATCACCGCCTCGATGCTGTCGGCGATAATCTCGCGGCTGACCAGGCTGAATTTCATGCCCTCGTGGTTCATGCCCACGCCGTCCGAGACCGAAATCGTGGTAAACTCGCGCGGGGTTCCGCCGGCCATCGACACGCCTTCCTTGGCATATTCGACCTGGTCGTAATGCGTCATGTTGCAGGGCGTGACCTCGCCTTTCTGGCTGACCACCCCGATCATCGGCTTGGCGATTGCCGCGTCATCCAGCCCCATGGCGCGCATGAAGGCGCGGTGCGGCGTGCGGTCGATGCCATCGGTGGTGATGCGCGAGCGCAGGTTTTCGGAGCCGGCCTTGGCGTTCGGTTGCTTCGGATCAGATGGAGCGGACATGATACTCCCTTCCGAGAAGGTTGGATTTGATAATATTCATAGTTGAAGGAAAAGTGCGAATCTCCTTTCCTGTCAATGTTGAATTCACGGAACACAGCCATGCAATTGATCTCTAACATCTCGATGCTCTTTACAGGGCTGCCGCTGGCGGATCGGCTTGCCGCTGCGCGCGACGCAGGCTTTGACGGGGTCGAGATCCAGTTTCCCGAGGTGGATGATATCGATCCGCTGCGAACCGCCATCGATGACACCGGGTTGCCCGTTGTGCTGATCAACGTCCCACGCGGGGTCGGCGACGAGGTCGGTCTGGCCTGTTTGCCGGATCGGCAGGAAGATTACCGCGCCGCCGTCCAGCTTTGTGCCGGGCAGGCGGCTGCCCTGTCGGTGCGCAAGGTCAATGTATTGTCGGGCCGTCCCACCGCAGGGGCGGACCCGGCGGCCTGCCGCCGAACATTGATCGACAACCTGCGCCATACGGCGGATGTGATGTCAGATATCGGCGTGCAGGTGATGGTCGAGCCGGTCAACCCGATGGATGTGCCCGGCTTTTTCTTGACCGGCCTCGAGGCCGCGACCGGGGTTCTGGCCGAGGCGGATCATCCCAACCTGTTCCTGCAGTTTGATTTCTATCATATGGCGCTTACCGAACCGGATCTGAGCACCGCCATTGCCCGGGCGGCCCCCTGGATCGGGCACGTGCAATTTGCAGACGCGCCGGGGCGCAATGAACCCGGCAGCGGCGGGATCGACTTTACCGCCGCGCTGCAGGCGCTGCGCGACACCGGATATGCCGGTGCCGTATCGGCAGAATACCGGCCCGCCGCAGACACGGCGGCGGGATTGGGATGGATGAAGAGCTTTAGAAAGGCACTGGCATGACCGACACGACAACCCGAGAACTCATTCTGCAGGATTTGCGCAGCGCGGCGCCCTTCGCGGCGCATGCAACCACGCCGCCGCGTGATCTGAGCGCCGCCTATCAGTTGCAGGATGCCGTCGCTGAACAGTTGGTCACGGATCCGGCCTTTGGCCCGGTCGCAGGCTGGAAAATCGCGGTCAATTCCGCGGCGTTGCTGGCGCGGTTCGGCATGAGCGAGCCGGTCAGCGGGCGTATCTTTGAAGGGCAAAGGCATGACGTCCCCGCCGAACTGACCGCTTCGGATTATCGCCAATTCGCCATCGAACCCGAAATCGCCGCGATCATCGGCACGACCCTGGCGCCGCAGGATGCGCCCCGTGACGCGGACACCGTGAAGCGGGCGATTGCGCGGTTTGTGCCCGCCATGGAACTGCTGGACATGCGCGATGCGGATATGCCCAACATGCACCTTCCCGATGCGGTGGCGCAGAACATCTCGAATGTGGGCGCCTTGATCGGCGGGCCGGGTGTGGCGCCCGATCAGCTGGACCTTGCCGCGCTCCGGATGACACTGTCGCTGGACGGTGAGATACAGCACGACGCAACCGGCGCAGCGCCGCAGCACCCGGTCGAGGCGGTGACCTGGCTGGTCAACCACCTGTCCCAGCGCGGCCTGACACTGGCGGCCGGGCAGGTCGTGCTCTGCGGCACGCACAGCCCGATCTGGTATCACAATGGCACCGGCCAGATCGAGGTGCAGATGTCCGGACTGGGCGGGGTCAAGGCGACATTGACCTAGATACGACAAGCAAGCTTTTCGCGGAAAAGTTGTGCAAAGTGGGTCGCGGGGCGGTCCGGGGCGGTGCCCCGGGCCACCATTCGGGTGCTTTGCGCACCGCCGGATGCACATGCCGCAGGCATCAAGTGTGGCAATTTTGCAACATCCGAATCGGCCATGAAAGCGTCACCCGCCGCAACAGAACCGTTCGAATCGTAGCGTAGGTTGCGGCAAAAGCTGGGCCGAACCGAATTTCACCGGCTCCTTCAGTGGGTTGCCGAGGGCGGTGAACAGCGCAATGATTCGTCCACACTCCGGCGCGTCGCTTCCTTCATGATCTTGTTTCAATAGGCCGATTTGGCCACGATATCTTCTATATGGGTCAGAATTCTGCCACACTAGGTTGCAATGATGGCCGTCCACTGCATCAGGAGAAGATCATGAAACATGTCATGAGCAAGACCAGAAAAGTATGTTATTCCTTACTTGCGTTGTTCATCATCGCCCTGCCGGCGCAGGCGCAAGATATCCTCACGGTTGCAACGGACGACGGTCAGAAAACCTATTCTTTCGAACAGCTGACCGAACTGCCGCAAACCACGGTCAAGACAAAAAACGACTATATCGACGCGCGGTCCACATTTTCCGGCCCGAGCCTGAAAATGGTGCTGGAACAAAACGGCATCGGGCCCGATGCCGAATTGAAAATGCAGGCGCTGAACGATTTCTCGGTGACGGTTCCGGCCGCCGATGCGTTTAATTACGACGTAATCCTCGCCGTTCTGAAAGATGGTGAGAAAATGCCAATTCGCGACAAGGGACCGATCTGGGTGATCTACCCGATGGATGACCATGCGGAATTGAGCGATGACCTTTATAACGGGCGGCTGGTCTGGCAGCTGAAAAGCATCACCACTCAATGAGAATACCCACTCGCAAGATTCGGGCTGCCTTGCTCATTCCGTTCTTCGGCGCAACCTTGCTTTGCGCCGGAGTTCTGCTGACGTTGAACAAGCATGTCAAAACGGTCAACGTGGCCGAGCAGAGCGATCCGCTTTGGATTACGTCTCAGCTGCAGTTCGAATTCTTGCGACTAAAGGAAAGCATTAACAACTATGCTTTCGGGGAAGTTTCTCCTGCAGATGTTGAACTGCGTTTCAATATCGCCTGGAGCCGTATCGACGTTATCATGTCCGGGCGAATGTCGGTATTGACCGATGAACTGAATGTCGACAACGCACCGATCCATGCGCTCAAAACCACCTTCGAACAGCTGGAATCCGAAATCCTGGCCTTTCCACCGAGCGAGGCCTCGCTGGCCGAGCGCAGCCAGGCGGCGCGCGCGGTCATCGGCCAATTGAATGCGCATGACCTGGAACTGAGGGATTTCTCGCTTGAACTGGCGCAGTCTAAGGCGCGCCTGATGGCAGATTTCCGCACGGTCGTGGTCTCGCTCTCGCACGAGATCGCCTATCTGCTGCTCCTGATCTTTCTGTTGGTGGTAATCTTTACTGCGTTCCTGGGGCTGGAACTGCAGGAAAGCCGCGCCAACGCCAAGAATATGGAAATGCTGGCCCGGCAGGCCGAGTCCGCGTCGGAGGCGAAAGACAAGTTCATGAGCGCGGTCAGCCATGAATTGCGCACGCCATTGACGTCAATTCTTGGGGGAATTCAATTGCTTCGCGCGGCCTATCGCGATGCTTTGGACGAAAAGGCCTTCAAGATCGTCGAGATTGCCCAGCGCAATTGCGAGCGTCTTCTGGCCCTGGTCAATGACATTCTGGACGCCCAAAGCATTCTTGCGGGCAAGGTCCACCTGAACAAGGAAGCGATGGATCTGAACACCCTGGTCGAAAGCGCGGTGGAGGATTGCCAAGCCTATGCCAGCCGCCTCGATGTCGCGTATGAATTTGACCGGAAAGATCGCGAACTCTTCGCGGTGGTCGACCAAGGGCGCATCACCCAGGTCTTGACCAACCTGCTATCAAACGCCGCCAAGTTCACCAGCAAGGGTGACAAGATCCGGGTGCGGGCCGAGGAAACCGGCGACTGGATCAAGGTCGAGGTGCAGGACCACGGCAGGGGCATCCCCGAAAGTGAATTCCCCAATATCTTCACGCGCTTTCATCAGGTCAGCCCCGGAGAAAGCGGCTCGACCAAAAGCAGTGGTTTGGGCCTAAGCATTTCGAAACAACTGATCGAGATGCATGGCGGGCAAATCGGTTTTGAAAGCGTGCTGGGACGCGGATCGACCTTTTGGTTCAAACTGAAAAAGGGCCGAAAACCGCAGAACTGCTCCGAGACAAAGCCGCAGAAAGTTTTAAAGGCGGCGAACGCATAATTTTTTAAAGTAATTCAGTTCTCAAGTATTTGGACCTCCGGCAGACTTTCTGACCGGTTTTTTTATCCGTCCACCCTTTGCTCACCCAGCGCGGCAACGGCGGGGTTTGCTTCGACAAGCCGATTGATCATCCGATAATCTCTTCGGTAGAAGTCGATAATTTTATCCCGCGTATGGTTCGGTATATTGACCTGCAGCCGCTGGCTTTCGTTCTGGTCGATGCAAAACGGCCGGCGCAGCGTTCCCGTGGTGCTGTCGATCCAGTCGAGCACCGTATCGATACCGTTTTCAAAGCGGAACAGCTTGGTTTCCGCATCGACAAAATCGGATTGCGGTCTGATGTGATTGTCGCAGACGGTCGGGTCGGCCTGATACATTTCGAAAACCAGGTCGACCCATTCCTCGAAAGTGCCGAAAAAGGTTTGCCCCCAATCCAGTTCCAGCAGAACCGCATTTTCGGGTTTATGGCCGTTTGCACTTTGCTCCGGTTGCGCCGCACGGGTGAAGCGATAGCGGAATTCGCTCAGAATCCGGTCCAGCGGATCGCGGATCACCGCAAAGCGGTGGTCGACGAATCCCAGCGGCAGCAGGGTTTTCGATGTGGCGATGTCCATATGCTGCGGCGTCGTGTTGGCACAGGAAACCGGAGTCCGGCTGTGCAGCGCGACTTGCCCGATCGCGCGGAGATAGCTGGTCACATAGGAGCCGCCGGTCTTGGGAATGTGGATAAAATGCAAGATCTTGTTGCGCACCCGAGCGATCGGCATGCCTGGTCCTTCCTCACTGCTCTGATGCTGTATTACCCACTTGATCGGTCGCGTCCAGTTTGGCGGCGGGTCAAGCGGAAATCGGGCGGCAGCGGCCTGAAACGCGCCGAACCCGGAATCTCGTGTCAATGCCGAAGTGGAATTGTTTCCTGCGTATGCCGGGATTCACCGGTCGGGCGGGCTGCGCAAGGCCTGCAAAATGCCGGGCCAGGCGCTGCCATCGCCCCCGGAAAACGGGATGGCTGCCTCGACCTAACTAGACCTGCGGCAGCGCGCGGGACCGGGCCGACATCCGGAACAGCGTGATGGCCAACACCAGCGGCACCAGTGAAGCCACGGCCAGGATCCGCAGGGTATCGGCGGCGCCCAGCCGGTCGATCAGCCAGGCGCCGACCGAGGGCGCGCCGGCCGAGGCCAGCAACATTGGCGTCGCTAGGCGGCCCATGGTGCGGGCATAGCCATCGGACCCGAAAACCGACAGCGGCAGTGCCCCGCGCGCAATCGACCACAAGCCGTTCCCGGCGCCATAGGCGATCATCACCGCCGCCGCCGGAAGGCCGAATTGCAATCCGCCAAAGCCGATCAGGATCGCGGTCGTGGCCACCAGCATGGTCCAGATCGGATGATGCCGACCGCGTCCCAGCATTTCCAGAACCCGCGCGCCCACCTGCGACGGGCCGATCAGCGTGCCGATGCCGATGGCGGCGGCGATGCCATAGCCGGTGGCGGTCAGCAGGGTGACAAAATGCACCGACCAGATCGTTGCCAGCGTCGACATCAGGATGCCGGCTCCGGCCAGGCACAGAAACCGCGGGTCCAGCACCGGCACCGCCGGTGGCAGCGGGCTATGCACCTTGGTTCCCGGTGCCGGCCGCGCCGCGCGGGGCAGCCCGAACAGGGCCAGCGGCAGGGTCACGACCATATGCAGCGCGGCATAGCTGAAACAGGCATTGCGCCAGCCGACGACCTCGACCAGCCAGGCCGATAGCGGCCAGCAGACCGTGCTGGCAAAGCCGCCCCACAGTGTCAGCTGGGTGATGGCCGCGCGCGCATCACGCCCGAAAATGCGCCCCAGCGCGGAAAAGGCGGCGTCATACAAGCCCCCCGCCATGCCCAGGCCCAACACCACCCAGGCGGCGTAATAGGCGGGGAGGGACCGCGCCAGGCCCAGCAGGACCAGCCCCAGCGCCAGCAGGCACATGCCGCCGGCAAGCACCGGGCGGCCGCCGCGCGCCTCGATCAGCCGCCCGGTCAGGGTTGCGGCCAGCCCCGACACCAACAGCCCCACCGACACTCCGGCCGACACCGCCGCACCGGACCAGCCGGTTTCGGCGGCAATTGGCTGCGCCAGCACCGCGATCAGGTAAAAGCTGCTGCCCCAGGCGAAGATCTCGATGATGCCCAGCGCCGAAACCGTCTTCAGGCGGGCCAATCCGCTCATGCTGACAACTCGGCGGCGCTCTTGTCGGCACAGCCGCAGCCGGATTGCCCCTGCGCCTTGGCCACTTCGTCCTGGACGCAGCAGGCCGTGCTGTCGGCGACCGGGGCGCCGCCGCAGCAGCCTGCCTCCGCCGGCGCGCTGCTGACCTTGCAGACGCCGGTTTCCGGCAGCTTCAACCGCACCTCGCGGGCCGCGGTGGGATCGCCGGCAAGTTCGGCCACGACCGAGCGCACCTGCTCATAGCCGGTGGTCATCAGGAAGGTCGGCGCGCGGCCATAGCTTTTCATGCCGACGATGTAGAAATCCCGTTCGGGATGGCTCAGTTCCACCACGCCATGCGGGCGCACGGTGCCGCAGGAATGCAGGTTCGGGTCGATCAGCGGCGCCAGCGCCGGCGTCGCCTCGACCACCGGGTCAAGCGACAGGCGCAGCTCGGACAGGGGCGACAGGTCGGGGCGGAAACCGGTGGTCACCACGATACGGTCGACATCGAAGACGACGGGCTGGCCATCTTCCAGGCCGCTGACCCGCAGGCCGTCGGCCTGCCGGTCGATCCGCTGCACCACAAAGGGCGACCGAAAGCTCAGCCGCCCCGAGCGGATCGCCTCGGCTGCGCGCAGGCCCAGCCGGCCCCGGCCGGGCAACTCGTCACCCAGCCCGCCGCCCAGCAGCCGCGCGATCCCGCCCGAACGGGTGGCCCAGGTCAGGCGCGTCCCGCTGGATTCCTCCTGCAGGTCGATCAGGTCCAACGCGGTGTTGATGGCGGAATGCCCGGCGCCGATCACCAGGCTGTGCTTGCCTTCATAGGCGTCACGCGCCGCGCCGCGCACATCGGGAATGCCATAGCTGATGCGGTCGGCATTCTCGATCTCGCCGTCCACCGGCAGCCCGTCCGTGCCGATCGGGTTCGGGGTGGTCCAGGTGCCCGAGGCGTCGATCACCGCGCGCGCCAATGTCCGGTGACGTTGCCCTTCGGCGTCGCGCCAGACCAGCACGAAGGGGGCATCGTCACGGCCGGCGCTGGACAGTTTCGAATGTCCCGCCCGGGCAACCGCGATCACCTCGGTGCCCAGGCGCAGGGTCGGCGCGATGGCCGGGTGGGCGGCCAGCGGGGCGAGGTAATCGGCAATCAGCTCGCCGCCGGTGGGAAGATGTTCGGGATCGGGCATCGTCCAGCCTGCCGCCTCAAGCAGATCACGTGCCGCCGGGTCGACATTGTATTCCCAGGGCGAGAACACCCGCACATGCGCCCAGTCGGCGACTGCGGCGCCAACGGATGCGCCACGCTCGAACACAATCGGGTCCAGGCCACGCGCCAGCAATTGGGAAGCCGCCGACAGGCCAACCGGGCCGGCGCCAATGACGGCCACCGGAAAAGAACTGCGATCCATGCTTTATATTCCTTCCATATTTCCGGTAATTTGGAAATACCGGGCAAAAAATCACTCGGCCAGGGCGGCCTTTGCTTCCGTCGCGCAGGACCGGCCGGGGCCGGTCTCGTCCGCGCAGCATTCATCGGCGAGATAGCCGATCAGGGCCTCCATCGCCGGGTATTCGGCGTGACAGATCAGGCTGGTGCCCGATCGGTCCTGACGCACCAGCCCCTGATCCACCAGCCGCTTCATGTGATGCGACAGGGTCGAGGCGGCAAGGCCGACACTGTCCTGCACCTGGCCCATGGACAGGCCACCAAACCCGGCGCGCACCAGGGTCCGGTAGATCAGAAGGCGGGTCGGATTGCCGAGCGCCTCTAGTTGGCGGGCTGCTATTTCGATGTTCATGGAAATAGAATGGGGCCTGCGCGCGGCGGCGTCAATATCTATTTCGAAGATTTTCGAAAAAGGTCTCCGAAGTCAAAACCAGGTCAGCACCGTCAGGCCAGCGCGGCATCGCTCTGGCCGCTCAGGCGGCCCGAGGTCAGTGCCGCCAGCGCCACCATCACCGCCGCCGTTCCCAGCACCAGCGGCAGACCGCCCAGCTGATAGGTCAGCCCCGACAGCAGCGTGCCGATCAGCCGCCCGCCGGCATTGGCCATGTAGTAGAACCCCACATCCATGGTGACCCGTTCCGACTTGGTAAAGGCCAGGATCAGGTAGGAATGCAGCGAGGAGTTTACCGCGAAGATCGCGCCGAAAACCAGCAACCCGGCAATCAGCGTCACCGTCAGCCAGGTTTCGGGCCCCGATGACAGCAGAACCGCGCCAGTCAGAGCCGCGGGCACCACGAACAGTGCGCCCGCCCAGCCGCGCGCGGCCTCGATCAACTCGCTCTCAGGCCGGTTGGCGGCGCGCAGGATGCGCGGCGCGCTGGCCTGCACCGCGCCGTATAGGATGACCCATACCGCCATGAAGCTGCCGATCAGGAAAAAGGCCATCCGGTTGCCTTCTTCGGTCCCGTCCGACAGCACCGCGTAGAAATAGATCGGGATGCCGACGACAAACCAGACATCGCGGGCGCCAAACAGAAACACCCGCGCCGCCGACAGCCAGTTCACATTGGCCGATTTCGAAAACACCTCGGAAAACTTCGCGCCCTTGCGGCCGCGGGGCAGGCCGGCGGGCATGAACAACGCCACCGCCACCAGGATGACTGCCAGGACGATGGCCATGGCCAGCACCGCCCAGGTAAAGCCCAGCGTCGCCAGCAAGGCCGCGCCCAGCAGGAAGCCCAGCCCCTTCACCGCGTTTTTCGATCCGGTCAACACCGCGACCCAGCGAAACAGCCCGCCGTCCTCGGTCGGGGCCAGCAGCTTGACCGCGGATTTCGACGACATCTTGGCCAGATCCTTGGCAACGCCGCTGGCGCCCTGCACACACATCACAAACGCAACCGAGGCGCCGATCGCCCAGCCCGGATCTAATTGGGTCAGCGCCAGCAAGGCCAACACCTGCACCCCCAGCCCGGCATACAGCGTCGAGGTCAGCCCGAACCGCGCGGCGATCCAGCCGGCGGCTAGGTTGGTGCCCATCCCGGCGATTTCATAGAGAATGAACAGATAGGCCAGCTGCACCGGCGAAAAGCCCAGCGTGTGGAAATGCAACAGCACCAGCATCCGCAGCGCACCATCGGTCAGCATGAAGGCCCAATAGGCGGCGGTCACCGCGATATAGGCCGACAGGCCTTCCGGACGCGCACTCACAGCGTTGCACCCACCATCAGTGCCACGTCGACCAGCCGGTGGGCATAGCCCATCTCGTTGTCGTACCAGGCATAGACCTTCACCTGGGTGCCGTTGATCACCATGGTCGAGGGCGCGTCGACGATGCCCGAGCGGGGATCATTGGTGTAATCGGCCGAGACCAGCGGCCGGGTCTCGTAGCCCAGGATTCCCTTGAGCGGGCCGGCGGCGGCGGCTTCGAAGGCGGTGTTGACCTCTTCGGCGGTGGTGGCGCGCTCGACCTCGAAAACGCAATCGGTCAGCGAGGCGTTCAGCAGCGGCACCCGCACCGCATGGCCGTTCAGCCGGCCCTTCAACTCGGGATAGATCAGCGTGATCGCCGTGGCCGAACCGGTGGTGGTCGGGATCAGCGAGGTCAGCGCCGAACGGGCGCGGCGCAGATCCTTGGCCGGGCGGTCGACGATGGTCTGGGTGTTGGTCACGTCATGAATCGTGGTCATCGAGCCGTGCTTGATCCCGAAGGTCTCGTGGATCACCTTCACCACCGGTGCCAGGCAATTGGTGGTGCAGGAGGCGGCGGTGACGATCCGCTGCGTTGCGGGGTCGTAGGTCGCATCGTTGACGCCGAAAACGATATTGGCGGCATTGCCGTCCTTCACCGGGGCGGAAACCACCACCTTTTTCACCCCGGCCTCGAAATAGGGGGCGAGCTTGGCTTCGGTCTTGAACGCGCCGGTGCAGTCGATCACCACATCGACCCCGTCCAGCGGCAGCGCGCTCAGGTCCTTGGTGCCGATGAAGGGCAGGCGGGTGCCGTTGATGGTCACGCTGTGATCGTCGTGGGAAAATTCCGCGTCCCAGCGGCCATGCACCGAGTCGAATTCCAGCAGATGCGCCTGCATCGCGGGATCGCCCACCGCGTCGTTGATCCAGGCGATCCGCGCACCGCGTTCCAGCAGCGGCTTCAGCGCCAGTTTTCCCATACGGCCCAGGCCGTTCACTGCATAAGTCGTCATGCCAGCGCCTCCGGCGGGGTGCGGCCAATCTCGTCGATGGCGGATTGCAGGGCGATGCGGTCCAGGCTGTCCACCGGCAGCGCGCTGAACGCCTCGATCCGCCGTTTCAGCGCGCCATAAGCCTGCTGAAAGGCCAGGCTTTTCTCGGCATCGCTGCCCTCGACCTTGACCGGGTCCGGCATCCCCCAATGTCCGCTGACCGGCTGGCCCTCCCAGGCCGGGCATTCCTCGTTTGCCGCGCGGTTGCAGACGGTAAAGACAAAATCGAGCCGCGGCGCGCCCGGACCGGAAAACTCCGAGACATGTTTCGACCGCAGCACCGAGATGTCATGGCCCTTGTCCTGCAGCACCTTCAGCGCGAAGGGGTTGAGCTCGGAAGAGGGCCGGGTGCCGGCGGAATAGACGTTGAACCGGTCTTGCGCCCTTTCACGCAGGATCGATTCGGCAAAAATCGACCGCGCCGAATTCCCGGTACAGATGAATAGAACGTTGAATTTGCGGTCAGACATGGGGTCAGATCCTGTGATGAGAGGGAGGCAAAGCTCGGGGCGGCCACGGCAGCAATCGACAAACAGGAAACCGAACATTTGTTGCACGTTTGTGACGTTGATCGCGTAGAGCAGCGACGTGCCGGCGCGTTCCTGCACCACCAGTCCGGCGCGTTGAAGCGCGGCCAGATAGGTGGACATCGTGCTGGCCTTGATGCCCAGCGCGGTGGCGATTTCACCGGCGGGCACCTGGTCGGGATGCCGCCGAACCAACAGGCGGAACACCGCCAGCCGCTGCGGATGACCAAGCGCGGTCAGTTGATTTGAAACGTCTGTTTCCATAATTCATGGATTAATGAAATATGGGCGTGTTTCAAGTGAAAGTTTTTTGACAGTTCCGCTTGGCAATGCCCTGCATCAGCCCGGCCGGGGGCGGGACCGGGGCAGACCTGTGTAACCTGCGTAAGCGGCTAAAGCCCTGCCGGCCCGCTTTCATTCAGCCTGGACAGTTCGCCAATCAGCGCCGACAGCCCCTGGCTGAAATGCGCCACACCCAGTTGGCTGGTATGGCCGTAATCCACCAACATCGGACCCGTGGTGACCGTGTTGCACTCTTCGATGCGGCCGCAGAACAACGCCACGGTGTCGACGAATTCCACGTTTTTCCAATCGACCTGCGCCGCCGCGTCGCGAAAGGTGTCCAGCTTGGCCAGATCAGGCCGGATCCGCGCCGCGGCCTCGGGTCCGAACCGCTTGTAGGTCAGTGCAAAATCGGCAAATTCCGGCATCGGTGTGAACAGGAAGACCCGGTCATAGCGCGCCGACCAGTAGTCGGCGAGTTCCTGCAACCGCTCCGGAGTGTCTTCGCCGGGGGAAAAGCGGTTCGAAATCACGATATTGCGGATGCCGCGTTCTCGCATCTCGCTGTGAAAGAATTCCAGCAGGATGTTGCAATCGGCCTCGGCAAAGGCGCGTGGCCAAAGCGGGCAGGAGGCGCCGGTGATCTGGATGACGTCGATGCCCGCGGCGCGGAACGCCGCCGCACGGTCGGCCGCGTGGCTGTCGCCATAAATCGCGATCGGGGTTGCTTCCAGTCCCGGACGCCCCCGACCGTCGCAATCCCAACGTGCCATGAAGGTCTCCGGGCGCACTTCGCTGGTATATTCGCTGTAATGGCAGAGGTCGTTGCGGATCAGCCCCAGACGCTCTTCGAACAGCTTGTCCATCAGCGCGCTTTGATCCCAATAGCTGGCCGGCATGCGCGCCGGATAGCCGTCTTGCACATGGCCCACCACGCCGATCCCGGCAAAGGCCAGACTGCCGGCAAAGGCGGCGCCGAACACCGCGCTGCGCCGCGGCAGAACCCCGCCGCCGCGGCCGCGGAACGGCTGTTCGACAAAGCGCCAGCTGAGATAGGCCAGCACCAGTGACAGACCCGCCAGCGCCAGCATCACCCAATGGTCCGGGCGCTGCGGGCTCGCCAGCCGCGCAAAGGCAAAGACCGGCTGGTGCCAGAGATAGGCGCTGTAGCTGATCAACCCGATCCCCACCAGCGGCCGCAGCGACAGCAGCCGCCCGACCAGGGTGTGCCGCGCCGCGAACAGGATGATCGGCGCGGTGCCCGCGATCGGGGCCAGGGTGAACAGGCTGGGAAACGGAGTCTGCCCGTCATACAGCACCATCGGTACCACCACCAGCAGCAGCCCTAGCAGTGCCGGCAGGTTGCGCCCCTTTGGTTTGCCTTCGCCCAGATACAGCGCGCAAAGCGACCCGGCCAGCAATTCCCAGGCCCGGAAAGGGGTGAGAAAGAAATTGGCCTCGGGCGAATGGCGCCAGCCCCATTCGCAGGCGGCCAGGCTGGCCAGCGCCAGCGCCGCAACGACCCAGATCGCCGGGCGCCGCCCGAACCGCCAAAGCAGCCACAAGAGCAACGGGAAAAACAGGTAATATTGTTCTTCGACCGCAAGGCTCCAGGTGTGCAGCAGGGGTTTCAATTCGGCATCGGCGGCGAAATAGCCGGTTTCGAAGAAGAACAGGAAATTTGAAGAAAAGGTGATCACCGCCACCAGGCTTTGCGAAAAATCCCGCAATTGGTCGGGCAGCATCCACAGCCAGGCAAAGGGCAGGGTACATACCATCATGAAAAACAGCGCCGGAAGAATCCGTCGCGCCCGCCTTTCATAGAACCGCAGCAGCGAAAACGTGCCGCGTTCCAGCTCGGCGGCGATGATGGTGGTGATAAGGAAGCCGCTGATCACGAAAAATACGTCGACCCCGACAAATCCGCCGCTGAAGAACTCGACGCCGGCATGAAACAGGATTACGGGCAGAACGGCAACAGAACGCAGGCCGTCAATTTCCTCGCGGTACTTCAAAGAATAACTCCGGACAATAAATCGTCGAAATGGAACTGCGCCGGTTCTGGTGCGAACCGACAAGCGCTGAATTAAGCACGGTTTCCAATATACCGTTGGAATCTGTCAATATGGAGGGGCGAAATTACACATCTTCTGTTGCTGACGCGTATAAATGTTTGCGTCCGCAGCGGGCATTGTCGTTAAAAAACACACATTGAAATGATATGTCTCTCGGCGGCGCCGCAAGTTCGGCCGCGCTTTTTCGCTGATTTCAGGCATTCGAAACGGACAACCGCTGCGTTCGACAGGCCGGTTTCTACCCCCGCCGTCCGCGACGCCGACGGCCACCGCTGTCGCCGCCGGTGTTGAAGGTCACCTCGGGCAGGTCGGCGACGCCGCGCAGGATCGGGAAGGGATCGACCGAATTGGGGATATGCGAGGCGTTGACAAAATGCTCCTGGAACCGCGGCTCGATGGCGGTCTCTACCTTGTGGATCGCGCGCACCGTCTGTTCGATCAGGCGCCGCGCCTCGGTGTTCAACAGCGCGATCCGCGCTCCGGTCCCGGCGGCGTTGCCGGCCGAGGTGACCTTGTCCAGCGGCGCGTCGGGGATCATGCCCAGCACCATGGCGTGTTTCGGGCTGATATGGGCACCAAAGGCCCCGGCCAGTACGATGCGATCGACGTGATCGACGCCGCGCTTGTCCATCAGCAGGCGGGCACCGGAATACAGCGCCGCCTTGGCCATCTGGATGGCGCGAATGTCGGGATTGGTGATGGCGATCACCGGCCCGCCGGAGGCGCTGCCGTCATACAGCATGTAGGAATGTGTGCGCCCGTCGGCAAAGCAGCGCGCGGTGCCGGTCTGCTCGGGCGAGCCGATCAGGCCGGGGCCGTCGACGATGCCGGCCAGCCGCATCTCGGCAATCGCCTCGATGATGCCCGAGCCGCAGATCCCGGTGATGCCGGTCGCGGCGGTGGCGGCGGCAAAGCCGTCCTCGTCCGACCACAGCTCGCAACCGATCACGCGAAAGCGCGGCTCCTTGCTGACCGGGTCGATCTCGACCCGTTCGATGGCGCCCGGCGCGGCGCGCTGGCCGGCACTGATCTGCGCGCCCTCAAAGGCCGGTCCGGTGGGCGAGGAACAGGCCATCACCCCCGACTTGTCGCCCAGCAGCAGCTCGGCATTGGTGCCGACATCGACGATCAGAACCAGGTCTTCGGACTTGTCGGGCGCCTCCGACAGGGCCACGGCGGCGGCATCGGCGCCGACATGGCCGGCGATGCAGGGCAGGACATAGACCCGCGCCGACGGGTGCAGGTCCAGATCCAGCGCCCGCGCGGTCAGGTTCAGCGCCTCCGAGGTCGCCAGTGCAAACGGCGCCTGGCCCAGTTCGAACGGGTCGATGCCCAGGAACAGATGGTGCATCACCGGGTTGCAGACAAACACCGCATCAAGGATCTCGGTCGCGGCAATCCCGGCCTCGGCACAGATCTGGGCAAACAGCGTGTTCATCCCGTCGCGCACCGCCGCCGTCATCTCGGCCGCGCCGCCCGGGTTCATCATCGCATAGCTGACCCGGCTCATCAGGTCCTCGCCAAAGCGGATCTGCGGGTTCATCAGCCCCGACGAGGCCACCACCGCACCACTGCGCAGATCGCAGAGATGCGCGGCAATGGTGGTCGAGCCCAGATCGACCGCCAGACCATAGACCGGTTCGTCGCGCAGGCCGGGCCACAGTTCGATCACCGTCGGTACGCCCGCCGCCCCGTGATGCAGCGCGCAGGTGACCTTCCAGCCGCCCTTGCGCAGCATCGGCTGCAACCGGGGCAGCAGCGCCAGATCGACCTGCGCCGCGGCAATCTGCCATTGCGCCGCCAGCGCCGCCTGCAACCGCTGCACATCGCCCGAGGGGTCGTGCATGTCGGGCTCGGCCACCTCGACGTAATGCAGGGTGATCGCCGGGTTCAGCACGATCTCGCGCGCCTCGGCGCGTTTGCGCACCACCTGCTTGTGCACCTGGCTTTCCGGCGGCACGTCGATCACCACGTCGCCCAGGATCTGCGCCTGACAGCCCAGGCGCCGGCCCTCCTTCAGCCCGCGCTTGGATTTGTACCGCTCTTCCACCGTATTCCAGGCGCTCAGCGCGCCGTCGCGCACGGTGACGCCATGTTTGGGGAATTCGCCATAGGACGGCGTGATCTGGCAGCGCGAACAGATGCCGCGGCCGCCGCAGACGCTGTCCAGGTCGACGCCAAGCTGGCGCGCGGCGGTCAGAACCGGGGTGCCGGCGGCAAAACGGCCGCGCTTGCCCGAGGGGGTGAAAACTACAAGGGGGTCGGTGGTCATGCAGATGCCTTTGAGTCGCCGCGCCACACTAACGCATCGGCGCGGCCGCGATGGCGGATTTGCGTCCTTTTCCGGTCGCCAAGCGGCAGTTTGCGCGCCCCGTGCCTCGGGTGTGGCGACAAGATATTGTGGGCACCCCTTTCCCCCCCAGCGAAACCATGCAATAGGGAAGCGCCAAACGGGACGATGCATGGGGATTCGATATGCAGATTCGTGAGGCGCTCACCTTCGACGATGTTCTACTGGTTCCGGCGGCCAGCTCGGTGCTGCCGTCGACGGCGGATGTGCGCACCCGTGTGACCCGGGCCATCACCATGAACATTCCGCTGCTGTCCAGCGCCATGGACACGGTCACCGAAGGTCGCATGGCCATCGCCATGGCCCAGGCGGGTGGCATGGGCGTAGTGCATCGCAACCTGGATATCGAGGCCCAGGCGCAGGAGGTTCGCCGCGTCAAACGCTTCGAAAGCGGCATCGTCTACAACCCGATCACCCTGACACCCGACCAGACACTGGCCGACGCGATGGCGTTGCGCGAGCGGTATAACGTCACCGGCTTTCCGGTGGTGGACGAGAGCGGCCGCGTGGTCGGTATCGTCACCAACCGCGACATGCGCTTTGCCAGCGACGAGAAAACCCCGGTGCGGGTGATGATGACCAGCAAGGACCTGGCGGTGCTGCACGAACCCGCCGACCGCGACGAGGCAATCTCGCTGATGAAGGCGCGGCGCATTGAAAAGCTGCTGGTCACCAATGCCGCGGGCAAGCTGACCGGGCTGCTGACGCTCAAGGACACCGAACAGGCGGTGCTGAACCCGACCGCCTGCAAGGATCACCTGGGCCGGCTGCGGGTGGCGGCGGCCTCGACCGTGGGCGATGCCGGCTTTGAACGGGCCGAGGCGCTGGTGGATGCCGGTGTCGACATGATCGTGATCGACACCGCTCACGGCCATTCCGAAGGTGTGGCCAAGGCGGTGGAGCGGGCCAAGAAGCTGTCCAACGAAGTACAGGTCGTGGCCGGCAATGTCGCCACGGCCGAGGCCACCCGCGCGCTGATCGGCGCCGGGGCCGATGCGGTGAAAGTGGGGATCGGGCCGGGCTCGATCTGCACCACGCGGATGGTCGCGGGCGTCGGCGTGCCGCAACTGACCGCGATCATGGATTGCGCCGCGGCTGCTGGCGACGTGCCGGTGATCGCCGATGGCGGCATCAAGTTCTCGGGCGATTTCGCCAAGGCGATCGCCGCGGGCGCCTCTTGTGCCATGGTCGGTTCGATGATCGCCGGCACCGACGAATCTCCTGGAGAAGTCATTCTGTATCAAGGTCGTAGCTTCAAAAGCTATCGTGGCATGGGAAGTCTGGGCGCGATGGCGCGCGGCTCGGCCGACCGTTATTTCCAGAAGGATGCCGCCAGTGACAAGCTGGTGCCGGAAGGGATCGAGGGGCAGGTGGCTTACAAGGGCGCGGCGGCCACCGTGCTGCACCAGCTGGTTGGCGGCCTGCGCGCCGCCATGGGCTATACCGGCTGCGCCAATGTCGAAGAGATGCGCAAGAATTGCCAGTTCGTGAAGATCACCGGCGCCGGGCTGAAGGAAAGCCACGTGCATGACGTGCAGATCACCCGCGAAAGCCCCAATTACCGGATCATGTAAATGACCCCGGCCGCGCGGGTTCAGGCGGCGATCGGCTGTCTCGACCGGATATTCGCCGGTGACGCGGCCGAACAGGTGCTGACCGGATGGGCCCGGGCCAGCCGCTATGCCGGATCGAAAGACCGCGCCGCCGTGCGCGACCATGTCTTCGATGCGCTGCGCTGCCGCCGCAGCTTCGCCGCACTTGGCGGCGGTGCGGACGGGCGCGCGGCGATGCTG
>NZ_PGTB01000409.1 GCF_002786325.1 Pseudooceanicola lipolyticus | reverse complement strand
GGGTCATCACCGCCAGCCCCTGGCGCACCAGCGCCCGGTTGGCGCCGATCAGCGGCGCCACGTCGGCCACCGTGGCCAGCGCCACAAGGTCCAGCAGCGCCATCAGGTCGGGGCCGATGCCATCGCCCGCCTCGCGCAGCTGTCGCCGCACCTCGACCAGCATCAGGAACACCACGCCGGCGGCGCAGAGATAGCCCAGATCGCCGCTTTCATCCTGCCGGTTGGGATTCACCACCGCCAGGGCCGGCGGCAGCGTCTCGCCGCCCAGGTGGTGGTCCAGCACGATCACATCCGCGCCCTCGGCGGCGGCGATCGGGCCATGGGACAGGGTGCCGCAATCGACGCAGACAATCAGGTCATGTGCCGCGGCCAGGCGCTGCATCGCCGGTTCGTTGGGGCCATAGCCCTCGTCGATCCGATCGGGGATATACAGCGTCGCGTCGCGCCCCATACCGCGCAGCCAGTCCAGCAACAGCGCCGCCGAGGCGCCGCCATCGACGTCGTAATCGGCAAAGACCGCGATGCGCTCGCGCCGGGTGACGGCGCTGAGAAAGCGCCGCGCCGCCGTTTCCATGTCCTTCAGGCCGCGCGGATCGGGCAGCAGCTCGCTGAGGCGGGGGGTCAGGAAGCCTTCGGCGGCCTCCGCGGCGATGCCGCGCCGGGCCAGCACCTGGCACAGCGCCGGCGGCAATCCGGT
>NZ_PGTB01000051.1 GCF_002786325.1 Pseudooceanicola lipolyticus | reverse complement strand
CAGTCCGGGTCGAAACGCGAGGCCTCGCCCAGCGTGAAGCAGGGCAGCACCTCGTCCAGACGCTGGGCCAGCCGGGCCACGATCTCTTCGTTGAAGCCCCACAAATCCTCGACCGAGCCGCCACCGCGCGCGACGATCAGAAGGTCGGGACGCGGCAGCGCACCGCCGGGCGTCAGACGGTTGAACCCTTCGATGGCGCGGGCGACCTCGGGGGCGCAGGCGGCGCCCTGCACCGCCACCGGCCAGATCAGCACCTTGCGCGGGAACCGTTCGCGCAGCCGGTGCAGGATGTCGCGGATCACCGCCCCGGAGGGCGAGGTGACAACGCCGATGATCCCCGGCAGGTATGGCAGCGGCCGCTTGCGCGCCGCATCGAACAGCCCTTCGGCGGCCAGCTGCTTCTTGCGCTTTTCCAGCAGCGCCATCAGCGCGCCCTGACCGGCAACCTGCACCTCGTCGACATTGAGGTTGTATTTCGACTGCGCCCCGAAGGCGGTCAGCCGGCCGGTGACCACCACCTCCAGCCCCTCTTCGGGCACCACCGACAGGCCAGAGACCTGGCCCTTCCAGGTGGTGCAGGCCAGAACGTTGCGGTCATCCTTGACGTCGTAATAGAGATGGCCCGACCGCGCCTTGAAGACGCGGCCGACCTCGCCGCGCACGCGGATACGGCCGAATTCGTCCTCAAGGGCGCGTTTCACCGCGCCGGAAATCTCGGACACGGTATATTCGGGCGTGTTCTGTCCCGGCGCGGGATCGTCGATAAGGTCGGACATGGCCGCATCATTGCCCGATCCGCGCCGGGAGGAAAAGATCAGGCGGCGCGTTTGTGGTGCCGGCCTTCATCGATTTCTTCGATCAGCTTGTCGCAGAAGGCCGGCAGATCGCCGGGATCGCGGCTGGTCACCAGGCCCTGGTCGGTCACAACTTCGCTGTCCTCCCATTGGCCGCCGGCATTTTCCACATCGGTGCGAATCGACTTGTACGAGGTCATCCGCCGGCCTTTCGCAACGCCGGCCTCCACCAGCAGCCACGGCGCGTGGCAGATCGCGCCAAGCGGCTTGCCGGCTTCCCAGATGGAGTGGATGAAGTTCACGGCGTCGCGGTTCACCCGCAACAGGTCGGGGTTGATCTGGCCGCCAGGCAGGACCAGTGCGTCATACGCCTCGGGCGCAGCATCGGAAAGCACCCGGTCGACCGGCACTGCGCGGCCCCAGTCATCCTTGTCCCAGCCCTTGATCTCGCCCGCCTCGGGGGCGATCACCTCCACCTCGGCTCCGGCTTCGCGGAGCGCCTTCAGCGGCTGCTCCAGTTCGGACTGTTCGAATCCGTGGGTGGCGAGAATGGCAATTTTGCGTCCGTTCAGACGGGACATGGCGGGTCTCCTTTCACTTGAAACATGGAACGTGTCTGCGCCGAACCAACCGGCGCGGCGCCGCAAAGTTCCACCTGCGGGCCTGCGCCTTGCCTCGACGGCGGATGCACCCTATTGAGGCGGCGGTTTTCGGCAAGGGATCGGCGATGAACATTCTCATTCTGGGCAGCGGCGGGCGTGAACATGCGCTGGCCTGGGCGGTGATGCAGAACCCGAAATGCGACAAGCTGATCGTGGCGCCGGGCAATGCCGGCATCGCCCGGATCGCCGAATGCGCCAGCCTGGACATCCTGGACGGCGCTGCGGTGGTCGGCTTTGCCGAGGACAATTCCATCGATTTCGTGATTGTCGGCCCCGAGGCACCGTTGGCCGCCGGGGTCGCCGATGACCTGCGCGCGGCCGGCTTCCGGGTGTTCGGGCCCTCGGCGGCGGCGGCGCGGCTGGAAGCCTCGAAAAGCTTTACCAAGGAAATCTGCGATGCCGCCGGCGCCCCGACCGCGGCCTATGGCCATTTCACCGACGCCGCGGCCGCCAAGGCCCATGTGCGGGCGCAGGGCGCGCCCATCGTGGTCAAGGCCGACGGGCTGGCCGCCGGCAAAGGCGTGATCGTCGCGATGACCGAGGCCGAGGCGCTGGCGGCGATCGACGACATGTTCGGCGGCGAATTCGGCAGCGCCGGCGCCGAGGTGGTGATCGAGGAATTCATGGAGGGCGAGGAAGCCTCGTTCTTCGTGCTGTGCGACGGCGAGAACGTGTTGCCCATCGGCACCGCGCAGGACCACAAGCGCATCGGCGAGGGCGATACCGGCCCCAATACCGGTGGCATGGGCGCCTATTCCCCCGCCCCGGTGCTGACCGACGCGGTGGCGCAGATGGCGCTGGACCAGATCGTCAAGCCGACCATGGCCGAGATGGCGCGTCGCGGCACGCCGTATCAGGGCGTGCTGTATGTCGGGTTGATGATCAAGGACGGTGCGCCGCGGCTGGTGGAATACAACGTCCGCTTCGGCGATCCGGAATGCCAGGTGCTGATGATGCGCCTGGGCGCGCAGGCGATGGACCTGATGCAGGCCGCCGCCGATGGCCGCCTGGCCGATGCGCAGGTGCAGTGGGCCGACGACCACGCGATGACCGTGGTGATGGCGGCCAAGGGCTATCCCGGCAGCTATGCCAAGGGCGAAGCGATCGGCGGGCTGGATGGCCTGCCCGAAACCAGCCACGAAATGTGCTTTCACGCCGGCACCAGCCGCGCCGAGGGCAAGTTTCTGTCGGCGGGCGGCCGTGTTCTGAACCTCACCGCACGGGGCACCACATTGGCCGAAGCGCGCGACCGGGCCTATGCCATGGCCGATGCCATCGATTGGCCCGGCGGTGTGTTCCGCCGCGATATCGGCTGGCGCGCGCTGTAAAATTCACCGGGAACTCTCAGCGCATTCAGGGCGTTATGCGGCAGACACGCATTTATGAGAGGACCGTGATCATGACACTGAGCCGTATTGCACTGCTGTTTGCCCTTCTGGGCGGTCTGGCCGCCTGTGAAGCCACCGAAGGCCTGGGCCGCGACGTCCAGACCCTGGGTCAGAACATCGAGGATGAAGCGGAACAAGCGGATTGACAACTTCGCTACCTGGGCACCAATTTGTTGAAGAGTACAGCAGATTTCGCGGATCAAACCGCAGGCAAACCAACATATAGTTGAAAATTTGCCGAATCTGCGCTAGGGTTAGGGTACAGGTGCACAGACGCGGATTTGCATCAGCTGACGCACATGGCGGGACTCGCCTAGCAGAAAGCAGGCGGGTCCCGCTTTGCGTTTGTGAAGAGATGCCCCGGCGCACCAGGCCAAGGCCCAACTGACTTTCCGGTAAAATATTAAGGCTGGAATCAGGAAAGGGCGGCAGGTGCTCAGACGCGGTCTTCGCAGCATGTCTCTCGACACATCCTGACGCCCTCCTGAACCGATGCGCACAATAGCGCATCCGCTCATAACGGCCGGTTTTGCAACCTGCCGCCCGCTCCGGCCCGTCAGGGACATTGGCCACAAGCTCCTCGAGCGTCCACGTGGCCCATCTGTCCCAATCCGCCGCGACCTGTACGGACCCGAGGATCCACCCGTCCACTGCGGCTCGTTACCTTTGCGTCCGCTCCGGCTCGGGTGAACCGGTGCGGTAAGAAAACTGTTACAAAGCATGCTGAGTCGCGCAAGAAAAATCCGGGGAAACGCTCAAAATCCTGTGGAGTAAATTGTTGTTATGTTTAGGAAAAATCTGTGGGCAGGTGGGAATTTCGCAGCCTTTGGCAGGGCTTAGCATAACATCGGCCCGATCCACGCTTCGCCCCCGCTCCGACCCGCGCAGGGAGCTCGGAACAGACCGGCCCGTCGCCGTGCAAATCTACGATCAATCCCGCCCCAGCAGCTTCAGCAGACCCTTCTTGGCCTCGTCTTCCAGCTTGTCCTTCAGCACCTCTTCGGGGTCGCGGGGATCGTCCGGTGCCAGGTTCAGCTGGTCCGAGAGTTTCTGCCGCAACGCCTCTTTCGCCTGCTGCTTCAGCCCGTCGCGGTCCACCCCCGCCGCCGCGTCCAGCGCCGCGTCAAGATCGGGGCGGAGGCGCGGATTGGCCCAGGGTCCGGTGATGCGGATCGGAATCGCCAGCCCGGCACCGCCGCGCGCGCGCAGCGCGACGGGGGTAAGGGTATAGTCGATGTCGCGTGCCCCCAGGCCGATGCGCCCGGTGCCATCGGCGCGGTAGTTCGGCAGGGTCATCGCAAGGTCATCATTCCGCAGGGTGCCAGACTGGATGGTGAAGCTGGCGGACAGGCTGTCAAAAACGGTGGTGCCGCCACTGCCGGTGCCGGTGGACATCAGATCATCGAGGTCGAGGCCCGAGATCACCCCGCGTTCGATGGCCAGCGATCCATGCCCCGACAAGGATTGCATGATCGCCGCCTGGCTGGCGCCGCTGCCCAGAAATTCGACCTGCGCGGTGGTTCGGCCCGACAGGCGATCATATCCCGCCAGCGCGCCCAGCGCCCGCGATGCCTCGATTCCCTCGGCCAGCAGCCGCCCGCCCACCGACAGGCCGCTGCGGTTGTTGGCCACCACGTCGCCGGTCAGCACGCCGCCGAACCCTTCAACCCGCACCAGTTGCAGCACCGCGCGCGACTGGTCGACCGTAAGTGCCAGATGCGACTTGCCCAGTTCGGCCAGCGGGGTGCGGAGGCTGTCGGCGGTCAGACTGATGGCGGCGTCGATCAGTCCCAACGCGCTGGCATCGATCGGCGCGGTCGACCAGCCCTCGGGCGCGTCAGCGGCTGCGGCGGAGGGCCGCCCGGTTTCATCCGTGGCTGCCGCGCTGAAATCCAGCACCCCGCCCGCCAGCTGCGCGGTCACGCGCGGTTTACCCGCCAGGTCCATATCGACCGCCCCCGCCAGGCGGTTCTCGTCCAGCGCCATGTCGAGGTTGCGCAGCGCCAGCTGTCCTTCGGGCGCATAGGTCAGGTCCGCCTTGATCTCGGCCGCCCGGCCGGCGCCTTGCGGCAACTGCACCGGCCCCAGCCCGACGGCCGCCAGCATCTGCGCGCTGTCACTCGCCCTGAGGTTCAACCGGCCGCTGACGCTGGCGCCGATGCCGGCGCGGCCGATGAATTCCACCGATCCGCCCGGCGCGATGATATCGGCGGTCACCGGGACCGCCCCGCCATCCAGGAAAGCGGCGAAATCGGCCACTTGCGCGGCAATGCCGATCCGTTCGCCGGCGGGGGCCAGCGACAGGCGGATATCGGCGATTCCGTTCGGCTCGGGCCAGTCCAGCATCAGGTCGATCTGCTCCAGCGTGACCGGCGCCGCCCCGGCCTGCCGGTAGATCAGCCGCGCATCCTGCAGCCGCAGCCGTTCCAGAGTGACCTGGCGCGAGTCGGCATCGGGCGCGGCCTCTGCTGCGCCTGCCGCACCGGGTTCGGCCGAGGTGAATTCCCAGTTCACCCGGCCATCCGCGGCGCGCTCCAGCTGCAGCACCGGCTGCTCCGCCACCACCCGGGTGATCCGGATATCGCCGCGCAGCAGCGCCGCCGCCGAGACGCCGACGGCCAGGTGTTCTGCGGTCAGCATCGGCCCGGCGTCGGCCCAGTCGGCATTGGACAGCGTCACCGGCCCGGTCTCGATGCCCAGAACCGGCCAGAAGCTAAGCCGCACCTCGCCGCCAAAATCCACCGCGCGGCCGGTCTGGCTGCGAATCTGCTCGGCGGCGATCCGGGCAATGCGGTCCTGCGGCAGCAGGAACAGGCCCGCCGCCAGCAGCGCCAGCGCCACAACCAAGGCGCCTCCCAGTCTGAAGACCCATTGCATGGTCCTGCTCCGCCCGCCGACCCACCCCTCCTTAACCTGCCACCGCGCCTTCGCAAAGCCTTTGCACAAGCGCGCGCCCGGCCCTATAGGGGCGGTCATGAGCACCAACCCGCCCGACCTGCGGCCGGACCTCGCCCCCCGCGCCCGCCTCTCAGACCCCGCCCGCCCCGGCCAGCCGACAATCGGCATGGTGTCCCTGGGCTGTCCCAAGGCCCTGGTGGACAGCGAACGCATCCTCACCCGGCTGCGCGCCGAGGGCTATGGCATCTCGCCCGATTATGCCGGCGCCGGTGCGGTGATCGTCAACACCTGCGGTTTCCTCGACTCGGCCAAGGCGGAAAGCCTGGAAGCGATCGGCGAGGCGCTGGCGGAAAACGGCAAGGTGATTGTCACCGGCTGCCTGGGGGCCGAGCCCGACTATATCACCGGCGCCCATCCCAAGGTGCTGGCGGTAACCGGGCCGCATCAGTACGAACAGGTGCTCGATGCGGTGCATGGCGCCGTGCCCCCCGACCCCGACCCGTTTGTCGACCTGTTGCCGGCCTCGGGCGTGCGGCTGACCCCGCGCCATTACAGCTATTTGAAGATTTCCGAGGGCTGCAATCACAAGTGCCGCTTCTGCATCATCCCCGACATGCGCGGGCGGCTGGTATCGCGCCCCGGCCACGCGGTGCTGCGCGAGGCGGAAAAACTTGTGGATAGCGGGGTCCGCGAACTGCTGGTGATTTCACAGGATACAAGCGCTTACGGGTTGGACCGCAAGTATGACGTGAACCTGTGGAAAAACACCGAGCTGCGCAGTCATATCCTCGATCTCTCACGCGAGCTGGGCCGCCTGGGCGCCTGGGTGCGGCTGCATTACGTCTATCCCTATCCGCATGTGCGCGACCTGATCCCGCTGATGGCCGATCCGGAGAACGGGCTGCTGCCCTATCTCGACATTCCGTTCCAGCACGCCCATCCCGATGTGCTGAAACGCATGGCCCGCCCCGCTGCCGGTTCGAAAACGCTGGATGAAATCGCCGCCTGGCGCGCGGTCTGCCCCGAGATCACCCTGCGGTCGACCTTCATCGTCGGCTATCCGGGCGAGACCGAGGCCGAGTTCCAGACCCTGCTGGACTGGCTGCAAGAGGCGCAGCTGGACCGGGTGGGCTGTTTCAAATACGAAAACGTCGCCGGCGCCCGCTCGAACGCCCTACCCGATCATGTCCCCGAAGAGGTCAAGCAGGACCGCTGGGAACGGTTCATGGCAACCGCCCAGGCGATTTCCGAGGCCCGGCTGGCGGCCAAGGTGGGCCGCCGCCTGCAGGTCATCGTTGACGAGGTCGATGACGAGGCCGCCACCTGCCGCACCTGGGCCGACGCGCCCGAAATCGACGGCAACCTGTACATCGACGAAGGATTCGAAGCCCTGAAACCCGGCGATCTGCTGACGGTCGAGGTGGACGAGGCCGGGGAATACGATTTGTGGGGGCGGATCACCTAGGCCGGGATTCACCGCCGCCGGCCCTGCCCCCCGTTTGCCAGGATGGGGGAAAACCCGCTCCTACGCGCGCGAGCGCAACCATTCGCTGACCGCCGGGCGCACCGATTGTTCGCCACGGTCGCGGGCATCGTGAATGATGCTGCGCAATTCGGTCAGGTCGACCCGGCGCAGCAGGCTTTTCACCGGGCCAATCGAGGCCGGGCGCATCGACAGGCAACGGATGCCGATGGCGGCAAAACACAGCGCCTCGATCGGGCGGCCGGCATCCTCGCCGCAGAAGGACAATTCGGTGTTCGATTCCGCGCAGCGTTCGACGATCCGCTCGATCAGGCTGAGAAAGCTGACATTCAGCGTGTCATAGCGCCGGCGCACCCGTTCGTTTTCGCGGTCGGCGGCAAAGAAGAACTGCTTGAGATCGTTGCCACCGATCGACAGAAAGCCGACCTCGTCGAAGAATTTCTGCGGCGCAAAGGCCAGCGACGGCGTCTCCAGCATCGCGCCGACTTCCAGCGTTTCGGGCAGCACATGGCCCAGCCGGGTTTCCCGTTCCAGCGTCTTGTCCAGCTCGGCGCGGGCGGCGCGGTATTCCTCGAACTGCGCCACGAAGGGGAACATCACCGTCAGCGGCCGGCCGGCGGCGGCCCGGATCAGCGCCTGCAGCTGCATCCGCATTACGCCGGGCTTGTCCAGGCCCACCCGGATCGCCCGCCAGCCCAGCGCCGGGTTGGGCTCGTCATTGGGCTTCATATAGGGCAGCACCTTGTCCGAACCGATATCCAGGGTGCGGAACACCACGCGCTTGCCCTTGGCCGAATCCAGCACGTGCGAATACAGCGCGCTGAGTTCGGAGCGCTTCGGCATCTGGTTGCGGATCAGGAATTGCAGCTCGGTCCGGAACAGCCCCACCCCCTCGGCGCCCGACCCTTCCAGCGAGGGCAGATCGGCCATCAGCCCGGCATTCATGTGCAGGGCGACGGTGGTGCCGTCCAGCGTGGTGGCCGGCTTGTCGCGGATCGACACGAATTGTTCCTGCGCCTGCGCCATCATCGCGATCTTGTCGCGGAAGGCCGACACCACGGTGTCATCCGGGCGCAGATGCACCAGCCCCTGGTCACCGTCGACCATGATATGGTCGCCGTTCAGCGCCTCGGTGGTGATCCGTTCGGCATGTACCACCAGCGGAATCGCCAGGGCGCGGGCAACCACCGCGGCATGGCTGCCGACCGAGCCTTCCTCCAGCACGATGCCCTTCAGCGACCGGCCATATTCCAGCAGGTCGCCGGGCCCGATATTGCGGGCCACCAGGATCGGGTTCGGCGGCATCTCGGCGCCGGTGTCATTGCCCTGGCCGGTCAGGATGCGCAGCAGCCGGTTCGACAGGTCGTCAAGATCGGCCAGCCGTTCGCGCAGATAGGCATCCTGCGACTGCATCATGCGCGAGCGCGCCTGGCTCTGTTCCTTTTCCACCGCCGCCTCGGCCGACAGGCCGCGGGAAATGTCCTCTTCCATCCGGCGCATCCAGCTGCGCGAATTGGCGAACATCCGATAGGCTTCCAGCACCTGGCGCTCGTCCTTGTCGGTCGAACCTTCCAGCAGCCGGTCGACGCTGACCCGCAGCTGTTCGACCGCCTCGCTCAGGCGCTGCGATTCGCGCTGCGGATCGTCGGCCACCGGGTTGGCCACCACCACCCGCGGCTCGTGCAGCCAGACCTGGCCCTCGGCGGCGCCTTCCTGCGCGGTGGTGCCGCGCATCAATACCGGCTGCTTGTGGCGCGCCTTCAGCGCCGCGCCCTCGCCGACAAAGGCGCCCAGCTCGGTCATTTCGGCCAGCACCATCGCCACCACTTCCAGCGCATAGACCTCGTCAGCGGAAAACTGGCGGGCGTCGCGCGACTGCACCACCAGCACGCCCAGTGACTCGCCCAATCGCTGGATCGGCACCCCCATGAAGGACGAAAACCGTTCTTCGCCGGTTTCCGGCATATAGCGGAACCCCTTTTCGGACGGGGCGTCGGGGGTGTTCACCACCTCGCCCGACCGGGCGACGCGGCCGACCAGCCCTTCGCCCAGGCGCATCCGGGTCTGGTGCACGGATTCGGGTTTGAGCCCCTCGGTCGCGCACAGCTCCAGCGTTTCCTCGTCGCGGAAAAGGTAGATCGAACAGACCTCGGTGCCCATGCTGTCGGCGATCAGATGGGTAATCTTGTCCAGCCGCGCCTGGCCGGCGACGTCGCTGGCCATCGTGTCGCGCAGCCGCCCCAGCAGTTTGCGGCTTTCGGTTTCCGTCGCCTCGGACATTCGGTGCCTGGATGCTCCCCGCAACCTCCGGGTGTGTTCCCGGCCCTTGCCTATAGAACATAACCTAAGGAGAAGACAAACGAGATTCCTCGCTGCATCGCCGCAGGAAACGGGCGGCCCCCGCCGATGCCGCACCCGGCCTCATTGGGGTGAATGGGCTTGCAAATGGCAAACAGCTGCGCGATGGAACACATCATGAACACCTATCCGCTCAATTTCGCCGGGACCGCGCTGCAGGCGCTGGGATCGGGCGCGCTGTGGTGGCCGGATCAGGCATTGCTCTGTGTCTCCGATCTGCATCTGGGCAAATCCGAGCGTTTGGCCCGGCGCGGCGGCAGCATCCTGCCACCCTACGAGACGCGCGACACGCTGACCCGGCTTGCCGCCGATCTCGACCGCACCGATGCGCGCGTGGTCATCTGCCTGGGCGACAGTTTCGACGATGCCGGCGCCGCGCTGGCCCTGGCCGAGGAAGACCGGCTGTGGATCGCCCGGCTGCAGGCCGGGCGGCGCTGGATCTGGGTCGAAGGCAACCACGATCCCGGGCCGATGGATATGGGCGGCACGCATCTGGCCGAGCTGTCGCTGCCGCCGCTGACCTTCCGCCATATCGCCCGCCCCGGCGCCAGCGGCGAAATCTCGGGCCACTACCACCCCAAAGCGCAGGTGCGCACGCGGGCGCGCACCATCTCGCGCCCCGCCTTCCTGGCCGATCGCTGCCGCATCATTCTGCCGGCCTATGGCACCTATACCGGCGGGCTGCGCAGCCGCGACTCGGTGCTGGCCGAGCTGATGCGGCCCGAGGCGGTCGCGGTGCTGACCGGCCCGACGCCGCAGGCGGTGCCGATGCCGCGATAGGCCCTTGTGCCGGTCCCGGCGATCGGCGCAACATCGCCGCGGTGTCACCGGGGAGGACCAAACGGCATGGACGAAGCCGCGCGCAGACGGATTCAGGCCAGTTTCGACGCGCAGAGCATGATGAAGACGCTGGGCGCCACGCTGATCGGGATCGAATCCGGGCTGGTGCGCATCGCCGCGCCGATCCTGCCCGGCTCGCGCCAGCAGCACGGCTATGGCCATGCCGGGCTTACCATCACCATCGGCGACAGCGCCGCAGGCTATGCCGCGCTGTCGACGCTGCCGCCGGAGAACGAGGTGCTGACCTCGGTGATCAAGGTCAATCTGCTGGCCCCGGCGCGGGGCGACCGGCTGGTCGCAACCGGCCGGGTGGTCAAATCCGGCCGACGGCTCTGCGTGGTCACGGCAGAGGTCCATGCTGAAACCGGCGCGGAGTCCATCCTGATCGCCCTCTTGCAGGGCACCATGGTACCGGTGCCGACGACCTAGGCGGTCAGCCCCTCGGGCTCGGGCAGGTTATTGGCCCGGCAGCAGGCGGTCAGCGTGTTGGCCAACAGGCAGGCGATGGTCATCGGCCCGACCCCGCCCGGCACCGGGGTGATTGCCCCGGCGACCTCGGCAGCGCTGGCGAAATCGACATCGCCCACCAGCCGGGTCTTGCCCTCGCCCTTTTCCGGCGCCGGGATCCGGTTGATGCCGACGTCGATCACCGTCGCGCCGGGTTTGATCCAGTCGCCCGGCACCATCTGCGCACGGCCCACCGCCGCCACCACGATATCGGCGCGGCGCACCACATCAGGCAGGTCGCGGGTGCGCGAATGCGCCACGGTCACGGTGCAGCTGTCGCCCAGCAGCAGCTGCGCCATCGGCTTGCCGACGATGTTCGAGCGGCCGATCACCACCGCCTCCAGCCCGCTGAGCGACCCATGGTGATCGCGCAGCATCATCAGACAGCCCAGCGGCGTGCAGGGCACCATACTTTTCTGCCCGGTCCCCAGCAGCCCGACATTGGAGATATGGAACCCGTCCACATCCTTGGCCGGGTCGATGGCATTGATCACCGCCGCCTCGTCCATGTGATCGGGCAGCGGCAGCTGCACCAGGATGCCATGGATGCTGGGATCGGCGTTCAGCGTGGCCACCAGCGCCAACAGATCGGCCTGGGAGGTGTCGGCATCCAGCTTGTGTTCGACCGATTTCATTCCCGCTTCGACAGTCTGCTTGCCCTTGTTGCGGACATAGACCTGGCTGGCCGGATCCTCGCCCACCAGCACCACCGCCAGGCCCGGGGTGATGCCGTGATCCGCCTGCAGCCGGGCGACCTGTTCGCCCACCTGGCCGCGAACCTTGGCGGCGAAGGCCTTGCCGTCGATCAGCTTTGTCATCACGCACTGGCCTCCTGTTCACGGCCCAGCACCGCCTCTTCGCGATGGATCGACCATTCCACCAGATCGCGCCACAGCGCCGCGCTCAATTCCGGATCCAGCCCCGCCGCCTCGGCATTGCGCCGGGCATTGGCGACCACCTCCTCGACCCGTGCGGTGATGCGCGCCGGCAGCCCCGCCGCGGTCTTCAGCTGGACGGCGCGGTCGATCAGCCGGGCGCGATGCGCCAGCAGCGTCACCAGGTCCCGGTCGGTTGCGTCGATTTCGCCGCGCAGCGCGGTCATGTCATCCAAAGTGGCAGGGTCGCGCATCGGATCCTCCAGTTGCGTTTTGCCGGTCTCTTGCCCGCGACCCGCCGGATGTTCAATGTCGCGGGCGGAAAAATCCCGAACGGGGGGTCAAAATGTCCCGCCGGCGGCGCTGTGGTGGATCAGAACAGCCCTTCGATCTGGCCTTCGGCATTCAGCCGGATCGACTCGGCCGAGGGCACGCGCGGCAGGCCCGGCATGGTCATGATCTCGCCGCAGATCACCACGACAAAGCCCGCGCCCGCCGACAGCCGCACTTCGCGCACCGGCACCGAATGGCCGGTGGGGGCGCCGCGCAGGTTCGGATCGGTCGAGAAGGAATATTGCGTCTTGGCCATGCAGACCGGCAGATTGCCATAGCCCTGCTGTTCCCACTGGTGCAACTGGTCGCGGATCGACTTGTTGGCCAGCACCTCGTCAGCGCGATAGATGCGTTTGGCGATGCGTTCGATCTTGTCGAACAGCGGCATGTCGTCCCGGTACAGCGGGGCGAATTGCGCCATGCCGCTTTCGGCGATCTCGACCACCTTGCGGGCCAGATCCTCGGTGCCGGCGCCGCCTTTGGCCCAGTGCTCGCACAAGACCGCATCGGCCCCCTCGCCTTTGACGAAACTCTTCACTGCCGCAATCTCGGCCTCGGTATCGCTGACGAAATGGTTGATCGCCACCACCACCGGCACGCCGAACTGTTTCAAGTTGGCGATATGGCGGCCCAGATTGGCGCAGCCCTTCTGAACCGCGGCGACGTTCTCGGTGCCCAGCGCGTCCTTGGCGACGCCGCCATTCATCTTGACCGCCCGCACCGTCGCCACCAGCACCACCGCATCCGGGGCCAGGCCGGCCTTGCGGCACTTGATGTTCATGAATTTCTCGGCGCCCAGATCGGCACCGAACCCGGCCTCGGTCACGACGTAGTCGGCCAGCTTCAGCGCCGTGGAAGTGGCGATCACCGAGTTGCAGCCATGGGCGATATTGGCAAACGGGCCGCCATGCACGAAGGCAGGCGTATTTTCCAGCGTCTGCACCAGGTTGGGCTGCATCGCATCCTTCAGCAGCACGGTCATCGCGCCATCGGCCTTGATGTCGCGGCAATACACCGGGGTGCGGTCGCGCCGATAGGCAACGATCATGTCCCCCAGCCGCCGCTGTAGATCGGCCAGATCGGTGGCCAGGCAGAGGATCGCCATCACCTCGGAGGCGACGGTGATGTCAAAGCCGCCCTCGCGCGGAAAGCCGTTGCTCACCCCGCCCAGCGAACAGGTGATCTGCCGCAACGCGCGGTCGTTCATGTCGACCACCCGGCGCCAGACAACCCGACGGGTGTCGATCTCCAGCTCGTTGCCCCAGTAGATATGATTGTCGATCATCGCCGCCAGCAGGCTGTGGGCGCTGGTGATCGCGTGGAAATCGCCGGTGAAGTGAAGGTTCATATCCTCCATCGGCACGATCTGGGCATATCCACCGCCGGCCGCGCCGCCCTTCATCCCGAAATTGGGCCCCAGCGAGGCTTCGCGGATGCAGATACAGGCCTTCTGGCCGATCCGGGTCAGCCCGTCGCCCAGGCCCACCGTTGTTGTCGTCTTGCCCTCGCCCGCCGGCGTCGGGTTGATCGCGGTCACCAGGATCAGCTTGCCGTTTTTGCGGTCCTGCACCGAGTCGATGAAAGACTGGCTGACCTTGGCCTTGTCATGGCCATAGGGCAGCAGCTCGGCCGCGGGAATGCCCAGCTTGGCGCCGATCTCCTGGATCGGTTTCTTGGTCGCCTCGCGGGCAATCTCGATATCGGTTTTAAGACTCATCCTGTTGGCTCTCTCCGATTGCGGCGGCGGTTTGCGCCCCCTGTCTCTGTCTTATCCTCCCGGCATTCCCCGAACGGCGCGGATTCCGACGTTTTTCCGGCGCGACACGGCGCTGTCGGATCGCCCGTGGATGGACCGGTGCCCTTGGTGGCGCTAGGGCGCCCAGGCGCGCTGATCGGGGATGAACAGCTTCAGCCGATCGCCCAGCGCCAGCACGCCGGGGCGTTCGACCCAGGCGGTGACACCGCGGCGATCCTGCGCTGCCGCCTTGAAGGCGGCGCCATGGCCCGGCGCTGCGGCTTCGATTTCGCGCCCCGGCAACACGCAGGGCCGGTTCTCCAGATCCACGGTGATGGTCAGGCCCGACGGCGCCTGCAGCCGCGAGGATGGCGGCACATGGCTGAGATCCGGGATGCCGCTGAGGACAATCGAGGCGCCCAGCAATCCGGGGTCGAGTTCATCCAGCCCGATGGTTTCGGCGATCCCGGCAATGTCTTCGGCCGCCAGCACCGTCAGCTGCCGCACGTTGCGGATTTCGGTGCCCTTGGGATACAGATGCGCCACCCGCGAACAGGAGGCCCGCGTGACCCCTTCGTGCCGCGCACCGGCATCGCCGGCAAAGCCAAGCTCCAGCTGCGTGACCGCTTCGGCGCGCAGGCTGTCGCGCGCCGCGGGAACATGGCCCAGCCAGGTGACCTCGCCAGAATATTCGGTTTCGATCGTCGTCGGCATCGGCTTGTTCCTCGCTCGCGGGCGGCGACAGTCAGCCTCAGCCGGACTCAGATGTCCAGCGTGAAAAACAGCCGCCGGAACGGGAACAGGACCGATCCGTCCGAAGCGCGCGGATAGGCACTGTCCATCGCCGCATCGTAAAGCGCGCAAAGCTCTGCCCGCTCTGATGCGTTCAGCGCGTCGAGCACCGGCCGTGCGAAGGTGGCCGAGGTAAAGGCGCGCACCGGGTGCATGTCCGGCGCCGGAGGCAGGGTCTGGTAATATTCGGTTTCCCATAGCGACAGCTGCCCCAACGGCGACAGCAGGTGGTAATAGTCGGGCGCGGACAGGATGCCGGGGCTGTTGTCCGGATCATGCCGGTTCGGGAAATGCTGCTGGACCAGGTCAATCCACAGCCGATGCGACGGCGCCCGGTTCTGATGCGGCATCTGCACCGCCAAGGTGCCGCCGGGGGCGAGCAGACCGGCAAGGCGCGGCAGCAGCCGGTGGTGATCGCCCAACCAGTGCAGAGCGGCATTGGAAAAGATCAGCGCCGGCGGTGTGTCCGGCGCCCACTCCGCCATGTCCCGCGGCTCCAGCCGGTCATAGGCGCCGCTGTCGCGCGCCTTGGCCAGCATCGCGGCGGATGTGTCGATGCCGATCAGCGTCCGCTCGGCAAAGCGCGTGCGCAGAACCGGCCCCACCGCGCCATTGCCGCAGCCCAGGTCGACGATATCGCCCGCAGGGAGCGGCCGGACATGCATCAGCAGATCCAGCGCCGGTTGCAGCCTGAGATCGGCAAACCGGGCATAGGCATCGGGGTTCCACTCGGATCGGGTCATGCCGGGCCTCCTGCGGTGAGACTATGGCAGACCCGTAGTGCATACAACGGTATGCTGTTCGAGCGGGCAAAATCCGTCGACCGAATTTCCCCGGCCCCGGTAGTGCCGCCCTGCCCTAGCCATCAGGCAAAGAGATGATGCCGCCCCCCACCGCCGCGCGCACGCCGGTGGTGCCGGGGCACGAGGTTGGCAGCCCGCGCGCGATCCGCACCGCCAGATGGGCAAAGGCCTGCGCCTCCAGCATGTCGCCATCCAGCCCCGCCGCCTCGACCGGCTCCACCGGACAGTCCAGGCCGGCGCGCAGCATCTGCATCAGCACCGGGTTCTTGCGCCCGCCGCCGGTGACCAGAACCTGCGCGGGTGGCGCCGGGCAATGCTCCATCGCCTGCACCACGCCGGCCGCGCACAACCCGGTCAGCGTCGCCGCCGCATCGGCATCGGACAATTCGCACACCAGCCCGATCATTTCCGAGAAATCGTTCCGGTCCAGTGACTTGGGCGGCATTCTTGCAAAAAACGGCTCGGCCAGGAACAGCTCCAGCGCGCCTTCCTCGACCTTGCCCTGCGCCGCCAGCGCACCGCCTTCGTCCATCTCCTGCCCCAGCCGCGCCTGCAACAGGTCATTCACCGGCGCATTGGCCGGACCGGTGTCGAAGGCCAGCAGCGCGCCGGGCTGTTCCGGCCGGGCAAAGGCCGGGTCGACATAGGTCAGGTTGGCCACCCCGCCGAGGTTGAGGAAACACAGCGGTTCCGCGGCGCCGATCCAGTGGGCACAGGCAAAATGGAAGAACGGCGCCAGCGGCGCGCCCTCGCCGCCCATCGCCACATCGTCACTGCGGAAATCCCAGACCACCGGCCGCCCCAGCGCCTGCGCCAGCGCCGCGCCATCGCCCACCTGCAGCGTGCCGCGCCCGCGCGGTTCATGCGCCAGGGTCTGGCCGTGAAAGCCGACGATATCGACCCCGTCGAAGCCGGCCAGAATCTCGGCATGGGCGGCATCGACCACCGCCGCCGCCGCCTCGACCGCCGCGCCCTGCCATTGCCCCAGCCCCGCGCGCAGCGCCTGGCGTTCCGCCGCCGTATAGGCACGATAGCCGCTGGTGCCAAATCCCTCGATCCGGTGCCCGTCGGTGCGCAGCACCGCGGCATCGACACCATCCAGCGAGGTGCCGCTCATCGCCCCCAATGCGGTGACCACACCGCTCTGCCCAATGGCCTTTTTCATGGCCTTTTCCTTTGCCCCTGCCGCGCCTATACAGTCACCCTGAATTTCAGCCCGAGGCAAGCCATGACCTACCACCCGAAATCGGATTTCATCGCGATCATGATGGAACGCGGCTTTCTGGCCGACTGCACCGATTACCAGGGCCTCGACGAGGCGCTGCTGGTGCCGGGCCAGCCGGCCTATATCGGTTATGACGCCACGGCGGCCTCGCTGCATGTGGGCCACCTGCTGAACATCATGATGCTGCGCTGGTTCCAGAAATGCGGCCACAAGCCTCTGACGCTGATGGGCGGCGGCACCACCAAGGTGGGCGACCCGTCCTTCCGCTCGGAAGAGCGGCCATTGCTCAGCCCGCAGCAGATCGATGACAATATCGCCCAGATCAAGCAGGTCTTCGCCAAATACCTGACCTATGGCGACGGGCCCAGCGATGCGCTGATGCTGAACAACTCCGAATGGCTGGATTCGCTGAACTACCTCGACTTCCTGCGCGATATCGGCCGGCATTTCTCGATCAACCGGATGTTGTCCTTCGAGTCGGTCAAAAGCCGGCTGGACCGCGAACAGTCGCTGTCCTTCCTCGAATTCAACTACATGATCCTGCAGGCCTATGACTTCCTGGAACTGAACCGCCGCTATGGCTGCATCCTGCAGATGGGCGGGTCGGACCAGTGGGGCAATATCGTCAACGGCATCGACCTGACCCGGCGGGTGCTGGACCACGAGATTTTCGGCCTGACCTCGCCGCTGCTGGCCACGTCGGACGGGCGCAAGATGGGCAAAAGCCAGGGCGGCGCGATCTGGTTGAATGCCGATATGCTGTCGCCCTACGCGTTCTGGCAGTTCTGGCGCAACACCACCGATGCCGATGTCGGCCGGTTCCTGAAGCTCTATACCGAGATGCCGATTGCAGAATGCGACCGCCTGGGCGCGCTGGCAGGGTCCGAGATCAACGATGCCAAGATCGTCCTGGCCAATGCGGTGACCACGCTGTGCCACGGCGCCGAGGCGGCGGCGGCGGCCGAGGCCACCGCGCGCGAGGTGTTCGAGAAAGGCGGGATCGGCGACGACCTGCCCACGCTCGACCTGTCGGCGGACGAAATCGGTGCCGGCATCTCGATCGTGCAGCTGATCGTGCGCTCGGGGCTGGCCAAGACCGGCAAGGAGGCCAAGCGCCTGATCGCCGAGAACGGCGCCCGTCTCGACGACGCGCCGCTGACCGATGCCGGCCTGATGCTGGATGCCGCCGCCCTGGCCTCGCCGGTCAAGCTGAGCGCCGGCAAGAAACGCCACGCGCTGGTGAAGCTGGCGGGATAAGCCGCAGGCCGCCGCGCCTGGCGGCGGCGGTTCAGCCCTCGGCCTTTTCCTCCAGCACCAGCCATTCCTCCTCGGCGGCGGACAGTTTCTGCTGCCGCTCGACCAGCGCGTCGGTGGCCTTCTGAAACTTCACCGGCTCGCGGGTATATAGCTCGGGGTCGGACATCAGCTGTTCCAGCTTGGCGATCTCGGCCTCCAGCCGCGCGATCTCGGCCGGCAGCGCATCCAGCCGGTGCCGCTCGGTAAAGGACAGGCCCTTGGCCGCCGCCGCCTCGGGCCGGGGTTTCGCCTTGGCCGGTTTCGGCTTGTCCACGGCGATTTCCGCCGCCCGCTCGCCCCGCTGGGCAATCATGTCGCTCCAGCCGCCGGCATAGACCACGGCGCGGCCTTCGCCCTCCATCACCACCGTGGCGGTGGCAACCCGGTCGAGGAAATCGCGGTCATGGCTGACCAGCAGCACGGTGCCGTCGTAATCGTCCAGCACCTCTTGCAGCAGGTCCAGGGTTTCGACATCCAGATCGTTGGTCGGTTCGTCCAGCACCAGCAGGTTGCTTTGCCGCGCCATCAGCCGGGCCAGCAGCAGCCGCGCCTTCTCGCCGCCCGACAGCGCCCGCACCGGCGCCCGCGCCTGGGCCTCGTCGAACAGGAAATCCTTGAGATAGCCGACCACGTGGCGCGGCGCGCCGCGCACCATGACCTGATCGGCCCGGCCCGACACCCGCATGTCCGAGTCGCCGGTCAGCGATTCCCACAGGCTCATCTCGGGGTCGAGCTGGGCGCGCGCCTGGTCGAACACCGCGACCTCAAGATTGGTGCCCTGTTTGACGGTCCCGCTGTCCGGCGCGATTTCGCCCAGAAACAGTTTCAGCAGCGTCGTCTTGCCCGCGCCGTTCGGCCCGACCAGGGCCACCCGGTCGCCGCGCTGCACCGTCAGTGACAAGTTGCGGACGATTTCGGTGTCGCCGAAACGTTTCGACAACCCCTCGACCTCGATCACCTTCTTACCCGATTGCGGCCCTGACTCGAGCGCCAGATCGGCGCGGCCCTGGCGCCGGATCTGCGCCGCCCGCTCGGCGCGCAGCGCCTGCAGCGCCCGCACCCGGCCCTGGTTGCGCTTGCGCCGGGCGCTGATGCCCTCGACGGCCCAGCGCGCTTCGGATTTGATCAGCCGGTTCAACTTGTGGCGCTGGGTGTCCTCTTCCTCCCAGACCGCGTCGCGCCAGGCCTCGAAATGTTCAAATCCCTTCTCCTGTCGCCGTACACTTCCCCTGTCTATCCAGAGTGTTGCACGCGAAAGTTCACGCAAAAAGGCGCGGTCGTGCGAGATCATCACAAAGGCCGCTCGCGTCGATTTCAGCTCGGATTCCAGCCAGGAGATCGCCTCGATATCCAGGTGGTTGGTCGGCTCGTCCAGCAGCATCAGCGCCGGTTCCTGCGCCATCAGCGCTGCCAGCGCCGCGCGGCGCCGTTCGCCGCCCGAGGCGGTGGCCACCGGGCGCGCGGGGTCGAATTTCAGACCTTCGCCGGCGCGCTCGACCTTGTAAAGCTCCCCCGGTTCCAGCCCCTGCGCCGCGAAATCGCCCAGCGTGGCACAGCCGGACATATCCGGGTCCTGCTCCATATAGCCGACGGACTGGCCCGGCGTCACGATGACCGAACCGGAATCGGCTTCGACCAGCCCCGCCATCACCTTCATCAGCGTCGACTTGCCCGAACCGTTGCGCCCCACCAGCGCCAGCCGGTCGCCCGGCTGCACCACGAGACTGAGATCGGAAAACAGCGGTTCGCCCCCGTAACCGAGGGAGATACCGGAAAGCTGGAGAAGCGGAGCGCGTGCCATTCCCGCCAGCTAATCCCGCCGGGGCAGCGCGTCAACGCCCCAACTTCTTCTCTGTTCAAATACGCGAATTCAGCCGGCCACCGCCCTCAGCAGCCGTTTGCGCGCCGGGGGAATCGCCCCGATTTCCAGCCCGGTGAACACGTGCAGCGTGTTCATCTGCCGGTCGACCACCGCATGGTCGCTGACCCAGCCGCCCATCATCAGATAGGTGCGCAGCAGCGGCGGCATTCGCAGCATCGCCTTCCTGGCATCCGGCTTGCGCCTGAGCCGCGCGGCATAGCGGAACACATCGGGCGCCTTGACCCGCGGCAGCCAGCACTTGGGCGCCAGATGGCGCGCCTTCAGCATGGCAAAGGCGTCCAGGTAATGGTCGGTCTCGGTGCCGGCAAAGCTGGAACAGCCGAACAGCATGTCGATCTGGTTGGCATCGACAAAGGCGGTCATCGCCCCCCAGGCCACGCGCAGGATATCCGGGTCCTTCCAGTCGGGATGGATGCAGAACCGGCCCATCTCGACCATGCGGCCCTGATAGTCCTGCAGCGCCGACAGTTCGTAGAACTGCGCCGAATAGCTGCGGCCGATCTCGGCGCCGCCCTCCATCACCAGCATCCGAAAGCAGCAGACCAGCGTGCCGGATTTCTGTTCATGCACCAGGACATGGGCGCAGATGTCGTCGAAAGCATCGACATCCGGTGTGGCGGTGGCGAAGGCCAGGCCACGCAGAGCCTGGGCCTGGGCCACCTCTTCCGGCGTCTGCGCCACGCGCGCGGCGTAGCGCCCTTTGCTCAGGCGGGGCATCTTGCGCAGCATGGGCGGCCTCCACGAACGACACCTGGAAGGTAGTTTCGTGCCCGCTTACACACAAGATGTGACAGAGCCGTGACCCGGCCCGCGCCTTACTGGTCGTTCAACAGAGTTCCCGGCCCGATCCGGCCCAGATTGCCCAGAAGCTGGCGGATGAAGGTCTTGTCGGCCTCGCCATTGTCGGTGACGCGGCGCTGCAGCTCGATCACCCGGCCGTCTTCCAGCCCAAAGCGTTCGATACCGCGCACCCGGCCGGCGGGATCGAAATTGATCGCCACCAATTCGCGTGCCACCGGTTTCGGCTCGGTGGCGCCGTAATGGCGGATCCGGGTGGAGATATAGTAATAACCGCTGTCGTTCAGCACCCCGGACGCGCCGGGGATGCCCACCGTTTCGGCCACGGATTCGCGGGTATCGACGCCGATCTGGATCGCCGCGAGGTCTTCATCGTTGGGCACATAGCCGTGGTCGCGATAGATCGAGACACAGGCGGAACAGGTCAGCGCCAGGGCGCCACCCAGCAGCGCGCGGCGCAGTTTAGCGCGCCGGGAGGAAAACACTCGCATTCTTGCCCTCTTGCCATGGCAGTGAACGGCTTTTATCCCGATTACCGGCTCACCGCCACCGGTTCAAGGAACGAAAGCGCCGAAATGACCGACAGCACCAACTTCCGGGTCGCCGACCTGGACCCGCACCACCCCACCCCGTTCGACCTGCGCCCTGGCGAGGATATCCGCACCGCGCTGGCGGCGGAACTTGGCCTGTTGGGACTGCGCAAGCTGTCCTTCACCGGCACCATCGCCGCGCAGGGGCGGCGCGACTGGGTGCTGAGCGGCAAGCTGGGCGCCACCGTTGTGCAGCCCTGCGTGGTGACGCTGGAGCCGGTGACGACTCGGATCGATACCGAGGTGATGCGTACCTATGTCGCCGGACTGGCCGAGCCCGAGGCGCTTGAGGTGGAAATGCCCGAGGACGACTCGGTCGAGCGGCTGGGCGCCACCATCGACCCGGCCAGCGTGATGGCCGAGGAACTGGCGCTGGCGCTGCCGCCCTACCCGCGCAAGGACGGCGTGGAACTGGGCGAGTCTGTGTTTGCCGAACCGGGCACCAAGCCGATGACCGATGACGATGCCAAACCCTTCGCCGGCCTGTCTGGCCTGCGCGACACACTTAAGAAACAAAGCTGACAGGGCCTTGGACCGGCGCTTGAAGCCGCTGCGAAAAACCGCTTGCATGTAAGAGGATTCGCAGTATTTTCGCGCGCTCACCGGATTTTTGGTTGGACAATGCTGGGGCCTCGCCCTAAACGCACGTCACGCCGTACTGGAAGCAGACGCAAACGCAAACTTACGTCGCAGGGAAGGCCCTGGGACTTAGATCAGGTAAAGGTTGAGACATGGCCGTCCAACAGAACAAAGTATCGAAATCGCGCCGCAACAACCGCCGCGCGCATGACGCGCTGGTGGCGGCAAACCCCAACGAGTGCCCGAATTGTGGCGAGCTGAAGCGCCCGCATCACGTGTGCGCTGCCTGCGGCCATTACGACGACAAGGAAATCGTCGCACAGGCCGACGAGGTCGATCTGGACGAAGACGCGGCGTGATCGGGGCTTGGCGGGGCAAATGAATGTCGTCCCAGCCTGACCCGACCGGGAAAGACACCAAACCTATCGTGATCTCCGTCGACGCCATGGGCGGCGATTCGGGTGCCCATGCCGTGATTGCCGGCATGTCCGAGTCGGCGCGCAAGAATCCGGAGATCGCGTTTATCCTGCATGGCCCCCGGGACGAGCTGGAACCGCTGGTCAACCGCCGCCGCGGATTGGCCGAGCGCGTCACCTTCGCGGATGCCCGCGAAGTCGTCACCATGGAGGACAAGCCCAGCCACGTGGTGCGCCACGGCGCCGGCACCTCGATGTGGTCGGCGATCGACTCCGTGCGCAATGGCGATGCCCAGGCCGCAGTCTCTTGCGGCAACACCGGCGCGCTGATGGCGCTGTCGATGATCCGCCTGCGCCGCCTGCCCGGCGTCAACCGCCCCGCCATCGCCATCCTGTGGCCCTCGCGGAATCCGCAGGGGTTCAACGTGATGCTGGACGTGGGCGCCGATGTGCGCGCCGATGCCCGCGACCTGCTGCAATTTGCGCTGATGGGCGCCTCTTATACCCGCAACAGCATGGGCCTGGCCCGCCCCCGCATCGGCCTGCTGAATGTCGGCACCGAAGAGCACAAGGGCCGGCCCGAACTGAAAGAAGCTCATGGCCTGATGACCCGCTTTGCCCAGGCCGGCAACTTTGACTTTGTCGGCTTCGTCGAAGGCAGCGACCTGCCCGGCGACGTTGCCGACGTCATCGTCACCGACGGTTTTACCGGCAATGTGGCGATCAAGACCGGCGAAGGCACGGCCAATCTGATTGGCGACCTGCTGCGCGAAGCGTTCAAATTCTCGCCCCTGTCTCGGCTGGCCTCGATCCTGGCGATCACCTCGCTGCGCCGCCTTAAAAAGCGGATCGATCCGCGCCGTGTGAATGGCGGCGTGTTCCTGGGGCTGAACGGCACCATCGTGAAATCGCATGGCAGCGCCGATGCCACCGGCGTATCGGCCGCGATCAAGCTGGCCTTCCAGTTGGCGAGATCGGGCTTTGCCGAAAAACTGGCCGCGCGGGTTGCATCCGCTGCGGACCTTACCCAAGATGCATTAGAACCGGCCCAAAAGCCGGAAGCGAAGACTGAAGGACGGGCATGACTAGGCGATCGGTTGTCACCGGGGTTGGACACTACCTTCCCGAGCGTGTCGTTCCCAATTCGGAATTCGAAGCCACGCTTGACACCACGGATGAATGGATCCGGACACGCTCGGGCATCGAGCGGCGCCACTTTGCCGCCGAAGGCGAAACCACCTCGGACCTGGCCAGCCATGCGGCACGCGCAGCGCTGGAAGATGCCGGCGTGGCCGTGGACGAGATCGACACCATCATCGTCGCCACCTCGACCGCCGACCTCACCTTTCCCTCGGCTGCCACGATGGTGCAGGCGGCGCTGGGCATGACCCGTGGCTTTGCCTTTGACGTGCAGGCGGTCTGCGCCGGCTTTGTCTATGCGCTGGCCAATGCCAATGCGATGATCGTCTCGGGCCAGGCCGAGCGCATCCTGGTGATCGGGGCGGAAACCTTCAGCCGCATCATGGACTGGACCGACCGGTCGACCTGCGTGCTGTTCGGCGACGGTGCCGGCGCGCTGGTACTGGAAGCGCGGGACGGTGACGGCACTTCCGCGGACCGGGGCATCCTCTCGGTCGACCTGCATTCCGACGGGCGGTTCAAGGACCTGCTGTATGTCGATGGCGGCGTCTCGACCCAGTCGACCGGCTATCTGCGGATGCAGGGCAACCAGGTGTTCCGCCACGCGGTCGAGAAACTGGCCGACAGCGCCGAGGCGGCGCTGGCCAAAGCCGGCATCGCCAGCGACGAGGTCGACTGGATCGTGCCGCATCAGGCAAATATCCGAATCATCAAAGGCACCGCCCGCAAAATGGGGCTGAGCATGGACAAGGTCGTGGTCACCGTCGAGGATCACGGCAACACCTCGGCCGCCTCGATTCCGCTGGCGCTGTCGGTGGGCAAGCAGCGCGGCCAGATCAAGCAGGGCGACCTGATCGTCACCGAGGCGATCGGCGGTGGCCTGGCCTGGGGCGCCGTCGTCCTGCGCTGGTAGGCTGGTTCCGGGCACGGCACCGGCATTAAACTGTAATTCCAAGTCATTGCAATCACGGGATGTTGACAGCGAAAATCGCCAACCCCTATTCTCTTCCCAGGCCAAGCGGGGATTGAGAGATGAGCGAAAAGACTTTGACACGGATGGATCTGAGCGAAGCCGTCTTTCGCGAGGTCGGGCTGTCGCGCAATGAAAGTGCGCAGCTGGTCGAAAGCATGCTCGAACATATGTCCGACGCGTTGGTGCGCGGCGAGCAGGTCAAGATCTCATCCTTCGGCACTTTCAGCGTGCGGGAAAAATCGGCCCGGATCGGGCGCAACCCCAAGACCGGGGAAGAGGTTCCTATTCAACCCCGCCGTGTCCTGACTTTCCGCCCGTCGCATCTGATGAAAGACCGGGTCGCCGACGGCAACAAAAAGTAAGGCGCTCCCTTGGCTGTCAGCAAATCGCCCGACGCCTTCCGCACGATCAGCGAGGTCGCGGATTGGCTGGAGGTGCAGGCCCATGTCCTGCGCTTCTGGGAAAGCAAGTTCACCCAGGTCAAACCGGTCAAGCGCGCAGGTGGGCGGCGCTATTACCGCCCCGCTGACATGATGCTGCTGGGCGGCATCAAGCAACTGCTTCACGAAGATGGGATGACCATCAAGGGCGTCCAGAAAATGCTGCGCGAAAAGGGTGTTGCGCATGTTTCTTCATTCTCCCGCCCGCTCGATTCGGATCTGATCGACGCAGAGGAGGACGCAAGTCCGGACAGCGCGGTTGTCGAATTCCGCAGCCACGCCGCCGAGGCGGAGGATGAGGCGGTGGAAGACGCCGAAATCGTCCCGGAGACCGCGCCCGAGCCTGCGGTTGCCGATACGGTGCCAGCCGCCCCCGCGCCTGAGGAAGAACCGGCACTGGCCGCCCAGCGGGAGGACATCCCCGACAGCCCCCGCCTGCCCGCCTTCCTGCACCGCGAGCCGCCGCCGGCGGCCGCCCCCGAGCCCCC
>NZ_PGTB01000408.1 GCF_002786325.1 Pseudooceanicola lipolyticus | reverse complement strand
AGGCGCCCAGCGGGCCGGGGGGCGCCTCGGGCGGGAACGGCGCGCTGCCGGTGCCGTCAAAGACGTAATCGGTCGAGACATGCACCAGCGGCACGCCGATCTCGGCGCAGGCCCGCGCGATGGCGCCCGGGGTGGTGGCGTTGATGGTGGCGGCCAGCGCCTCCTCGCGTTCGGCCTGGTCCACCGCGGTATAGGCCACGGTGTTGATCACCGCGCTGGCGCCGCTGTCGCGCACCAGCGCGGCGCAGCTTTCGGGATCGGTGAACTCGGCCACCTCGCGGCCCAGGATCACGGTCTCTGCCGGATCGGTCCGGCGCGCCAGTTCCAGGCCCAGCTGGCCGATCTCGCCCAATATCACCAGCGTCATGGCGCCGCCTCCTGTATTGCGGGACGCCGGCTGCGCGGCACCCAGGCCAGCGCCGGCTTTTCGATCAGGTGCCAGGACAGCACCGCGCAGGGCAGCGTCAGCGCCAGCGCCAGGGCAATGTTCTGCCCCGGACTCAGCATGCCCCAATGGGCGGCCAGCTGCTGCAGCGGGAAGGCATAGATATACATGCCGTAGGAATAATCGCCCAGCCGGTTGTAGCGCAGCAGCGCCGGCAGGCGGGCAAAGCCGGCCAGGAACACCGCATAGCTCAGCGCCAGCACGAAGACCGGCCGGAACAGCGCCGACGGCCCCCACCAGGCCAGCGCCGCCAGCGCCGCCAGGCCCAGCGCCGGCCCCG
>NZ_PGTB01000407.1 GCF_002786325.1 Pseudooceanicola lipolyticus | reverse complement strand
TGGACCTGGAGGCGGTGCGCGCGGTGGCGGCCGAGGCGGCACAGGGCGAGGTTTGCGAGGCGGCCAATGACAACGACCCGGCGCAGGTGGTGGTGTCGGGCCACAAGGCGGCGGTGGAGCGCGCGGTGGAACTGGCCAAGGAAAAAGGTGCCAAGCGGGCGGTGATGCTGCCGGTCAGCGCGCCGTTCCATTGCGCGCTGATGGCGCCGGCGGCCGAGGTCATGGCCAGCGCGCTGGCCGAGGTCGAGATCAAGGCGCCGGCGGTGCCGGTGGTGGCCAATGTGGTTGCCGCGCCGGTCTCGGATCCCGACGAGATCCGGCGGCTGCTGATCGAGCAGGTGACCGGCGCGGTGCGCTGGCGCGAAAGCGTCGCGGCGATGGCAGCGGCCGGGGTCGACGAGATCTGGGAACTGGGCGCCGGCAAGGCGCTGAGCGGCATGATCCGGCGCATCGACCGGACAATCGCCTGTACCGCCGTGGGCACCCCCGAAGAGGTGAAGGCCGTGCTGGGCTAGGCAAAACTTTTCAAGAAAGTTTTGCCAAGAGTTTCCTGAAAACTCTTGGCCACGGATGATATAAATAGAAGAGGATCAGGGAATGTTCGATCTGACGGGAAAATGCGCGCTGGTGACCGGCGCATCGGGCGGGATCGGCGGCGCGATTGCGCGGGCGCTGCACGGCGCCGGGGCGACGGTGGGCCTGTCGGGCACGCGGGTCGAGCCGCTGCAGG
>NZ_PGTB01000050.1 GCF_002786325.1 Pseudooceanicola lipolyticus | reverse complement strand
CCGGGTCGCGCGCCTCCAGCGCCTGCAGCACCTGCGGCCACAACCCGCCCTGCCCCTCCGTCCCAGTAACCGTCGCGGCAACCGGCGCGGCGCGCTGGAACGGCACCACCTTCGGATCCGCCGGCGCGGGCACCGCTTCGGGGCCTTCCATGCGGGCGGCAAAATCGCTGCCGATGGTCGGCCAGACCCCGCGGGTATCGGCCAGCACCTGGGCCAGATCGATCTCGTAAACCGTGACCCGCCCACGCGCGCCCGCCCGTTTCACCAGCAGCCAGCCCAGGGTGCGAAACTTGGCCAGTTCGCGTTTCACCGTGCGCTCGTCCACCGACCACAGTCGGGCAATCTCGGCCCGCCCGATCGACAGCTCGCCGGCCTGCCAGTTATAGCGGCTGGTGATCAACACCATCAGCCGCAGTGTCAGCTTCTGCCGATGCTTGTCCCCCGCCAGCGCCGCCACGCCAAGCGCCGAGAGAATATCGTATTTCATCGCCGCGGCATTGCGCCCGACTGCCTTGGTCGCCAACATACAAGAGCTCCGCTCTTTTCTTATTCTGTGCGGGACGCCCCGCCTCAATCGCCTGGTTGTCTCAGCTTATCAAACGCTTTTCCAAGCTTGCTGACAATTAGCGTCCAACGATCCGATTCTGTCAAGGCATTGAGCGCGGCGAATTGAGTTTGAGTTAAAAAATCGAAACCATTTTGAATGAATTCGGAGAATCTCTGGTGAGGGGGGACATCCAGGGTGTCCCCGTATTAGGCCAAAATGTCCCCCTATCTGTCGCGTAGCGCCAAAATACGTCCCCCTAAATCTGGTGTTCCCCCACAAGTCTTGCGGCCCCCTGCCCCCGAGTCGTTTTCCGTGGCGGCCGAATCGGTTTCGCCTTGATCTTCAGAGTCTTCCGATTTCCACCGCAGCGCCTGTCGCGACTGCCAAAACAGGATATTTCCTTTTGCGCAAAACGCAAATTCAGCGTAAATGGGAAAGCACAACGAATTGGCGTCCTAAAAAACGGAAAACCGCATGTATACGCACGAGGACCTGAGCAGGCTCCAGGCGCAATCGCTCAAACTCCAGGGCTGGATCCGGCAGCAGACCTTCAGCCCCGAGATGGAAAAGACCCTGCGCCGCTTCTCCTCCTGGGAGGTCTCCGAACTGATCTTCCGGGTCAACCAATCCACCTTTCGCGGCAAGCTGGCCGCCGATCCCTCGCTGCCGGTGGGCGAGGTCGAACCCGATGGCCGTCAGCGCTGGTTCTCGCTCGAAGAGATCAACGCGCTGCGCCGCAAGCTCAAGATCAACCGCAAAAGCCTGATGCCGCCCCGCCCCGCCGGCAAACGCGCGGTGCGCGCGGCGATTGCCAATTTCAAGGGCGGTGCCGGCAAATCCACCGTGGCGCTGCATTTCGCCCATGCCGCGGCGCTGGACGGCTATCGCGTGCTGGTGGTGGATTTCGATCCGCAGGCCACGCTCAGCCATTCCATGGGCCTCACCGATGTGTCCGAGGAGCATACCGTCTGGGGCATCATGGCGCGCGACCTGATCCGCGAGACCGAGCGGATGAACACCGGCCCGGTCGGCGCCGAAACCGGCGCCGCCCTGCCCCGCCGCCATCTGCCCGCCTCGATCACCGGGCTGGGCCTGGGCGAGCTCAGGCTTGCCGATTTTATCCGCCCCACCTCGTGGCCGACCATCGATGCGATCCCCTCCTGCGCCAACGCGGCCTTTGTCGAATTTGCTTCGGCGCAGTACCGGCACCTCAATCCGGACTGGTCGTTCTTTGCCGCGGTGTCGCGCTATCTCGATCAGATCCCGGATGACAGCTATGACCTCATCCTGTTCGATTGCCCGCCGGCCATCGGCTATCAGTCGATGAACGCGGTCTTTGCCGCCGATGTGCTCTATATCCCTTCCGGGCCCGGCTATTGGGAATATGATTCCACCACCAGCTTTATCGGTCAGCTGTCCGAAGCGCTGGAAGATCTCTCCGCCGGGTTCGACGCAACCTTACCCACGGGTAAGGTAACGCTTCCGAAATCTTTCTGTGATATCCGCTTTCTCTTGACCCGGTTTGAGCCCGGAAACGACCTGCACCGCGCCATGTTCGATGCCTTCCGCAAGGTGTTCGGCGACCGGGTTGCCGCCAACCCGGTGGAGATGACGCGCGCGGTTGAACAGTCGGGCCGCTTCCTCAGTTCGGTCTATGAAATGGATTATCGCGAGATGACGCGCGAAACCTGGCGCCGGGCGCGGTCGACCTTTGACAATGCCTATCAGGAATTCCGCGACGTGGTGATATCCGCCTGGGACAAAGTGGAGGCCGGAGAATGAGCAGGAAGCGCAGGATCTTCGATATCGAGGTGCCGCCGGTGGATGACATGGAAACCGGCAAGACCCCGGCAAAGGCGCTGGCGAGGCGCGGGCCGATGGCCGCGGCGATTTCCGAAAATGCCGAGGCGCTGCGTGACCGGCGCAGCACCGAACAGTCGATCGTCGAAGAGAACCAGAAGCTGGCACAGGAATTCGTGCGGCTGAAACGCGAGGGCCTGGTGGTTGACCGGATCCCGCTGGACAAGGTGGTGAGCGAACGGCTGCTGCGTGACCGCAAGGCCGGCCCCGACGACGAACTGGCCGAGCTGAAAACCTCGATCCGCGAGGTTGGCTTGTCCAACCCGATCCGCGTCGAAGCGCGCGAGGATGGCAATTACGAGCTGGTGCAGGGCATGCGGCGTTTGCAGGCCTATCGCGAGCTGCTGGCCGAAACCGGCGAGGCGGGGTTTGCCACCATCCCGGCCGGCATCGGCACACTGGACAAGCCGCAGGCCAGCTATCGCCGGATGGTGGACGAGAACCTGATTCGCAAGGATATCTCCTTTGCCGAAATGGCAACCCTGGCGCGCCGCTATGCCGAGGATCCCGACAATGACTGCGACGGCGTCGATGCGGCGGTGGCGGTGCTGTTCAAATCCGCCAGCTATACCAAGCGCAGCTATATCCGCGCCTTTGCCAGCCTGCTGGCGCAGCTGGACAAATGCCTGGCCTTTCCGCAGGAGATTCCGCGCAATGTCGGGGTGGAACTGAAACGCAAGCTGGACAGCGAGCCGGGGCGGGCAAGCGCGGTCAGTTCCGCCTTGCTGGCCGAGCCAGAGCGCGACGCGGCGCGCGAGGTGGCGATCTTGCGGTCGTTCCTGACCGAAGGCGAGGCGCCAAAAACCTTACCCACGGGTAAGGCCGCGGCGCCGGCATCAGTGCAGCCGCGCAGGGCCAAGACCACTTTCCAGGTCAATCGCGATGGTGCGGTGGCGCGCTGCAACGCGTCGCAGGGGCGGCTCGAGCTGCGCTGTGACCGGGACTTTACCATGATCGACCGCCGCGACCTGGAACGCGCGGTGGCGGCGTTCTTCGACGCGCTGGAGGGCGACGGTTAGGGCAGGGGCCTTACCCACGGGTAAGGTCGCGCCACCCATGCCGGATCGCCAGCGCGGCACTGTGGGCGTGGACATAGGCTGGAGCTAGCGGCGTGAAGGCGGGTGGTCCGGGACCTGCTGTCGCTGTCCGATAAGGCGGGGTTACTGGACATAACTGGGGTGGACGATTTCCGGCGGTTTCAGGTCAATTCCAGTACCCAAAACGCCGGGGCCGCACCTTGAGCGCGGACCACAAGAAAGGTCCCGGCGCGCGCGTCTGACACGCCAACTATGCGCCAAACTGCCCCTGAAGTCATTGTCCGGAAGGACGCCGACGAAGGGCTGTGACCAATTTGCCAAGTGGCTCTAACCCCTGGTCCTGCGCCGGGCTGCGCAAACTCGGTCGGCGTCCCGTGACCGCGCCGCGTCAGTATCGGCCGGAGAGATACGCCATCGCACAGCCGATACCCTCCTCCGAGGTGAAGGCGTCGGGATGGGTATTCACCAGGTCGATCAGCAGCCGCTGACGGCCGCGCATCGCCTCGGCGTCGGCGGGCTGTTCCGGCCGCGGCGGGCGTTCCGGGAGCCGCATTGGCCTGGCGTTCAGGACAACAGAGATCATGCGCGATGACAGTACCAGACCGGTCATTTCATATGCCCCTTTGCGGCAAGCTTGCGCAGGATACTATGCCGGCTTGGCGTTTCGTGGTATTTGGTTTGGCGCAGTGCGGTTCTTCGAAAATGAATAGCGCGTTCTTGGACTGGTCGGATGTTCGGGTGTTTCTGGCCGTCTGCCGGAACGGATCGACCCTGGCCGCTTCGCGCAAGCTTGGCCTGTCGCAGCCCACGGTGACGCGGCGGATCAGCGCGCTGGAACATGCGCTGGGATTGAAGCTGTTCGATCGCGACACCCACGGATTTCGGCCCACCGACGCGGCCCGGCGTCTGCTGCCGCATGCCGAGCGGCTGGAAGACTCCGCCGATGCCTTTGGCGCGGCGGCGGCGCAGGCGCGCCGGGCAAATGCGCAGGCGATCCGGATCACCGCCCCGCGCCGGAATTTTTCGCCGATCTTCACCGCAATCATCGCCGAATTCATCGCCGAAAATCCCGGCACCCGGTTCGAATTCATTGCAAGCTATGAGGTACTGGACCTGGTGGCCGGGGACGCCGATATCGCCATCCGGATCGCGCCGCAGATCGATGATGCGCGGTTGATCTGTGCGCGGCTTACCCATGTCGCATCGACGCTGTTTGCCTCGCGCGGCTATGCGCTGCGCCATGGTCTGCCGGCCTCGGCGCCCGAGTTGGCCGGCCACAGCTTTGTCGTGTTCGACCGGGCGCCGGGATCGATGCCGCTGAACACCTGGCTGTTGGAGCGGATCGCGCCCGAGCAGATCGTCGCCCGGTGTGAAGACACCGAAGCGGTGACCGCAAGTGTCGAGGCCGGGCTGGGCATCGGCCCGGTGCCGGTGACGCTGGCGCTGGACTACCCGTCGCTGGTGCGCTGCTTTGACCCGCCGGACGGGACCGATGTGACCTCGTGGCTGGTGATCAGCCCCGATGCCTATCAGCGCCCCGAGGTCCGGGCCTTTGCCAAGTTCTTCGCCCCTCGGTTCCGCGCCGCCTATAAGCTGGAACATGCGCGCGCCATGCAGGCACAGGCCTTCAGGGCCGGGGTGGAATAGTCTCTAACAAGGGTTTTGGGTGGGTCTAGAACCGGATGCAAAAAACGCCGCTGGCAGGGGGCCAGCGGCGCGTCTGCGATCAGGCGTGTTTCACCTCGATCCGCCGGACCTTGGCCTGTGCCTCGGGGGTTTGCGGCAGCTTGATGGTCAGCACGCCGTTCCGGAAGCTGGCTTCGGCCTTTTCGCCATCGACACCCGGCGGCAGCGGGATGGTGCGATAGATCGCGCCATAGCTGCGTTCGGAGAGGTAATAGCCTTTCTTCTCCTCTTGCCGTTCGACCTTTTTCTCGCCCTTGATAGTCAGCATGTCATCGCTCACGTTGACCTCGATATCCTGCATATCCATGCCGGGCAGTTCGATCGACACTTCGATGGCATTCTTGGTTTCGACGACATCCGAGCGTGCCTCGTTGCCGCCCCACGGCCAGTCAAAGCCGTTCAGGCCCTGGCCGAAGCGGTTCCAGAATTTTTCGACCGCATCGTTCATGTCGCGTTGCAGCGTGGCGACCGGATTGTCTCCGGTCTTGCCGGCAGGCGCGTCACCCTTGCGCGCCCAGGGGATCAGATCCTTGATCTGCATTGGCAGTCTCCTTGCAATAAGGGGCAGGGGTCATGCGGCCCTAACCGCGATCTTTTTCGGTTTCGCGGCCTCGGCGCGCGGCAGGGTCAATGTCAGGATGCCATTGGACAACGACGCCTCGATCTTGTCGGGGTCGAAGTCCTGCGACATCGAGAACGAGCGCTCGTAATCGCCCTCGCCATATTCCGCATGTACCAGGTCCAGCTTGTCCGGGGCCGTCGGATGCACCTTGCCGCGGATTGTCAGCACCCGCTTTTCCAGCGTCACATCGAGATCGTCGCGCGAGACGCCGGGCATTTCGAGCATCAGTTGCACGCCATCGCCGGTTTCGACGATGTCGGCCAGCGGCCGGTAGACGCGCCCGCCATGGGTGGTTTCGGGCATGTCGGTTTCACGCTTGCCCGGATTGCTCACGTCTTTTGCCATGGTTTGTCCTCCTCTCATGCGGCCTGGATCTGGATCCGCCGCGGTTTCTGTTCCTCGGGCCGGCCGATCACGACGCGCAGCACCCCGTTTTGCAGCCGCGCCTCGACCTTGTCGTCCTCGGCCTCGAAGGGCAGGCGGATGGCCCGGCTGAATTCGCCGAAGCCGCGTTCGCGGCGGTGCCAGGTGGCGCCATCGCCGGCCTCGGGGGCGGCGCGTTTGCCGGAAATGGTAAGCAGGTTGTCATTGACCGACACGTCGAGTTCGGACGGGTCAACCCCCGGAAGCTCGGCGGTGACGGCAATCGCATCGTCGCCCTGCCAGATATTGACGGCCGGGAAGACCGGCGGGCGCGTCCGCGCGCGGCTGCCCGGATCGAAATCGCGCAACATCGAGCGCATCAGCGCCAGCGGATCGCTGCGGTTGGCATAGGTGGGGAAGTACATGTTTCACCTCCGTTTGATCAGTTAAGACGAGTTCACGCCAACTGAACGCCCGTGGAGGACAGACATGCATCTAGGTTCTCCGCCTGAGGTGCGGAGCGGTATCGTCGCGTGTGCCTTGCGTTCCCGAAAGCGAACGATTGGCGGTCCGCTGTACTAGCCGAACCTGTCGCGTATCTGTGAAACCCCGTTTGGGCGTTCCGCAGCAAATAAAGTGACGCAAACGGGCGGCTTCAAGATCTCGGCGCGCGCTTTTTTTTACTGACTTTGGACCCGCGGATGGTGCCCGACCCGCCGGCCAGATCGGGCGCGCGGTTTGCCTTGCCGCCCCTTGGGGGCGTGCAAAAGGAATGGTATTGCTTTCTATTCACGGGGCAGAAGATAGGAAATCCATTGGATACCAAGTTGCTGGAAAGCCTGCTGCAGGTTGCACAACAGGGGTCGATCGCCGCGGCAGCACGGCGCCAGGGGCTGACGCCGGCCGCGGTTGGTCAGCGCATCCAGACGCTTGAGACCGAACTGGGATTTCAGCTGCTTGAACGCGTCGGGCAGAGCTCCCGGCCCACCGAAGCCTGCCTCAGGCTGTTGCCGCATGCCCGAGAGCTGGTCACGCTGGCGCATCACCTGGCCGAGAAGGCGGATATGGACGGGATGAGCGGGTATATCCGCGTTGGCGTGATCTCGACGCTTTTCCAGGATCTCGTTCCCACTCTGCTGCGGCGGATCAAGGCGGAGCTGCCGGCCCTGCGTTTGCACCTGATACCAGGCACGTCAAAGGACCTTTACGCGGGGTTCTGCCGCGATGAAATTGACGCCGCGCTGTTTGTAGAGCCGCATTTCGAGCTGCCGAAGGCGGCGCTTGTCGAGCCGCTTGTGTCGGAACCGCTTGTGATGATCAGCCGCGACCGGCCCGATCGCCCGATCGACGATCTGCTGCGCGAGAGCAGCTATCTGCGCTATGACACCCATTCATGGGGCGGGATGATTGCCGAGAAATTCCTGCGCGACCGCAGGATCAAGATCGACCCGATGGTGGAGCTGGACAGTCTGGAAACCATCGCGATCCTGGTCAGCGAGGGGCTGGGCGTGTCGCTTGTGCCCCACTGGCGCGGGCTCGACCGGTTTGCGCCGGATGTGCATGTTTCGCCGTCGCTTGCGGCGGAATACGATCGCAAGCTTTGCCTGATGTATCCGAACAAAAACCGCAACGATCCGCTGTGGGTGGCATTCCGGGCCCTGGTCACGGAATGCGCCGCCGGCCTTGCGCGGGGACCGGCCCGAACCGCGGGCTGACGATGCCGCCGACGCGGCCCGGCAAGGTCTATGGTCTGCCCGCGCCGGGCGCCCGGTCAGGCGCGATAGCGTTCGATCAGTTCGGCCATGCGGTGCATGGCGGCGGCCGATGCGGCGCGATCCTGCGAGAAATTCAGCCGCACACTGGCCGCCGAATGCGGGCTGAACTCGGTGCCCGGGGTGACCGTCACACCCGCCTGGACCCGCAGCGCGCGCACGAAATCGGCGGGATCGAGGGTTAGGCGCGGCAGCCGGGGAAACAGGTAACTGCCCGCCATCGGGGTGCGCGCCGTGACCCCGGGAACCGCGCGCAGGATTTCCAGTAGATCGTCGCGGATCTGCTGATGCAGTTGGATACGTGCGCTCATCCAGCCTTCGGGTTCGTCGAACCACCCCCGCAGCACGGCCTGCGAATAGCCCGGCGCGCGCAGACTGACGATGGCCTGGAGTTTTTCCATCCGCGTCAGAATTGCGGGCGCGCCGAAGGCCACCCCCAAGCGATAGCCCGACAGCGACTCGGTTTTCGAGGGGCCCATGATCGTCACCACGTTTTCCGGCAGGCCTTGGGCGGCGCGGAGATGCGTATAGTTTACCCCGGCATAGCGGAGGCGGGCGTAAAGCTGATCGACGATCACGCTGGCGCCATAGCGGGCGGCGAGGGCGGCAATGCGGGCGATCTCGTCGGCCGAATAGACGACACCGGTCGGGTTGTTGGGGTTGGAGAACAGGAACACCCGCGCCCCGGCCTTGAAGGCGGCTTCGAGCTGTTTCAGGTTCAACCCGGCCTCGTCTGGAGCGGCCTGTTCGTATTCCAGCTGAACGGGGAGCATCTCTCCGCCGAAGAATTCGACAAGTTTGCGGTTGGCGAAATAGTCGGGCTGGACAATCGCGACCTTGTCGCCGCGATCGACCGTGCTGGCCACGGCAAGGAACAGCGCGCCCTGTGTGCCGGGTGTCAGCATCAGGCCATCGCGGGCATCGACCGGCGCTCCGGTGAATTCTTCCAGGCGGGGGGCGAGAAGCGCGCGGATCTGCTGATCGCCGCGATACTCGGTATAGGCCTGCGCGCCACCGATGGCGACGCCCTGCTGGAACAGGTCGAACGCCCCCGGAGTCGGGGTATGTGCATCGACGTCACCATGCGAGAAATCCACCGGTGTGCCGTCCAGCTTGGGGCCGTGAAAGCGGGACTCGGCCTCGCTCCCGGCCTGCCGGACTTCCTGTCCTGGCGCATTGTCGGTGCCGAGCTTGTGGAACTTGGCTTCGATCGACATTTTTAACTCCTTCTTGAAAATCAATTGGTTTGCGCGCCGCCGGGAGGGCGGGACAGCCTGCTACCGCTAGTACATGCCGTCCATGTCGAAGGCATTTCGCAGCTCGCCGGTGCGGCCCTCGACCAGGCAGCGCATGTTGTGGATGAAGAGATCGGCGATCAGCGCGTTTTCCCGTTGCACCGTGGACGCCGAATGGGGGCTGATCAGCACGTTGTCCAGATCCCAGAGCGGGCTGGTGGCGGGAAGCGGTTCGACCGCGGCCACGTCGAGCGCGGCAAAGCCCGGACGGCCCTGCGCCAGCGCCTCGGCCAGCGCGGCTTCGTCCACCACCTGTCCTCTTGCGATGTTGACCAGCACGGTCTCGGGGCGCATCGCGGCGATGACCTCGCGGCTGATCATGCCCTCGGTTTCGCGCGTATGCGGCACGCAGAGGACCATCGCATCCGCACGCCCGGCGATCTCGGTCAGGTCGGAGGTTCGGAAGATCTCGTCATAGCCCAGCTTGGCCGCCGCTGCGGTGGTCAGGCTGCGGCTCATCGCGGCGATGCGCATGCCGTGAAACTTGCAGATCTCGGCCACCCGGCGCCCGACTTCCCCGGCGCCGACGATGGCGACCAGCTTGCCCTCGAGACCGTCGCCGCAATACCGCTCCCAGCGATGCGCGGCCTGTTGCCTGCGCAGGTGCCGGACGTCTTTGAAATGCATCAGAAGCGCCATCAGCGTGAATTCTGCCAGCGGCACCGCATGGACGCCGCGCGCGGTGGTGACCGTCACGCCGCTGCCCTTCATGTTCAGCGCCTCCACCATCGGGCCGACGCCGGAACTTGTGGTCTGGACCCATTTCAGATTTGGCGCGAAGGACATGTCCTGCGCGGGGAGCATATGCAGCGGCGGGAGGTCCCAGAGAAAGTCAGCCTCGGCCAGCCGCGCGTGGAAGCGGTGTTTTTGCTCTGCCGTCCGTTCCCATCCGTCCGGGCCCTTGTGATCCGCGACATAGCGGGTCGGCGGCAGCAGGTCGGGTTCGAAGATCACCTCGACATCGCCGGCGGCGGCGGCGCGGATGCGCGCCACCTGGGCGTCTTCAAGGGGCGTCGAGATAAAGGCTTTGAACATGGGTCTTCCTTGGTCGTCGCTGGCGGGTGCGGGGGGCTGTTCGAACCGCCGCGGGGCGATGGTTTGGGCGGGCTGGTTGGTGCGCAGATTACGGCGCGGGTGCCGGGGGAAAAAGAAAATTGGACCATCATGAAACGAAAGAGAAATTTTGCGCCGGGAGCGACGGGCCTGCGTTCGCCTGGGTTTGCCCAGCAAGCGGGGCCTGCGGCCAATTGCATGTGGCATTGGCCCGGCCCGGGGATGGCTTGCCAGCTGGGCCCGATCCACTAGAGTGCATGAGAATTCATTATCCATCACGGGACGTGCCCCAGCATGCCGCGCCGTTTTCCTTCTCTGAATGCGCTCAAGACCTTTGAGGCCGCCGCCCGACACCTCAGTTTTTCGAATGCATCCGAAGAGCTGAACGTGACGCAGGCGGCAGTGTCGCGCCAGATCAAGCTGCTGGAGGAAGATTTCGGCACGCCGCTGTTCAAGCGGCTTACCCGGTCGGTGGAACTGACCGAGGCCGGGCATCGCCTGTTTCCCGCGTTGAAAGAGGCATTCGACCAGATCGAGTTCGCGGCGCATCGGGTCTGGGACAACCGGGGCAACGGGATCCTGACCATTTCCGTGCTGCCGACCTTTTCGGTCAAATGGCTGATGCCACGCATCGTCGATTTTTCGGAGAAGCATCCGGATATCGAGATTCACCTGGTCAATTCGATCCGGCCGGTGGATTTCGACCGCGAGGATGTCGACCTGGCAATCCGGGTTGGTTCGCCGGTGATGGACACGCGGGCCCAGGGGCAGGTGCGCATCGATTTGGAGATGGCCAAGCGGGACGATCAGCTGGAGTTTCTGCAGCTGATGCCGGACCGCATGGTGGCGGTTGCATCGCCGGGCTATATCGCCGAGCGCGGCCTGGTGAAAACGGCGGCGGATGCCAACGCGGCCACCCTGATCAACATGGCGACGCGGCAACATGCCTGGGCCGATTTCCTTCAGGCCCTCGGCTGGGCCGTCGAACGGAAGAATGACGGGCCGGCCTATGGGCATTTCTTCATGGCCATCCAGGCGGCGATGGAGGGACGGGGTATCGCGCTGGTGCCGGACGTGCTGGTGATGGACGACATCCGCTCCGGCCTGCTGGTGCAGGCGATTCCCGCGCGGGTCCCCAGCGCCGGCCAATATTACCTTATCGGCCGCAAGACCGGGTGGGAACAGAAGCGGGTTCGGATCTTCAGGGCGTGGCTGGAGAGCTATCTGCCCGCGGTCCAAGCGGAGGCCAATGCGGCAGGATCTCTGATGTCGTGAGCGTGTGCCCGTAATATTTCCGATGCGTCGCAAGCGCGGCCTGGTGCGCCTGTTCCCCATCCAGGGCGGCGCAGGCGTCGCTGGCCAGCACGATGTAATATCCGCGCGCGAACCCCTCGGCCGCGGTGGCCTGAATGCAGACATTGGTATTGCAGCCGCAGAACACCAGCGTGGAAACGCCGCGTTGTTCCAGGATCTCGGCAAGGCGCGTGCGGTGAAAGCCGTTATATCCCGGTTTTTCCAGGCGGGTTTCGGCCTCCAGCGGCGTGGGCAGGGCCGCGTCCCAGGCACAGCCCCAGGTGCCGCGATGCGCCAGCAAGTCGTCGCGGGTGATCGCCTCTGCGCCGGGCGGCTTGGCGAGCTGCGCCGCGAGATAGTTCGCCGGCTCGGACGCGACGTCGTGCACGACGGACAGCCAGATCACCGGCACGCCGCCACGGCGCGCTTGGGTCACCAGCCGGGTGACTGCGGCGAAGCGGTTGCGCACGGGCGTGACGTCCACGCCCTTGCGCCGGGCGAGGTGGCCATCGGGGTGGGTGAAGTCGTTCTGAAGGTCGATGATCAGCAGCGCCGCACGGCCCGGCGCAAGCTGGTCGGCGACGTTCCACAGCGGTTCGGCCCCGGTCATCGCAGCAGCTCCGGCAGCCACAGCGAAAGCTGCGGGGTGAAGGTGATCAGCAGGACCGCCGCGATCCCGCAGAGGATGAAGGGGAGCACGCCCGGCACCATGCGGTCGATCGACAGCCGGGAGATGCCCGAGGCGACGAAGAGGTTGAAGCCGAAGGGCGGCGTGTACATTCCGATCGCGCTGTTCACCACGAGGATCAGGCCGAGGTGAATCGGGCTGATGTCCATTGCGAGGCAGATCGGCAGGAAGATCGGCGCGAAGATCATGGTGATCGAGGTTGGGTCGATGAACATGCCGGCAATGATGAGGATCAGGTTCATCATCAGCAGGATCATGATCTTGGACTCGCTGAAGCCGAGCAAGGTGCCGGAGAGCTGCTGTGGCACCTGTTCGATTGTCAGCAGCCAGGCGAGGCCCGACGCGGCGCCGATCAGGATCATGATCTGCGCCGTGCCCATGGCGGATTCGATGGCGCAGTCGAGCAGGCGGCGGGGGTTCATCTCGCCATAGACGAGGGCGGTGACCGCGACCGCGTAGATGCAGGCGACGGCGGCGGCTTCGGTGGGCGTGAAGACGCCCCCGTAGATGCCGCCGATGATCACCACCGGCACACCGAGCGCCCAGCCCGCATCGCGGAAGGCGTGCCAGACCTGGCCGAGCGATGGCGCCGGCGCCAGCGGCAGGCGGTGGCGGACGGCATAGGCATAGGCGTAGGCCATGAATGTCAGGCCGAGCAGCAGCCCGGGGATGATGCCGGCAAGGAAGAGATCGCCCACGGAGGTACCGGTGACCACGCCGTAGACGATCATGCCGATGCTGGGCGGGATGATCAGGGCGACCGAGGCGCTTGACGTGATCAGCCCGACCGAGAACTGCTCGCCGTAGCGCGCCTCTTTCAGCGCGGGCAGGACGATGCCGCCGATGGCGACCACGGTTGCCGGGCTTGAACCCGAGACGGCGCCGAACAGCATGCAGGCGACGATTGTCGTCAGGGCCATGCCGCCAGGCAGGTGCCCGACCAGGGCCTGTGACAGCGCGATGATCCGGGTCGACAGCCCGCCGGAACGCATGATGTTGGCGGAAAAGATGAACAGCGGGATCGCCAGCAGCGAGAATTTGTCGATGCCCGAGATGAAGCGCTGCATGATGCCTTCGAGCGGCAGCCCGACAAAATACCAGGTCACCGCGAGGGTGGCGCTGAGCATGGCGATGAAGATCGGCGTTCCGGTCAGCAGCAGGGCGACGAGAAGCAGCAGCAGCACCCAGCTCACGCGGTGTCCTTTCGCAGCATGCCGAAGGCGGCGACCAGAAAGTGAACCGCCATCAGCGCAAATCCCACCGGCATGGCCGCGTAGACTAGCGCCATGGGCATGTTGAGCGTGGCGCTGCGCTGGCCCAGGCGGCCGATTTTCTCGGTGATCGCCCAGGCATAGTGACAGAGCACGATGCAGACGATGCAGCAGAAGATCATCACCGCGATGTTCAGGTATCGCAGCGCGCGCGCCGACAGGAAGCGCGACAGCGGATCGATGGCGATGTGGGCGCCGCTGCGCACGCAAAGGCTGGCGCCGATCATCGTGACCCAGACAATGCTGTAGCGCGAGAACTCCTCGGCCCAGCCGAGGGAGTTATTGAACACGAAGCGCATGACCACATTGAGGAAGAGGATGCCGGTCACCGCGATCAGCAGCGCGCCGACAAACCAGCCTTCGACGATGGAGAATTTATCGAATGCGCGTTTCATCTTCTTCTATTGCCTGTCTGCGGGCGCAGAGACGTATCACTGCGCCCGCCGGTGTGTTTGCGCGTTACTTCGCGGCTTCGTAAATGCGATTCAGCATCTCGTCGCCGTATTTTTCGGTGTAGATTTCATGAACGGGCAGGGTGGCCTGGCGGAAGGCTTCGCGCTCCTGCGCCGTCAGTTCCACGATCGTGGTGCCCGAGTCGGCGATTGTTTCGAGGTCGCGCGCGACGATCTCTTGGACACCGGTGCGCTGGCGCTGAACATAGGTGACGCCGGCCTCGTGCATGATCTTCTGAAGGTCCTCGGGCAGCGCGTTGTACCAGTCAAGGCTGTACATCAGCAGGCCGCCCAGCATCGCGTGATCGGTCAGCGTCAGGTAATCCTGCACCTCGTAGAACTTCATGTCGTGGATCAGGTTGATGGGGTTTTCCTGGCCGTCCACGGTGCCCATCTGAAGCGCGTTGTAGACTTCGAGGAAATCGAGCGGAACCGGGTTTGCCCCAAGCGCCCGGTACTGCTCCATGATGATCGGGCTTTCCATCGTCCGCATCTTGAAGCCTTCGAAATCGGCCAGCGTGCGCAGCGGTTTGTTGGCGGTCATGCTTTTGAGGCCGTCGATGTAAAAGGCCACGCCCAGCACGTTCTGCGCCTCGAGAAGGCCCAGCATCTCTTGGCCGACGGGGCCATCGAGCACCTCGACCATCTTGTCATAGGAGGGGAACAGGAAGGGCAGGTCGAAGACCTGAAGCTCGGGCACGAAGCCGGCGATGCGGGCGGTGGGCGACGTGGTGATGTGCAGGCTGCCCAGTTGCAGGGCCTCGAAATTCTCGCGGGCGGTGCCGGCCTGGCCGGAGTGGAAGACCTTGATCTCGACCCGCCCGCCCGACGCCTCGGCCACTTCATCGACCATCTGGAGGGCGGCGGCGTGATGCGGCGAGTCCGGCTTGAATCCGTGCGAGAACAGGACCTGGTACTCCTGTGCGGCGGCTGCGGTGGCGACAAGCGCGCCGAGCGTCGCCATCCAGGCGCCTGTTAGAATTGACCTGGAAAATACTGTCATAGGGTCGACCTCCGATGCCGAGTGGATTGTCGTGTTTCCGTGATATGAAAACTGTAAGACCCGTGGGAGTGCCGGTGCCAGCGATTAAAATTGCCTGAAGCATAACAAAATGTAATGTTTGGGCCTTTGCGGGCGTTCCTCGTCGGCGCGCGCGCGGCGCTGTCAACGCGGTCGTGGCGTCAAGTTCAGGATCGCGCCGATCTTGTTGGCCATAAGGTCTTTGCGGTGCCGCCCGTGCCCAATGAAGTGGCGGAATGTGAAGATGCCGGCCCGGGGTGGCCGGTGCCCGGTGCAGGGTGGTCGATTGATCCATAACTTAAATTGTGGCTATCAGGCAGTAGAACTATTTTGCCCTCGCCGCGCTGCGGTGGTTTCTAGATACCGAATACCGCCAGGTGCGAGGGTGAAATCCGCGCCGGACGGGTCATGCAGAACAACATGCAGAACAACAAGACGGTGAAGTGACATGAAGACTCCAAGCTTGAAGATTGCCGTGGGTGGGTTCGGAGCCATCGGCAAAGCCGTCGCCGCGGCCCTGGATGCAGGGATTCCCGGACTGGAGCTGGTGGCGGTTTCGGCCCGCGACACCGCCGCAGCCGGGGACTATATGGCGCGCAGTTTCAGCCGCGCCTATGATGTCCTGCCGCTTGAGGCGCTGGCGGACGGCGCGGATGTGGTGGTGGAATGCTGCCCCGCGCATCTGCTGGATACCGTCGCGCGCCCGACGCTGGAAGCCGGCAAGGTGATGATCGTGATCAGTGTCGGGGCGCTGCTGACAAATGCGCATTTGCAGGACATCGCGGCGCGGACGGGTGGGCGGCTGCTTGTGCCGTCGGGCGCGCTGCTTGGGCTCGATGCGGTGCAGGCGGCGGCGCAGGGCAAGATCGAGAGCGTCCGCATGGTCACCCGCAAACCGCCCAAGGGCCTCAAGGGCGCGCCGGCGATCGAGAAGATGGGGCTGGATCTCGACACTGTCACCGAGCCGGTGAAATGCTATGCGGGCTCGGCCGCGGATGCGATCGAAGGGTTCCCCGCCAACCTGAACGTCGCGGTGGCGCTTGGGCTTGCCGGGATCGGGACCAAGCACACGCAACTCGAGGTCTGGGCCGATCCCACGGTTCAGCGCAACACCCACGTGATCGAGGTGGTCTCGGACAGCGCCAACCTGACGCTCAAGATCGAGAATATTCCCTCGGAGGACAACCCCAAGACCGGCAAGATCACCCCCCTGAGCGTGATCTCGACGCTGAAACGCCTGACCGCGCCGCTGGTCATCGGCGCCTAGCGCGGGGCGGATTCAGGCGGGGGGAACGAATGCGCCTTCGCCGCCCCGGCCGGTGATCGCGCCGTCGTTGAACACGGTTGTGCCGCCGACGATGGTGCGCCTGACCTTGCCCTGGAAGCGTCGGCCGGCGTAGAGGCCGGCCGCACCCCGCGCTTGGGTGAACAGCGTGTCCTTGCGGATCTCGGTTGGCGCCGACATGTCGACCAGGATCAGGTCCGCGTCCTGGCCGACCGCGATCTCGCCCTTGCGCCCCTGGAGCCCGAAACGTCGTGCCGGGCTGGCCGAGACGAGATCCCAGGCCTTTGGCAGGGACAGTTTTTGTGTCGCCACCGCGTCGAGCATCGCCGGCACAAGGATTTCAAGCCCGGGAACGCCCGCCGGGGCGGTGGCAAAATCTGCGGCGCTGGCCTGTTTCTCGGCGGCGTCGAAAGGCGCATGGTCGGTTGCGACCTGGGTGATTGTCCCATCTGCCAGGGCGCGCCAGAGCGCCTGGCTGTCGGCCTCGTACCGGATCGGCGGGATGGTCTTGCCATCCACGCCCGCCCTGGCGAGGTCAGTTTCCGAAGCATAGAGCGACTGCGGGCAGACCTCGGCCGTCAGGTCGCACAGGCCCGAAAAGCGCCGGAGCACCTCGGCGGTGCGTTCGCTGGTCACATGCGCGATATGCAGCTTGGCGCCGATTTCGGCGTTCATCGCGGCGATGGCGGCGACTGCGACGGCTTCGCAGATGGCTGGGCGCGCGGCGTTCAAAAAACCCGCTTCGGCCTTGTTAGACCCTGCGCTGCGCTGGCCGAAGAGCTTGAGCAGCCCGGCGTTTTCGCAATGTACGGTCAGGGGCAGGCCGGCGGCGTTGGCAGCCTCCAGCGCCCTGAACTGCTGGTCTTCCGAGGGACAGGCCAGGCCGTCGAATTCCGCCTCGCGGCCCGGCGGAACCGCCGTGGTGAAAATCTTGAACGCCAGGGCGCCGGCCTCTCGGAGCGCGCAGGCCTGTGCCGCGTCGATCCCGCCCAGGCCAGCATAGAGCCCGAAATTGACCAAGGCATCGCACTCGAAATGTGCCCGGCGCAGGTGCAGCTGTTCGACGCTTGTGGTGGTCGGGATGGTCACCGGCATTTCCAGGATCGTGGTGACACCGCCGGCGGCGGCGGCGCTGGTTTCGGTCAGCACCGTGCCACGCTCGGGAAAGGCGGGGGCGCGCACGTGGACATGCGTGTCAATCGCGCCGGGCAGCAGCGTCAGGCCTTCGGCCGCGATCCGGTCTCTGGCCGCCACCTGGTCTTCGGGGGCATGGAGCGCCGCGATTTGTCCGTTGCTGATCGCCACGTCTACGCGGGACAGCCCGGTGGGCAGCAGCACCTGCGCGCCCGAGATCACGATATCAAACATGTCTGCCCCTCGTCTGGATCGGCCGGTCATCGCCTTGCCGGTTTCCGCGCGTGTCGCCGTTGGCAACGCGCGCGGCCCGAACCGCGGGCGGCCTTCGGACCTGCGGCCCCGGTTTCTTCCGTTCTGGCCGCGGGCTTAGCCCCCGCTGTCGCGGCTGTCCAGCGAGGCGAAGCCGTTCCCAGGGTGCGCGCCCGGCGGTGGCGCGTTCGCGGAGCGATGAAAAATCCGGCCGCGCGGGTAAATCTGCGCAGAATTTATGCCCTTTCCGGTGAAATGCGGCGCGCGCGGGGGCGGTTCGGCCGGTTGCGAATGGACGCGCCGCGGGCAGACCGGCGAAAGTATACGATATACCAAATCATCTGGCGCCGCCGGAAACGGGACACGACGCTGCGCGCCACTTCGAAACCTCCCGCCAAAAGGACCTCCTCGCCATGGCCAAATCCATTCTCAACCTATCGCGGCGCCAGGCGCTGCGTATCGGCGGCGCGGCGCTGGCCGCGCCGATGCTGTCGCTTTCGACCCGCCCGCTCTGGGCGCAGGACATGACCAAGGTGGCGCTGACCCTGCCCTGGGTCGCGAACGGGTCGAACTATTGGCCGATGCTGGGCAAGGAACTGGGGATCTATGCCGATCAGGGCATTGATGTGGAGGTCTCGCGCGGTTTCGGCTCGGTGGCCGCGGCCCAGGCGGTTGCCAATGAGCAGTTCGATTTCGGCGTGGTGTTTGCCAGCGGCAATATGCTGGCCCAGGCGCGCGGGCTGGACCTGATGGTGTTGGCCACGATCTATTATGACGCCACCATGGGCATCGCCACGCTGGCCGACAGCGGCATCTCGGCGCCCGCCGATCTGGAGGGCAAGACCCTGGGCATGGTGCCGACCTCGGCCGAGGCGCCGTTCTGGCCGGCCTTTGCCGAGAAGGCCGGAATCGACACCAGCAAGGTCGAAATCGTGCAGATCGACAGCAAGGTGATCGAACGCACCATGATGAACGGCCAGGTCGATGCGATCACCGCGATCGGCAGCAGTTCGATCCCCAATATCGCCGCCGCCGGCGCGGATCTGCGCTTTATGCTGTGGAGCGATTTCGGGGTGGAGCTTTATGCCGCGCAAATCGTCACCCGCCGCGAGATTTACGAGAACAATCCCGAGCTTTGCCAGAAAGTGGTGGATGCGACGCTGGGTTCGTATGCGCATACGCTGAAGAACCCGGAGGAATCGATCGAGGCCTTCGCCAAGATCGTTCCCGAAGTCGGGCTGACCGCCAACGGGCTGGCCAGTGCCAAAATCTCGCAGGGGATCGCGCAGCTGGTCACGCTGCGCGCCGAGGCGATGGACAACGCGCTGGGATATTCCGACCTGAGCAAGATCCCCGGCATGATGCAGAGCGTGCTGGACCTTGGCACGGTGGACAATCCGGTGGTGCCGCCGACCGAAGAGCTGATCACTAACGAATTCATCGGCAACGTGACGCTGAGCCCCGAGGAATGGGCCGCCGTCGAGACCGCCAATGCCGAATACGCCAAGTATTTCGGCAAGGCCTGACCGCCGCGCGCCACACGAACTGACGGGCGGTGCCGCAGCCGCGGTGCCGCCCGCCCAGCAGGAAAGACCCCTCTGACATGACACGACTCGATGCGGTAACGCACCTGCGCAAACTGCTGTTGCCCGCGGGCACCGCGGCGGCCGGCCTTCTGATCTGGGAGGTCACGGTGCGGGGGTTGGAGGTTCCTTCGGTGTTGCTGCCGGCGCCATCGGCGATCTGGCTGAAGCTTGAGCAGCTGTTTCTGCCGTTGATCTGGCGCCATGCGCTGCCCACCATGTTCGAAAGCGTGGTGGCCTTTGCCATCTCGACGGTGGTCGGCATCGCGCTGGCCGGGATCCTGAGCACCTCGCGCACGCTGCGCGAGGCGCTTTATCCCAACGTGGTGTTTTTCCAGCTTATTCCCAAGATCGCGCTGGCGCCGCTGTTCATCGTCTGGCTGGGCATCGGCGCGGAATCGCGGCTGTCATTCGCGGTGTTCATCAGCTTTTTCCCCGTTGTCATCGCCACGCTGGCCGGGCTGGACAATGTCGACCGCAACCTGCTGCGGCTGTGCCGGGCGCTGCGGGCCAGCGAATGGCAGGTCTTCCGCGACGTGCGGTTGCCCTTTGCCCTGCCTTACGTGTTCAGCGGCATGAAGATCGCGACCACCTTTTCCATCATCGGGGTGATCGTGGGCGAATTCATCACCTCGCAGGCGGGGCTTGGCTATCTGGTGCTGTTCGCCTCGGCCCAGGCCGAGACCGAGCTGATCTTTGCCGCGGTCGCGGTGCTTTGCGCCTTCGGGTTGGTGTTTTACGGCGCCATTGCCCTGATCGAAATCCAGCTGCGCCGCCGTTTCGGTGCCTGACCCCAGGAAATTCCATGTCTGATCCCATCTCCATCCCGGCTCGCCCCGAGCCGCTGGTCTGCGACCCGGCGCGGACCGCGCTTGTCGTCATCGACATGCAGCACGCCTATCTGTCAAAGGGGGGCTATCTCGACCTTGTCGGCTTTGGCGTCGAGGGCTCTGACCGGGTGATCGACCAGGTCGGGCGTTGCATTGCGGCGGCGCGGGCCGCAAATATCCTGGTGATCTACCTGCAGAACGGCTTTGACCCGGAACTGACCCAGGCCGGGCCCGAAAGCTCGCCGGTCTATCACAAGTCGAACCCGCTGAAATTCATGCGCGCCAATCCCGAATATCGCGGCAAGCTGATCACCGTGGGCAGCCGCGATTACGAGCTGGTCGATGCCATCCAGCCGGCACCGGGCGAGATTGTGCTGCACAAGTCGCGCTATAGCGCGTTCTGCGGCACGCGGCTTGAGGCGCTGTTGCGCGGGCGCGGCATCACCCATCTTGTGGTGGCCGGGGTGAACACCAATGTCTGCGTCGAATCGACGATCCGCGACGGTTTCCACAAGGAGTTCTTTTGCCTGATGGTGGCCGATGCGACGATGCAGGCCGGCGACGAAAGCATCTTTCGCGCCACCTGCCACAATATCGAGAACTTCCTCGGCTGGACCACCGACACCGATGCGCTTTGCGAGGCGCTGGCGGGGGATGCCGGGGCGGAGTCCGCCGCATGACGCCCGTCAGCGACTTTCTGACCCTGGAGGGGGTGAGCAAGACCTATCGGGCCGCGGGTTCGGAGGTGCAGGCGGTCGAGCAGGCCGCCTTTACCGTGCCGTCCGGGCAGTTCCTGTCGATCCTCGGGCCCTCGGGTTGTGGCAAGTCGACGCTGTTGTCGATGATCGGCGGGCTCGAGACGCCCTCGACCGGCGAGATCATCATCGGCGGTGAACCGGTCAAGGCGCCGCGCGGCGACATGGGCTATGTCTTTCAGGACGCGACGCTGCTGCCGTGGTTCTCGGTGCTCGACAATGTGCTGTTCCCGGTGCGGCTGCGCGATGGGCGCACCGAGGCCTATCGCGAGCGTGCGCGCGAACTGCTTGAGTCGGTGGGGCTGTGGGAGTTCCGCGACAAGCGGCCCGACCAGCTGTCGGGGGGGATGCGCCAGCGGGTGGCGATCTGCCGGGCGCTGATCACCGATCCGCAAATCCTTCTGATGGACGAACCCTTCAGCGCGCTCGACGCGATCTCGCGCGACGAGATGAACGTGGCCCTGGCGGCGATCTGGGACCGTTTTCACAAGACCGCAATCTTCGTGACCCATTCGATCCGCGAGGCGGTGTTTCTGTCTGACCGCATCCTGGTGATGAGCCGTCGGCCCTCGGCGATCTGCCACGACGTGATGGTGCCCTTTCCGCGCCCGCGCGAGGCGCAGATCGAGTCCGACCCGGACTTTGTGCGCCTGTGCGGGACGCTGCGCGACAAGATCGAGGAAGGCTATAAGGGCTGACATGACCGGGACGAGCGACCCTTTCGACGATCTTGCCGCGCGCTGGAACGAACAGCGGCCGCAATCCAAGGTGGAGGCCATCGTAGATGTGCTGCGCGATGCGGTGGTATCCGGCGAACTGGCACCGAACACGCCGTTGCGGCAGGATCCGCTGGCGCAGAAATTCGGTATCTCGAAGATCCCGCTGCGCGAGGCGCTGGCGCGTCTGGAGGGCGAGGGATTCGTGGTGACCCATCCCGGCCGCGGGGTCTTTGTCACCGATCTGCGCGCGGACCGGATCCGCGAGATTTTCCAGCTGCGGGTGTTGCTGGAGACCGAGTTGCTGCGCGCCGCGGTGCCGGCCCTGACCCCGGCGACGCTTGACCGTGTCGGCGAGCTGATCGAGGTGTTCGAGACCGCGCCGGTGGCGCAGCTGGGCCGGCAGAACTGGCTGATCCACTCGGCGCTTTACGCGCCATCAAAGCGCGACCTGTCGATGCAGATGTTGCAGGGCCTGCACAGCCATGCCGAGCGCTATGTCCATCTGCACATGGGCGAGGTCGATCACGGGCGCGAGTCGAACAACGAGCACCGCGCCATCCTGGCCGCCTGCCGGCAGGGCGACACCGAGCGCGCCGTCGCGCTGCTGCGCGCCCATCTCGAAGGCATTGGCCAGGCGATCTGTGGCCATTTCGAACGTTATCTGGCGGCCCGCGCGCGCACCGACGCCAGCGACGGAAAGACCCTGCCCGATGTCTGAGCCCCTTCCCGGTCCGCTGCCCTATAACAACCAGGTGGCGGTGCCCGAGCATTACCGCCATGCCGAGCTGTGGCGCGATACCAGTGCCTTTGTGCGCCGGCACATGGCCTGCGCCGCCGATCTGGCCTATGGCGATCACCCGCGCGAACGGCTGGATATCTTTCCCGCGGCGGTTCCCGGCGCACCGGTGCTGATGTTCATCCATGGCGGCTGGTTCCAGTTCCTCGACAAATCCTCGCTGAGCTTTGTGGCGGCGCCCTATGTGCAGGCCGGTATCACCGTGGTGGCGATTGGCTATCCGCTGGCCCCCGAAGCCGGGCTGCCCGCGATCATCGAAAGCGCCGGGCGCGCGCTGCTGTGGGTGCATGGCCATATCGGCGATCACGGGGGCGATCCGGAGCGGATTTTCGTGGCGGGCCATTCGGCGGGCGGGCACCTGGCGCTGTGCCTGGGCCTTGCCGATTGGGGCGCGCGGGCGGAGTTGCCCGGCCTGGTCAAGGGCTGTTTCCCGATCAGCGGGCTTTACGACATGCGGCCGGTGCTGGACACGATCTATAACGCCAAGCTGGGGCTGGATTCCGAGACCGCCGCCGCCTGCTCGCCTCTGCTGCAGGCCGAGGCCGCCCCGGCGCGGCTGATCGCCAGTATCGGTGGCGACGAGATCGCCGGGTTCCACTGGCAGCACCGCGCCTTGCTGGCCTATTGTACCGCCCGCGGCATCGCGGTGGAGGATCATATCGCCCCGGGGCGCAACCATTATTCGGTGGTGGAGGAATTCTGCACCGCCAGCGGCGCGCTGTTCGGCAAGGTCCGTGCAGCGATCCTGGCCGGTTGAACCGCCCGCGCCGTAAACAGGAGACAGGCCCGATGCGACTCGATGTCTGGCAGGAGCTTTATCGCAACCTGACGCCGGGTGTTCAGCCCGACCAACAGAGCTTTGCCGTCGATCTCGGCGGGCAGCAGATCCTGCTGCCGATCCGCGTGCTGCCCGAGGGCGACCGGGCGGTGGTCTCGCTGATCCTGAACCAGGCCTCGTTCCGGGTGCTTGACCTGATCGCGGATGTGCTGGCCGAGAGACTGGCGCCGCTGGCGCCCGACGTGGTGGTGGCGGTGCCGACCCTGGGCCTGCCGCTGGCGGAGGCGGTGGCACGGCGGCTTGGCCACTCGCGGCTGGTGCCTTTGGGATATTCGCGCAAGTTCTGGTATGACGAGGCGCTGTCGCTGCCGCTGTCCTCGATCACCACGCCGGGTGGGGGCAAGCGGCTCTATGTCGATCCGCATATGCTGCCCTTGCTGAAGAACCGCCGGGTGCTGGTGGTTGATGACGTGCTGTCTTCGGGGGCGTCGATGCGCACTGTGCTTGCGTTGCTCGACCGCGCCGGTATCCGCCCGATGGCCGTGGGGGCAGCGATGTTGCAGGGCGAGCGCTGGGTCGAGGCGGTGCCCGACCGCGTCATCGGTGCCTTTGCCACCCCGATCCTGACGCGCGGATGCGATGGCTGGCAGGCCTTGGACTAGGGCCGCTGACCGCGCGGCAACAGGGGAATGACCTTGTGACCGGGCGGCAGAGGACCGCTGGGCCGAATAGGTAGGATCAAGGGAAAGATCGGGTGGCGTCTTGCACCCGTTGATGCCGAGCCGGGGCGGACCCGGCTCGGCATATGCAATTGAGGACGGATCAGCCTTCGGATTCGCCACCCTCTGCCGTGGCACGCGCGTCAGCGCCGCCTTCCAGCTGGGCATGGATCCGATCGCGGAAATCTTCCGCCTCGATATCGATGGTCAGGTTGGATTCCGAGCCGGCAGTCAGGCTGGCGGCGCTGATCGCCACCTGGCGGACCGCAAGGCCCAGGCTTTCGTCCACGTTGATCACGGCCTGGGTGCCACCGGCTGTATTCGTGCGGGTTTCGGCAATCGTGCCGATCGACACGCCGTCAGAGGAGTGAACCTCGGTGCCGATGTTCAGATCGGCGGCCGCCTGGGCCGCTGCACCGGCATTGCCGCGCGTGTTGGCATCGGCGTTCAGGTTGGAACCGGTTGCGCCATCAGTGGCCATCGAGGCGCCGGCATTGGCGTTCACATTCGCCCCGGCATTGCCGCCCAGGCTGGTGCCGGCATCGCCGACGCTTGCATCGGCGCCGAGACCGGCAGTGGCTCCGGCTCCGGCACCCAGGCTTTGGGCGAGGCCGGGCGTTGCCAGGCTTGTGGTCAGAAGAACTGTGGCTGCAATACTCGTAAGTTTCATTGTTCACACCTTTCTAGTCGTTTCGCTTTCAAGGTTCGACGCAACCGGCCGTGCCGGCCACCCCGAGTAGCGCCAACGGATGGAGGCGGTGAATGTTCCATTGTTGAGAGGGCGCCGCGCACGGTGGTCCCGGTTCGGCGGTGATTTGCCTAAATCGATCATTTAATTAGGCAAATTCGTGCTGTGCCGGTGGACATGGTCGGCCGGACCCGCCGGACGCGGTAGGCGCAGGGGCTGCGATATGCAGGGGGTCTGGTGCTCTGGAACCGCCCGAGCCTTGCAATCCCGCAAACCGGCTGCTAAGCGATTGCGCAAATCCGTTGGGGTGCCCCGTCTGGGGCTGAGAGGCGCAAGCTAACCCATCGAACCTGATCCGGACAATACCGGCGTAGGGAACGGAACATGATCTGGCGCGACTGAACAAAGCCGCCGTTTCTCCTCCGCCCCCGCCGTGGAGGAAGACATGACCAGACCTGCATCCGCACTGACCATTGCCGGATCCGACAGCGGCGGCGGCGCCGGTATCCAGGCCGATCTCAAGACCTTCTCGGCGTTACAGGTCTATGGCACGAGCGCGATCACCGCGATCACCGCGCAGAACACCAGGGGGGTCCTGGGGGTGGAGGCGATCACGCCTGCCATGGTTGCGGCGCAGATCGCCGCCGTTCTGGACGACATTCCCCCCGCCGCGATCAAGATCGGCATGCTTGCCACCGCCGAAATCACCCGCGCGGTGTCCGAAGCGCTTGGCGGCTATGACGGGCCGGTGGTGCTGGATCCGGTGATGGTGGCGAAATCGGGCGATGCCCTGCTGGCGGCAGACGCCGAAGCCGCGCTGGTCGAGCTGTTGCTGCCGCGCGCCGACGTGCTGACGCCGAACCTGCCCGAAGCGGCGCGGCTTTTGCGCGGCGCGCAGGCCGGCGATGCGCAGACGATCGAAGCCCAGGGC
>NZ_PGTB01000406.1 GCF_002786325.1 Pseudooceanicola lipolyticus | reverse complement strand
AACGCTGCTGGCCCGCGCCTTCCTGGTGCCGGGCGAGGGATGAGCGGGTTCGACTGGCCGGCGCTGATGCAGGCCGGGATGCGCGGGCTGGGCCTGAGCCCCGATGCGTTCTGGGGCCTCACCCCGGCCGAGCTGCGGCTGATGCTGGGCGAGACGGCGGCGCCGATGAACCGGGCCGGTCTGGAGGCGCTGCTGGCCGCCTATCCGGATGGCGGGAAAGGAGAGGGCAATGACCGATCGTGACGGGTTTGACGAATTGGGCGACCGCGCCGAGGCGCTGGAAGACAGCCTGGGTGCCGCCGCCGGCATGGCCGCGGGGTTCGAGGCCGAGCTGAGGCGCATCGGCGGCACACTGGCCAGCACCGGGCAGGATGTTGCGACGCTGGAACGCGGATTGTCCAAGGGGCTGCGCCGCGCCTTTGACGGGCTGGCGTTCGACGGCCTGAAGCTGAGCGACGCGCTGGAACATATCGCACGCAGCATGATCCGCAGCACCTATTCCGCCGCGGTCAAGCCGGTGACCGACCATGTCGGCGGGCTGATCGCGCGGGGGTTGGGCGGGTTGCTGCCCTTTGCCGATGGCGCGCCTTTCAGCCAGGGCCGGGTGATGCCCTTTGCCAAGGGCGGCGTCGTTTCGGGGCCGGTGGCCTTCCCGATGCGCGGCGGCACCGGCCTGATGGGCGAGGCCGGACCCGAGGCGATCCTGCCGCTGGCGCGGGGCCCGGACGGGC
>NZ_PGTB01000405.1 GCF_002786325.1 Pseudooceanicola lipolyticus | reverse complement strand
CGCGGGCCGGCCGATGGTGCGGCGCAGCCGGTCGGCCAGCAGCGCATAGGCCAGCGCGTTCAGCGCGGCGAGGCCGACAAAGGTGGCAATCAGCACCGCGCATTGCGGTGCCAGCGGCGCATCGGGGCGCAGGAACTGCGGCACGAAGGCGATGAAGAAGGCGATGGATTTCGGGTTCAGCGCGGTGACGATGGCGGCATGGCCGAAAACGCCGCCGGCGGTCACGTCGCGCCGCGCCTTGGCGGGGTCCAGCGCCTCGGCGGGGGACGAGCGCAGCAGGCGCAGGCCGAGCCAGACCAGATAGGCGGCGCCGGCCCATTTCAGCAGGGTGAACAGCGTGGCCGAGGCCAGCACCAGCGCCCCCAGCCCCAGCAACGAGGCGGTCATGGCGAGGAAATCGCCGCTGGCCACACCCAGCGCCGAGGCCACCGCCACGCTGCGCCCCTTGGACAGCGCATAGCTGAGCACCAGCAGCACGGTGGGGCCGGGGATCAGCAGCAGCGCGGTGCTTGCCGCCACATAGGCAAGCCAGAGGTCGAAGGGCATCGGGTGCTCCTTGGCCGTGTGAGACGGCCCACTCAGCCATGGATTTCGGCCGATGCCAAGCCCGAAGCGGGCCGTGCCGGCCTAGCCCAGGACGCGCCCCGCCACCGCGTCGAGCCGGGCAACCAGCGCCGGGTCGCGCTGGTCCGGGGCGGTGAGAATGGCAAAGTCGAGCGCGCGGTCGCAGCCATGC
>NZ_PGTB01000004.1 GCF_002786325.1 Pseudooceanicola lipolyticus | reverse complement strand
CGGGCGGTGTTGCGGTCTGCGCCGCGCTGACGCTGGGCGGCGCGGTGGCATTGTTTGCTGCCGGCTGGGCGCTGCTGCTGCCGGCCCTGGTGGCGCTGGTCGTGGTGCTGCTGCTGGCGGCGACGGCGCGCAGCAAGATCGGCGGACAGACCGGCGACATCCTCGGCGCCGCACAACAGTTGTCAGAAATCGTTCTGCTGCTGGGACTTGCGGCGCAGATCTAACGCGCCGGTTCAGGAACGGGGCGGTGTGGCGGTGGCGCCCTAATCCTGCGTGCGCAATCGGGACCGTTGCACCAGCGCGATGGTCAGCAGCGGCGCCGCCACGCCGATCACCGCAACGGTGATCAGCAGCGGACCCAGCTGGGAATAGTCCGCCGGAACCGTGACGGTTGCGCTGTTTGGATCGCGCACCTCGCGTGTCACCTCAAATATCTGGTTCAGGTATTTCGTGCCCAGGCTGGCCGCCGACAGCGCCAGGTTGGTGAACGAGGCCATCACGGCGAAAAACGTCGCCTTCAGATGCGCGGGCGCGTTGCGGGCGATCCAGGCCAGCATCGGGATCATCGCCACCTGCCCCAGCGGCGATTCCGCCGCGGTGTCGATGATGGCGATAAACCGGGCGTCGACCACCCCGCCGGTGCGCGGCGCGGTCCAGTCCTGAATGCCGTAGAACAGCCCGATATTGGGGAGCGACAGAATGCCCGCCGCCAGGCTCAGCAGGATCACGATGCTGGTGATCGGCCATTTCGCCATAAGCGGCCGCAGCAGGATGATTCCCACCAGCGTCAGCACCGAGGTGATGAGCGACAGCACCGACAGGAACTGTTCGTCAAAGCGCAGCTCGTCGATGGCGAACCAGGAATAGCCCGGCCCCGGCAGCGGCACCGCGCGGAACACGAAGATGATCAGCGCGGTGCCGAAGAGCGCCCGCGCCTGGCGCGGGGTCAGCGACCGGGTCAGCTGCAACATCAGGAACACCACTACCGCCATCGACCCGGCAAAGATCAGCTCCTGCGCGAAGGGCACCTGGCCCAGGCCCAGAACCAGTGTCAGCACCACGAAGGCCAGGCCGCCGGTGAAATACCAGTGGTTGATCTCGGGCGGCTCGCCCGGCCGGGCAAAGGCAGAGTTGATCGCCGCCTCGTCGACCCCGCGCGCCCGCATCGCCGCCGCCCGCATCCGCCGCTCGATCGCCGCCAGTAGGACCCCCGACACCGACAGCACCGGGATCGCCAGGGCGATCAGGTAGATTTGTGCATAGATCGCGCGCTTCTCGGCCTGCGGAAGATCTTCGGCCCCGGCGAACATGATGATGTTCAGCAGCGCCACCGCCACGGTGCCGCTGATCAGCGCGAACCGGCCCAGCGTCTGCATCGTGGTATGCATCGCCTTGGACTCGTCCTCGGGGATCGGCTTGCCGTGATCGTCCACCACCGGCACCGCCTCGACCGACATCGCATCGGCCACCGCGTCCTGCACCACATAGCCGCAGGGCGCCAGAATCACCGCCATCACATACCAGGCCGACCGCGGCAGGATCTGCTCCATCATCGCGGTCTGGCTGATCAGCAGGTACATGATGCCCAGGCTGGCGGCGATCAGGCCGGCGCCCAGGAAGATCAGAGCCGCCTTCCAGCGCCAGATGAGGTCCACCAGGTGCCCCAGCGGCATTTTCAGCGCCCAGGGTATGCCGGCCCAGAAGGTCAGCCCGGCCAGGAAGGCCGCCGACAATCCCAGGTAATCCTTGACGAAGAAGGTGCCGACAATCGCCGTCAGCCCCGACACCCCGTAGGAGAAATAGACCATCAGCGGCGGCAGGAACGACCAGCGCATCTGCCGCCCGAGATCGACAAAGACCCGGTCGAACCAGCCTGCCGCAACGCTCACCGGCCGCCTCCCGGCCAAAGAGCGCGGCGTCGATCGCGGAGATTGGAGCGTGTCGGTCCCACGGCCCGGTCAGAACACCTTGTAGGTCATCGTCGTCAGCGAGCGTTCGATATTCGGAATCACCAGCAGATGGTCGTTGATGAACTTGCCCACATCCTCGCCCTGCGGGATGTAGAGTTTCATCAGCAGGTCATATTCGCCGCTGGTCGAATACAGTTCGGAATGGATCTCGCGCAGGGCGATATCCTCGGCAACCGTATAGGTGGTTCCGGGTTTGCAGCGGATCTGGATGAAAACGCAGGTGGTCATCGGGCACTCTTCGGCAAGTCTGGGCCATATCGGGGGCCGGCTCCAAGCTGGCACGCGCCGGTGCCGCGTGCAATCCCCTTCGCCCGCCGTGCGGGCGCCGCTGTGGGCCGCGGGGGACAGGCGCGAAGTTTGCGTCGCGCGGCGCTTGGATTGAAGCGCGCGCCGCCCTATAAGGCGCCGGTCAACAAGGATATATGCATGCGCACCGCCGAAATCCGCCGCACCACCGCCGAAACCGAGATCGCCGTGCGCGTCGATCTGGACGGCACCGGGCAATATGACAACAGCACCGGCGTCGGCTTTTTCGACCACATGCTGGACCAGCTGGCGCGCCATTCGCTGATCGATATGGAAATCCGCGCCAAGGGCGACCTGCATATCGACGACCACCACACCGTCGAGGATACCGGCATCGCGCTGGGCCAGGCGCTGGCCCAGGCACTGGGCGACAAACGCGGCATCCGCCGGTACGGCGAATGCCACCTGCCGATGGATGACGCCCAGGTGCGCGCGGCGCTGGACCTGTCGGGCCGGCCCTTCCTGGTGTGGAACCTGCAGATGCCGACCGCCAAGATCGGCAGTTTCGACACCGAGCTGGTGCGCGAATTCTTCCAGGCCTTCAGCACCCATGGCGGCATCACCCTGCATATCGACCAGCTGCACGGGTTTAACAGCCACCACATCGCCGAGGCGGCGTTCAAGGCCGTTGCCCGCGCGCTGCGGCTGGCGGTGGAAACCGACCCGCGCAAGGCCGATGCGGTGCCCTCGACCAAGGGCACGCTCTGACCGCAGCCGCCGGCGGGCGCTTCTGGCGGTCATGGGTGGCCGTTCCGGGCGCGCCCCCTTGGCAAGCCCGCCGCGCTGGCCTATCCCGGCGCCGATATCAGCCACCGGGAGCCTGCCATGCTGACCGCCATTATCGATTATGAAAGCGGCAACCTGCATTCCGCCGAAAAGGCGTTTCAGCGCATGGCCCGCGAGGTCGATGCCGGCGAGGTGGTGGTCACCGACAAGGCCGAGGTGGTGGCGCGCGCCGACCGCATCGTGCTACCCGGCGACGGCGCCTTTCCCGCCTGCGCCGCCGCGCTGAAAGGCCAGTCCGGGCTGTTCGACGCGCTGGTCGAGGCGGTGGAGACCGGCGGCCGCCCCTTCCTCGGCATCTGTGTCGGCATGCAGCTGATGGCCAGCTGGGGCCGCGAATACCAGGATACCGCAGGGCTGGGCTGGGTGCCGGGCGACGTGGTCAAGATCACGCCGTCGAACCCGCAGCTGAAAGTGCCGCATATGGGCTGGAACGACCTGGTGCTGAACGCGCCGCATCCGGTCTTTGACGGCATCGCCACCGGCGATCACGCCTATTTCGTGCATTCCTACCAGGTGCGGGTCGAGACCGCCGCCGACCGGCTGGCGCATGTGGAATATGGCGGCGACGTCACCGCGGTGATCGGGCGCGCCACCATGGTGGGCACCCAGTTCCACCCGGAGAAAAGCCAGGCCACCGGGCTGCGGATGATCGCCAATTTCCTGCGCTGGGCGCCCTGAACTATTTAATCCGCGTCCAGGTCTGCCCGCGGCAGATCAGCCCGCCGGCGACACAGCCCTTGACCTCCAGCGCGTCGCCCGACAGCGCCATTTTCGACCGGTAGGTCTTGTCGGTATCGGGCGCCCAGATGGTGCCGCCGGAATAGGCGCCGCCGCCCTCGGCTGTCATGTCCCAGATGAGTTTTTTGCCCAGATGCGCGTAATCGGCCGAAGCCGCGCCGCTGGCATCGAAGGCCTGGGCGATGGTGCCGCAGATCGCCGCGCCGCAGGGCCCGATGGTCACATGCAGATAGCCGCCGGTCTCGCCCTCGGCGGTTTTCCAGGTGCCGTCCACCGGATCGGCCAGCGCCGCGCCGCCCAGGGCCGCCGCCAGTGTGAGCCCGAAGAATGCTGATTTCATGCCTGATCCTCCCTTTGCCGCCAGTCTCGCCCAGCTGCGATGCCGGGGCAAGCCCGGCGCGCGCCGCACGTTGCGTCAAAAATCGCGATATGCGATAGCGCGCCGACGTATCGGAAAGGTGACAGGCTCATGATCCTCTACCCCGCCATCGACCTCAAGGACGGCCAGGCCGTGCGCCTCCTGCGCGGCGAGATGGAAAAGGCCACCGTGTTCAGTGACGATCCCGCCGCCCAGGCCCGCGCCTTTGTCGAGGCCGGCTGCGAATGGCTGCACCTGGTGGACCTCAATGGTGCCTTTGCCGGCACACCGGTCAATGCCGCCCCGGTCGAGGCGATCCTCGCCGCCTGCGACGTGCCGGCCCAGCTGGGCGGCGGCATCCGCGACATGGCCACCATCGAAAGCTGGCTGTCCAAGGGCCTGGCACGGGTGATCCTGGGCACCGTGGCAGTGGAAAATCCCGCCCTGGTGCGCGACGCGGCCAGGGCCTTTCCCGGCCAGGTCGCCGTTGGCATCGACGCGCGCGAGGGCCGCGTCGCCACCAAGGGCTGGGCCGAAGAGACCGATGTGGATGCCACCGACCTGGCGCGCTCGTTCGAGGATGCCGGGGTGGCGGCGATCATCTATACCGACATCAACCGCGATGGCGCCATGCAGGGCCCCAATGTCGAGGCCACGGCCGCATTGGCCCGCGCGGTGCAGATCCCGGTGATCGCCTCGGGCGGCGTCTCGTCTCTGGCCGATCTTATCGCGCTGCGCGATTGCGGCGTGGCGCTGAACGGCGCGATCTCGGGGCGTGCGCTCTATGATGGCGCGCTCGACCTGCGCCAGGCCTTGGCGGCCCTGGCGGATTGATCAGGCGCATCGCCTAAGGTGCGTTGCTGCACGAAAGTTTTGCCAACCCCTGCGTCATCGACGGTGTCGACCACGGCCAGACGCTCTATGCCATGGGGGTCTCGGGCTGGTTCATGCTGATCACCCTGCCGGTTGCCGCAGTGCTGTTCCTGCTGCTGGTCTGTCTGATCATGGCCGACCTCGTACGCCGGGCCAGGCGCCGCCGAACCAACTGAGCACCGCGACCACCTATCGCATGGCATCCGCCGCCCCCCGCGTAGAAAGTCGGGGGCAGATACCGGCCGCCGGAGACGCGCGATGACCGCCGTGACCAAGACCCCCCTGCCCGACTCCTCGAGGCTGCCTGCACTGTGGCGCAGGGGCGATTTCCTTGACGGATATGCCACGGAAACCTCGCTTTCCGTGCAGTCTGCCGCGGCAATCGCCTTGGCCATGCCCGGCTGGGCCCGCGGTTTGCTGAGGGTGCGCAACGCGCTGGTCCGCCCCTTTGGTCTGCATGTCGCACCCCCGTCCGTTCCCGCGATCGGCCTGTTTCCGGTGGTCCACGAAACCGAAGCCGAGATGGTTCTGGGCTTTGACGACCGACATCTCGATTTCCGCATCGGCTTGGTCCGGGAGGGCCGCCTGCTTTACATGGGCACCTGGGTCCGCCCGCATAACCTGGGCGGGCGGGCCTATCTGGCGGCGGTTATGCCCTTTCATGTCCTGATCACGCGGAACGCCCTGGCGCGCGTCGCGCGCGCAACCGCCGTTGCATCCGAGCACCCGGCTGCGTAGAGAGAGCGCAACCGGAGACCAGTTCACCCATGCTCAAGACCCGCATCATCCCCTGCCTCGACGTGGCCGATGGCCGCGTGGTCAAGGGCATAAACTTTGTCGATCTCGTCGATGCCGGCGATCCGGTCGCGGCCGCCCGCGCCTATGACGCCGCCGGCGCCGACGAGCTGTGTTTTCTCGACATTCACGCCACCCATGAAAACCGCGGCACCATGTATGACCTGGTGCAGCGCACCGCCGAGCAATGTTTTATCCCGCTCACCGTCGGCGGCGGCGTACGCAGCCGCGATGACGTGCGCGCGCTGCTACTGGCCGGGGCCGACAAGGTCAGCTTTAACTCTGCCGCCGTCGCCGATCCCGAGGTGGTGGCCGAGGCCGCAGCGCATTTCGGCGCGCAATGTATCGTCGTGGCGATCGACGCCAAGACGGTCCGCCCCGGCAAATGGGAGATCTTCACCCATGGCGGCCGCCGCGCCACCGGCATCGACGCGGTCGAATTCGCCCGCACCGTCGCGGCGAAGGGCGCCGGAGAGATCCTGCTGACCTCGATGGACCGTGACGGCACCCGCGCCGGTTTCAACCTGCCGCTGACCCGCGCCATTGCGGATGCGGTGGACATTCCCGTCATCGCCTCGGGCGGCGTCGGCACGCTGGACCATTTGGTCGAGGGCGTGACCGAGGGCGGCGCCAGCGCCGTGCTGGCCGCCTCGATCTTCCATTTCGGCGATTACACCATCGCCGAGGCCAAGCAGCACATGGCCGCCGCCGGCATCCCGATGAGGCTGGCATGACCACCCTCGCCGCCCTCGCCGCCACCATCGCCGCCCGCAAGGGCGCCGATCCGGACAGCAGCTGGACCGCCAAACTCCTTGCCAAGGGCCCGGAGAAATGCGCCGAGAAATTCGGCGAAGAGGCCATCGAGGCGATTATCGAGGCGGTCAAGGGCGATCGCGCCGGCCTGACCGCCGAAGCGGCGGATGTGCTCTATCACCTGCTGGTGATGCTGGCCGCGCGTGACGTGACGCTGGATGATGTGCTGGCCGAACTCGCCCGCCGCCAGGGCCAGAGCGGCCTCGCCGAAAAGGCCGCCCGCAAGGGCTAGCCCGCCGCTTCTTCTTGTCTGCAAAAATGCGCTCGGGGCGCACCGGATCCGGTCCGGGGCGGGGTCAGACAGCCCGCTCCACATCAGCCACCCCGCGCAACGCCAAGAATTTTAATGCAAAATTCTTGCCCGCCAACGCCGCTTACAGTTTCGACGAAATCACCCCGGTGGCGAATCCGCCCATGCGCAGCTCGCCGAACAGGCGCTGGTATTCGATCTTCGGGCAGCGGTTCTGAATCACCGTCACCCCGCGCGCCTCGGCTTTGGCCGCGGCCTCGGCGTGTTCGACGCCGATCTGCTTCCAGATCGTCTTCAGCCGGGGAAACGCCTCCAGCGCCGCGTCGACAATCGGCGGCACCGCCTCGGACCGGCGGAAGATGTCCACCATGTCGACCTCGGCGCGGACATCCTCCAATGATGCCACCACCTCGCGGCCGAACAGCATTTTGCCGGCCTGGCCGGGATTCACCGGATGCACCTCGAAGCCTTTCAACGCCAGGTAGCGCGCCACAAAATAGCTGGGCCGCACCGGGTTGGCCGACACGCCGACCACCGCGATCACCCGGGTTCGCGTCAGCACCGATCTGAGGAAGGAGTCGCTATATTCTGTCATGGCCGCAGCTTACCCAGCTCTACGTGACAAAAAAAGCGCCCGGAGCAAACCGGGCGCAAGTACGGAACGAGGGACAGTAATATCAACCACGGGGTTCCGGCCCGCGGTCGCAGTTGATGTATGAGCCAGCCGTCAGAAGTGAAGGGAAAATCGCAATACTGTGATCTGGGCGCGGATCACTTGCGGCCCAGCACCGCCAGCCAGTTGCCATCGGCCCGTTCGACATGGCCGGAAATATCGGACAGCCATTGGTTCAACGCCCGCCGGTCATGCACCAGATACAGCCGGCCGTTGTGGATGCGCCACAGGTCCGGATCGCCCTTGGCGGCAAAGCCGCGCGCCATCGCATAGGCGCAATAGCCGCCATAGCGCGGTGCATAGGCGCGCGGCATCCGTTCGAAGACCTCGCGATTCTGCGCCGAGGAAAAATGCCAGACCGCGCCGCGCCATTTCAGCCGGTGCTCGGCGCTGCCCCGCCGCGCCACGCCTTCGGTGAAATAGGCCACCGGATCATAGCCGCCGATCGCGGCGCCCTCCAAGGCGCAGACCACCGGCGGCTTGGCGCGCGCGACGCCCGCCAGGGGCAACAGCGCGGCAGCGGCAACAAAGGTCCGGCGGGTCAGCATGTCTTTCTCCGGTTGGTCCGGACACAGAATGGTATGGCACCGCCCGGCTGAGAAGCCCCCAAACGCCGATGTGAGCGCGGCCACGCCAAGCTGTGACCTTTGTTACATACCCACCCCGCAACCCGGCATAGAGTCTGCTTGCCCAAAATTCGCCTAATGGGTGAATTACAGCCGCAAGGTGTGCTGCACCGCCCCGCCCATCCGAGGGAGAGTTTCATGCAATCGCCCATCGACAGCCTGCTGAAGGGCCAGCTTGACAGCCGGACCTTCCGCCAGCCCGACCCGATCCCGCTGCGGCAGAAACAGCTGGCGGTCTATGTCGGGCTGGTGGCGTTCTGCCTGCCGGTGGTGCTGTATATCGGCACCGGGATCGCGCCGTTCTGCCGGCCCAGTTCGATCAGCCACAGCTATTACGTGCCGTTTTTCGGCCCGCTCTTCATTGCTGCCATGGGCTTTATCGCCGTCTTCCTGTTCTGTTTTCCCGGCCACAGCAAGGCCGACGGGCGGCTGGCCACCCTGGCCGGCGCCGCGGCGCTGGGGGTGGCGCTGTTTCCCACCGCGCGCGACGGCTGCGCGCTCCGCCATTATACCGGCCAGATCTTTGTCACCTATCGCGAAGGTCCCGAGGGCAGCACCGTGCCCGAGCTGTTTTACGACTACCTGCTGTTCCCCAATGTCACGCTCCTGGGTCAGCCCATCGGCACCCAGGTGATCCATTTCCTCTGCGCCGGTATCTTGTTCGCCATCCTCGGCTTTTTCTCGCTCTGGTCGTTCCGGCGCAACAATGGCGAGGGCGTGATCGCCCATCCCGATGGCAGCTATGCGATGAGCGTGGCCAAGCGGCGGCGCAACCGCATCTACACGATCTGCGGGCTGGTCATCTTCGCCTGCATGGCCCTGCTGCCGCTTTTCGGGCAGACCGGCGATGGCGTCGACACCGCCCTGCCGCCGGTCTTCGTGATCGAAAGCGTGGCGCTATTCGCCTTCGGTCTGTCCTGGGTGGTCAAGGGCCGGCTGCTGCCGCTGTTGCGCGAACCCGAGGATCGGGCCCTGGCCCGGCCGGTCAGGACCGGCTGGCGTAAAGCGACACCGCCGCCGCGTTCGACACGTTGAGCGATCCGAAGGCGCCGGCGGCATCGATCCGCACCAGTTGATCCACCACCTCGCGCGTCTTGGCGCGTAGTCCCGGCCCCTCGGCCCCCAGCACCAGCGCCACCGCACCCTGGCGGCGGCCTTCCAGCGCCTGGTCCAGCGTCAGCTCGGCCTCGCCATCCAGGCCCAGCACCAGATAGCCCATCGCCTGCAACGCGCCGATCGCTTCGGCCAGGTTGCGCACCCGCAGATAGGGCTGGCGTTCCAGCGCGCCGCTGGCGGTCTTGGCCAGCGCCCCGGTCTCGGGTGCCGCGTGGTGGCGGGTGCCGATCACCGCGCTGGCGCCGAACACCTCGGCCGAGCGCAGAATCGCCCCCACGTTATGCGGGTCGGTCACCCGGTCCAGCAGCACCACGCGCGGCGCCTCGGCGCCGATGCAGACCTCTTCCAATCGGCCCCAGTCCAGCGGCCTGGCCTCCAGCGCCGCGCCCTGGTGGACCGAGCCGGGATCCAGCGGCGCCGGAAACTTGCGCGGATCGGCGATCTCGGGCTCGATCCCGGCCTGGTCGATGGCCTCGCCCAGCCGGTCACGGGCGTTCAACGTCACGATCAGGCGCAGTTTCTCGCGCCGCGGATTCAGCAGCGCGTCGCGCACCGCATGGATCCCGAACAGCCATACGGTCTCGGACGCCGCAGCCTTGCGCGCCTGTTCCTTTTCCACAACCCATTTCGGTTTTTTCATCGCCTCAGCCCCCGGCCCGGCCGCCTGCACATATCCCGGCAAACCGCCGGATTTTCCTGTTGACGCCCCTTTGGACCGCTAGTAATCACGCCTCCACGTCGGAGGCAATGCGCCTGCGTCGTGTGGGCGACAGGCCGCAAGGTGTGGCAGGGGACTGTAACTCCCTCGCGGAGACGCACGCCTGGTTCGATTCCAGGGTCGCCCACCATTTTCCACTTTCCGCGTATCTTATTCGGTGCCGATCGTCGGCTGACGCTGGCCAAGCGGCCGGGATAACTGGTGACACGCTTGGCCCCTATCCCGCAGGTGGCGCGACACTCGAAAAAATTTCTTCGTTTGAAGTGATCCGCGCCTATGCTTCTGACGTAGCAAAGATATGCTGATGGCCACCGATAACAGTGCGTGCAGGGAACAGCCCGGAAGGGTTGCGCAGGACAACGGACGGATTCAGGTGGGTCAGGATAAGACGGAGTTGTCCCAGGAAACGGTTTGGATGCTGGCGGTGCGCGATGCCCGCGACCGCGCCTCTTTCGAAGCGCTGTTCGACTTTTTTGCACCGCGGCTGAAGGGCTTTGTCATGCGGTCGGGCACCTCTGCCGACAAGGCCGAAGAGGTGGTGCAGGAGGTGATGTTGTCGGTCTGGCGCAAGGCGGCTCAGTTCGATCCGCATCGCGCCCAGGTTTCGGCCTGGATCTACCAGATTGCCCGCAACCGTCAGATCGACCTGATGCGCCGGGAAAACCGGCCCATGCCCGAGGAGCTGAAGGAAGAGCCGGGCAGCGAACCGGATGCCAGCCAGGTGCTGGCGCTGGCCCAGGAGGCGGCACAGCTGAAACGCGCCCTGGCCAAGCTGAAGCTGGAGCAGCGCGAGATCATCGAAAAATCCTATCTCGGCGAATTGACGCATCAGCAGATCAGCGACCAGACCGGCCTGCCGCTGGGCACAATCAAATCACGTATTCGCCTGGGCCTGGAGCGCCTGAGGCACGACTTGAAGGATCTAAAAGCATGAGTGTCATCCGGCACCATATTCCCGAAGAGATGCTGGTTGCCTATGCCGCCGGCACCCTGCCTCACGCGTTTTCCGTGGTGGTGGCAAGCCATGTGTCCATGTGCGCCGCCTGCCGGGCGAGCCTGGAGGCACATCAGACGATTGGCGGCATGCTGTTGGAAGACATGGCCCCGGTGGCCGTCTCGGACGGGTTGAAATCGCACCTGCTGTCGCATCTGGACGACCCGTTCCGGCCCGACCCTGTATATCAAAAATCCGGCGTACTGCCCGGCCCGGTGATGGCGGCATTGAAAGGCCGGCCGCCACGGTGGAAAAAGTTGGGCATGGGAGTCTGCCAGGACATCCTGTCGGAAGGGCCGGAGGGGTCGGTTCGGCTGCTCTACATCCCGCCGGGACAGGCGGTGCCCGATCACAGCCACGGCGGGTTGGAACTGACCCTGGTGTTGCAGGGGAGTTTCCAGGACGCAACCGGCCGATATGGCGTCGGTGACCTGGAAATTGCCAACGAAGATCTGGAACATACGCCGGTCGCCGATGCCGGCGATCCGTGCATCTGCCTGGCCGCCACCGACGCGCCGCTGCGCTTTCGCGCATTCGTGCCGCGCCTGTTACAGCCGCTGTTCCGGATCTGAAGGGGCGGCCTACTTGCCGCGATAGACCAGAAGATCGGGCAGATAGTCCAGCGCCCGGATCACCCAGGAGAACGGCGCTGGAAAATCGGTGCGAAACCGCTGCTTGGCCATCGCGTTCAGCACCTTTTGCGCCGCCTCCTCAGGGCTCATCAGCATCGGCATGCGAAACTCGTTCTTCTCGGTCAGGCGGGTCTTGATAAAGCCGGGGTTGACCACCCGCACCACCACCCCGGTGCCACGCAGGTCGTGGCGCATGGTTTCGGCCAGGCTGATCACCGCCGCCTTGCTGGCGCCATAGCCAATGGCCGCCGGCAGACCGCGATAGCCGGCCAGCGATCCGATCAGCGTGATATCGCCCCGCCCGGCCTGCACCATGCCGGGGACGATTTCGCCCATCACCCGCATGACGCCCAGGAAATTGACATCGCAGATCGCCAGCGCGGCATCGGTCTGCCAATCGGTGGCGCGCATCGGATCATAGGCGCCGGCATTATACACCACCCGGTCGACCGATCCGACCTTGGCCACCGCAGCGCGCACCTCGTCCATTTTGGTCACGTCAAAAGGCAGGACACTGGCGCGCGGCAATTCCTCGGCCAGTTCGTTCAGCCGGTCGGCGCTGCGGGCGGAGAGGATCAACGAGGCGCCCTCGGCCGAGAGCTTGCGCGCCAGCGCCCGCCCCATGCCTTCGCTTGCGCCGATCAGCCAATAGCTCTTGTTTGCAAACTCACTCATTCGGCGTTCCCTTGCATGGTTTGCCCCTGCGAGATCAGCGTCGCGGGCGGCGGCTGGCGGTTCAGGAACGGCGCGCGCTTGAGATAGAGGATCAGCGCCTGCCAATGGATCAGCGCCAGCACACGCCCCGCGCCCAGCGGCCGGCGCAGCGCGGCCCACAGCAGCGACCGGTTGGTGGCCGGCCGGCGCAGCCCCGACAACGTCGCCAGCACGCCATGGCTGCCGTTCTCATAGGAGATGCGGATATGGATCGCCCGCTGCGACCAGGCGAGGTTGAACATATAATCGCCCTGCACCGTCTGGAACGGCGAGACATGCATCAGCTTGGTGGCCTTCAGCCGGTCCGTCGGCAGGATCGGGCGGAAATCCTCATGGGCACAGAAATAGCAGTGGCGCTGGCCGAAGGTGCTGTTGACCTCGGCCACGAAGGCACAGACCTGATCGTTGCGCAACGACAGCCAGAAGCTGACCGGGTTGAAATGGAACCACAGAAAGGATGGCTGGGTCAGCAGCCGCAGCTCGACTCCCTCCAGCGGAAGGCCCCGTTCGGCCAGCAGCGCGCGGAACCACGCCACCCCCTGACCCGTGCCGCGCGGGCCGCCATGGTGACGGTCCCATAACGACCACAGGTTGAACCGGTTGCGCGACAGAACCACCGGTTTCAGCGGCGCGTCGAGGTCGCACAGCACATAGTCGACGCCATAGCGAAAGGCGTTTTTCAATGCGCCGCGCCGGACGTGAAAGGTCTGACCCTGGATGTGTTCAAGCATATCACTGAATTATACGCCCCCCGCGCCCGGACAGATCATTTTGGATCTCGTGCCGGCGGGAAATTTCCACAAATTGGTTTTCTTTTTTTGATCCAAGGTCGGGCGCGATACGTAAACGCTCACAAATAACAAAACCTTAGGGAAACCCATGTTCGATCAGACGCAAGGCCCGCGTAAAAAGATCGCGATTGTCGGCGGCGGCATTTCCGGCCTTGCATCGGCCTACTACCTGTCTCCCACCTGTGACATCACCCTATTCGAGGCATCACCCCGCCTGGGCGGCCATGCCCGCACGGTGATGGCCGGCCGCAATGGCGACCAGCCGGTCGATACCGGGTTCATCGTGTTCAACTACGTCACCTATCCCAACCTGACGCAGCTGTTCCGCGAGCTCGACGTGCCGGTGATCAAGAGCAACATGAGCTTTGGCGTCAGCATTGATGGTGGCAAACTGGAATATGGCCTGAGCAACCTGCGCACCATCGCCGCGCAGAAACGCAACCTGCTGCGGCCGCAATATTTCGGCATGATCGCCGATATTCTGCGTTTTGGTCGCAAGGCCGAGGCCGCGGCGCAGGACGATGACACCACCATCGGCGAGTTGATCGACGATCTGCGCTTGGGCCGGTGGTTCCGCGACCACTATCTGCTGCCCATGTGCGGCGCGATCTGGTCCACCCCGGTGGCCGAGATCGACCAGTTCCCGGCCAGATCGTTGGTGCAGTTCTTCCGCAATCACGCGTTGTTGGCCGGGACCGGGGAACACCAGTGGTGGACCGTCGAGGGCGGCAGCATCGAATATGTTCGCCGTCTGGAAAGCGCGTTGTCGGCGCGCGGCTGCGATATTCGCACCGGCACGCCGGTCACCGGCATCGTCCGCGACCCGGCGGGGGGGCGGGTGTTTTGCAAGGATAACGTCGCAGAACAGTTCGACGAGATCATCTTTGCCTGCCATTCCGACCAGGCGCTGGCGATCCTGGGCGATGACGCCAGCGTGCACGAAGCGGCCGCGCTGGGCGCGATCCGCTATCAGCCCAACACCGCCGTGCTGCATTGCGACACGGCGCAGATGCCCCGCCGCCGCGCCTGTTGGTCCAGCTGGTCCTACCGCGCGCAACAGGGCCGTGTCGGGGTCACCTACTGGATGAACCGACTACAGCAAATACCTGATAATGATCCAATTTTTGTCACTCTTAATCCCTCCTCCACGATCCCCGAGGACAAGATTTACGACAGCACCGAATTTGCCCACCCGGTGTTCGACACCACCGCGATCCGGGCACAACGCGCATTGCGCGAGATGCAGGGGATGAATCATACTTGGTATGCCGGCGCCTATCTCAGGCACGGGTTCCACGAGGACGGCATCGCCAGCGCCATGCGCGTCGTCCGGGCCCTGGGCGCCGCAGACCAAGCAGAAGGAACCGAAGATGCGTATTACGGACAAGGCCCTGAAATCGGAATTCCTGTCGGTTTGTGATCGTCTACGTGAGGGGCGCCTTACCCTGCACACGCCAGAGGGCGCGACCTATCGTTTTGGCACCAGCGGAGAGGAAGCCGAGCTGGTGATCCGCGACTGGTCGGCGGTGTCGGCGATGGCCGCCCATGGCCAGGTGGGCCTGGGCGAGGCCTATGTGCAGGGGCTGTGGGACACATCCTCGGTCGAAGGGTTTGTTCGGCTGGCGATGCGCAACCGCCATCACCTGGGCACCTACGATCAGGCTAGCCTGGCGAACAAGCTGAAATTCCGTGTGGTGGATTCAGTGCTGCGGGCCAATTCACGGCGCGGGTCGCGCAAGAATATCCGCGCGCATTACGATGTCGGCAACGAGTTCTACCAGCTGTGGCTGGACGAGGGCATGACCTATTCCTCGGCCCTGTTCGACGGGTCGGATGACGATCTGGCGCGCGGCCAAAGCCGCAAGAATGCCCGGGCGCTGTCGCGGTTGAGCGAGGGCGAGCGGTTGCTGGAGATCGGCTGTGGCTGGGGCGGCTTTGCCGAGGCCGCGGCGGAACAGGGTCGCGATGTGACCGGGGTGACGATTTCGCGCAACCAGCATGGCTATGCCGAATCCCGGCTGGACGGACGCGCCGAGATCCAGCTGCGCGATTACCGCGATGTCGAGGGGCGGTTCGACAATATCGTCTCGATCGAGATGATCGAGGCGGTCGGCACCCGCTATTGGCCCAGCTATTTCGCCACGCTGAAACGCAGCCTGGCCGAAGGTGGGCGGGTTCTGCTGCAGGCGATCACCGTGCGGGACGACGTCTTCGAAAGCTATCGCACCTCGTCGGATTACATCCGCCAATACGTGTTTCCCGGTGGCATGCTGTTGTCGGACGGGGTGATCGCCGATCAGGCGGCAAAGGCCGGGCTGAGTATTCGCGACACGTTTGCCTTTGGTCCCGACTACGCCCGCACCTGTCAGCAATGGGCCAGCCGGCTGACCGCGCAGAAACGCCGGATCGACGAGCTGGGCTATGGCGAGAGCTTTTTCCGCAACTGGAAATATTACCTCGAAATCTGCGCCGCGTCGTTTTCCATCGGTCACACCGATGTGGTCCAGGTGGAACTGGCCCATGCCTAGGCAAGCAGCGTTTCGCGCCGGATACGGCCGGGGCATCGCCGACAGCGCCGCCGCATCGTGATGCTGTATCCGCGTGTCAGCCTCTATGCGATGATGCTGGCCGCGGGCGGCATCCCGCTCTACATCCATTTGCCGCGCTTTGCCTCGGTCGAGCTGGGTATCGGCCTTGGGGCGCTGGGCACGTTATTGCTGCTGATCCGGGTGGTCGATCTGGTGCAGGACCCGCTGCTGGGCTGGATGATCGACCGCTGGCCCAAGGCACAGCTGGTCTTTGCCTGCACCGCGGCGGCCGGGTTTGCACTGGGCTTCCCGCTGCTGTTTTCGCTGGAGGCCGGGCCCGGTGTGTTCGCCCGGCTTACCGGCATTCTGCTGCTGCTGTTTTCCGCTTACAGCCTGGGGATGATCCTGATCTACGGGCGCAGCGCCACGCTGGCCAGGCGCGCCGAATCGCAGGACCTGGTGACCGTTGCCGCCTTTCGCGAAGGCGGAATGTTGGCCGGAGTGATCCTGGCGTCGATCGCGCCAACGCTGCTGGCCGGGCTTGGCGCCGCCGGGCAAGGCTATGCCGCCTTCGGGTTATGCCTAGGGGTCTTCGCCCTGGCCACCGCGGCGCTGACCGCGCCGATCTGGCGCCGTCCGGCGGTGCTGGGCGATCGGCTGTCGTTGGACGATCTGAAGGCAGCCGGAGCCACGCGGTTGCTGCTGATCGCGCTGGTCAACAGCCTGCCGGTGGCGCTGACCTCGACCCTGTTCCTGTTCTTCGTCGAAGACCGCCTGCAACTGACTGGCCAGTCCGGGCCGCTGCTGATCCTGTTCTTTCTCAGCGCTGCGGTCAGCGTGCCGCTGTGGACCGGGCTCAGCCGCAGGCTGGGCGCGAAACTGACGCTGCTTCTGGCAATGCCGCTGGCGATCCTCGGTTTTATCGGCGCGGCCTTCCTGGAGGCCGGCAACCTGGTTGGCTTCGCGCTGGTCTGCCTCGCCTCGGGCGCGGCGCTGGGGGCCGACATGGTGCTGTTGCCGGCGATGTTCTCGGTGGCGCTGACCCGCGCCGGGTTGAAGGCGTCGCTGGCCTTCGGCATCTGGTCCTTCGCCGGCAAGCTGGGGCTGGCGCTGGCCGCCTTCGCGGTGCTGCCGCTGCTGGAACGCAGCGGCTTTAGCCCCGGCCAGCCCAACAGCGCCGCCGCCCTGCACAGCCTCACCATCGCCTATGCCGTCCTGCCCTGCGTGCTGAAACTCGGCGCCTGGGCGCTGGTCCTCACGCTCCCCACGGAGAAACAACCGGCATGAAACTTGTGAGCCTCCTGCTCGCCCTCGGGCTGCTGGCCGTTCTGGCCAAGACCCTGTTTTTCAGCTTCCGCGCCCAGGACCCCGCCGATTATGCCGAGACCGGCCCGGCATTTTCGCTGAAACAGCATCTGTCGGGTGAACTGATCTCCGAAGGGCTGATCTTTGGACCCACCGGCAAAATGTCGACAAGTTTTGTCGCCCGGATGGTCGGCGAATGGGACGGCGATACCGGCACGCTGAGCGAAAGTTTCACCTATTCCAACGGGCGGGTGCAGGAGCGCAAATGGTTCCTGACCCTAGGCGAAGGCAACAGCTTTACCGCCACGGCGGATGATATCATTGGGGAAGCACAAGGCACGCTATCCGGTGCGACGGTGCGGCTGCATTATACCATCGTCCTGCCCGAGGATGCCGGCGGCCATACCCTGAACGCGACGGACTGGCTGTATCTGACCGAAGACGGCGTGATCATGAACAAGTCGGAAATGCGCAAATACGGGATCAAGGTTGCGGAACTGGTCGCCACCATGCGCCCGGTGGCCGAAGCGCCGCAGTGACGGGCCGCGCGCGGGCGGCGCCAAGAGGAACTGCCATCGGAGACCCGTGACAAACACCACGTCCGGCGCCGTACCGGCGGTTAGAAACGAAAAATGCCCGCCGCGGTTGCGACGGGCATTCGCGTGTTAGGGGCTTGCCCTTACATGCAGTCGCGAAGCGCCTGCGCGTCGGGGCCATCCGGCGAACGGCCGAGGTTGTAGGGCGCCGAGGCATCGCGCCACTGGGCGTAATCCTCCAGATACTCGATCATGCTCAGATAAACCTTGGCCGAGTTCGGGTTCTCGCAGGCGGTCTCGATGATGACCTCGTTGGCCATCGACTGAACCTGCGCCAGGGTTTCATCGTCATAGCGGTTGATTTCCACCGCTTCGTTGAACTCGGCATAGGCTTCGGTGGCGCGCTTTTCGGTGAAGGCCAGCGACCACAGCAGGGTTGCATCCGCCGCGATCTGCAGCTTTTCCTGCGTCTCCGGGCTCAGCGCGTCCCAGGAGGCCTTGTTGATCATCACGCCGAAGATCGAGGCCGACTGGTGCCAGCCCGGCGTTGCCCAATAGTCGGTCACCTGCTGGAACCCGGCTGACCAGTCGACATTCGGGGTGGAGAATTCCGCGCCGTCGATCACGCCGCGTTCCAGCGCCTGGTAGATCTCGCCACCGGCCATCGATACCTGATTGCCGCCCAGCCGCTCCAGCAGCTTGCCCTGCTCAAGCCCCGACAGGCGCAGACGTTTGCCCTGCAGGTCGTCCAGGGTCACGATCGGTTCATTGGTGCGGAAGCCGGATTCATTGTTGGTCACGCCATAGGGCAGATAGACCATGCCGTAATTGCCATAGATCTCGTTATACAGATCGGCACCGCCCCATTGCTGGATCCAGTTGACGTAATCGACCGCGTTGAACAGCGAGGGTGTGGTCGCCAGCGGCGAGAAGGCCGCGTCGCGGCCGGCCCAGTAGCCCGGCCAGTCGCCACCGGCCTGGATGGTGCCGGATTCGACCGCACCGAAGACTTCGCCCGCGGGAACCAGCGCGCCACCTTCGAAGAACTCGATGCTCAGCTCGCCGGCGGTCAGCTTGTTGGCCAGTTCGACGAATTTCTTGTCGGTCTCGATCAGTTCCAGCGACGACGGCCAGGTGGTCGTCATGGTCCAGCTTTGCTGGGCCAGCGCGGGCAGACCCGCGGTGGCGGCCAATGCCGCGCCAAGGGTCAAGGCTTTTATGGTCATGGGTCAATCTCCTCTCGATAAATTTAGTCCCGGCACGTCAAGCCGCCGGGACAGGACGCGCCGCCTCAGCCGTAAAGTGCGGCCGGCAGCCAGGTGACAAGCGACGGGTAAAGCGCAACCAGCAAACACATCACCACGATCAGCACGATGAAGGGCAACACCCCGACAACGATCTGGCCGGTGCGCACGTCGCGCGGCGCAATCGCCCGCAGATAGAACAGGGCATATCCAAAGGGGGGCGTCAGGAACGAGGTCTGTAGCACCACCGCCATCAGCACCACGAACCACAGCAGGCTGACCCCCTCCATTTCCTGCACGATGGGCAGGAAGATCGGGAAGGACAGCAGCACAATGCCGGTCCAGTCCAGGAAGGCGCCCAGCAGGAAGACGATGAACATCATCATGGTCAGCAGCATCCAGGGCTCCATGTCGAGGCCGCGAATGATTTCCTGGGTGGCGCGCAGGCCGCCGGTGATGTTGAACACTCCGGTAAAGGCGGTGGCACCGACCACGATGAACAGGATCATCGCCGAAGTGCGCCCGGTTTCCAGCAAGGCGCTGTAGAAGGTCGCCCATTCGAACCGGCCGCGCACGATCACGATCACCAGCGCCAGCGCCGCGCCGATGGCCGAGGCTTCGGTGGCGGTGGCGATCCCGGCCAGAAGCGAGCCGAGAATGCCGAAGATCAGCACCAGCGGCGGCATCGCCTCGAATGCCAGCATCCGCAGCAGCGCGCCGCGGCCGATCTTTTCATCGGGTTCGACCGCCGGGGCGAGATCGGGGCGCAGGACCGAGATCACGTAGACATAGAGCGCATAGCTCAGGCCCAGCAGCACGCCGGGGATCATCGACCCGGCAAAGAGTTCACCCACCGACAGCGGCGAGTAGCTGGCCATCAGGATCAACATGATCGAGGGCGGGATCAGGATGCCGAGGCAACCCGAGGCGGCGATCACCCCGGTGGTCAGCGTCGGGGCATAGCCATATTGCAGCATCGGCCGCAGCGCCATCACCCCCATCACGGTGATCGATGCGCCGATGATGCCGGTGGTGGCCGCCAGCAGGATAGAGATGAAGACAACCGCCAGCGCCAGGCCGCCGCGCACCCGGCTGAGCAGCAAGCGCAACGATTCGAACATCCGGTCGGTGACACCGGAATCCGACAGGAACCGGGCCATCAGCACGAAGAGCGGAATCGCGATCAGGGTGAAATTGTCCAGCACATCGCCGAAAATGCGGTTGATGACGATGCCCAGCACCATCGGCTTGCCGGCGATCACCGCGGTCAGCACGGCGGTGCCGCCCAGCACGAAGGCCAGCGGATGGCCCATGAACAGGCCCAGCACCAGCAGGCCGAACATCAGGGCGGCAAGGATTTCCGGACTCATGCCTGTCACTCCTGTTCCGGCCGCTGGCCGAGAAGAATTTTAAGCACTTCGGAAACTCCCTGGATCAACAGAAGGCCCGCCGCCACGCACATCGCCATCTTCAGCGGATAGACCGGCATCTGAATCGCGCCATACGTGGTCTCGCCCTGGTTCCATGACCGCAGGGCAAATTCCCAAGACCGGGTCACGAAGACCCAGGTGAACGGGAAAAAGAAGATGATATAGCCCAGAACCTCGACCACGCGCAGCGCATTGGGGCCCAGCCGTTCGGTCAGGATGTCGACCTGCACATGCGCCCGGTGGCGCAGCGCATAGCCGCCCAACATCACAAAGTAGAACCCGAACAGCTGTTTGGTGACGTCGAAGGCCCAGCGTGTCGGCTCTTCGAAGACATAGCGCAGGATGACGTCATAGATAATGATCGCTGCAAAAACCACGGCGATGATACTCACCACCCTGCCAACGGTTTCGTTAACCGCATCTATCGCACGGATAATCAAAATGTCCCCTCCCGCCGGTTGTCATTTCTGCTTTCGCGGCGCCGCTGCGTGCACCCTGCTGACCTTGCCGAGAAGTGTCAACGCGCGATTTCGAGGCGAACAGCTTGGCGCGAAAGATTCTTTAACTTGTTTCGAAGAATGAGCGCGTTTTTGGCGAACGCCTTCTAGATACTCACAAATTTTTGATGAGTCTCCAGGCGTTCTCCGACGCGGGAAACGCAGGACATCAACGAATCCCAGCAACCGCGTTCCGGGTCACGGACCGTTGAGAAACCGATCTGTGTGCCGAACAAAGCCGCCGGCGCAACCGGCTGCCCGATCCCGAAATTACGCTCAGGCCGGCAGCACCAGCAGATCATCACGCGAGAACCACAGGGCCCGGTCCTGTCCGGGCTGTGGCAGGTCGCCGCCATTGGATTGGTTGAACAGGTCGACCGACACCGCCTGCCCGGCCACCTCGACCTGGGCGCGGATCACCGAGCCCAGAAAACTGGTGTGTAGCACCCGCCCCTCGACCCGCAGGTCATCGCCGTTTCGCGGGGCCAGCGACAATGTCTCGGGGCGCAGCGCAACGGTGACCGCTGCGCCGGCCCTCAAGGTCGCGGCCTTGCCGGGCAGGCTGTGCCCGGCAAAGCGCACTGCGCCGTTTTCCCCGACCTGCGCCTCGAAAGTGTTCAGATGGCCGACGAAGCCGGCAACAAACCGGGTGTCGGGGCGGTTGTCGATCTCGGCCGGCACGCCGATCTGGTCGGCGCGGCCCTGGTACATGACGACGACGCGGTCCGAGATCGACAGGGCTTCTTCCTGATCATGGGCGACAAAGATCGTGGTGATCCCCAATTCACGCTGGATGCTGCGGATGTCGTCGCGCAGCGACACGCGGATCTTGGCATCCAGCGCCGACAGCGGCTCGTCCAACGGCGCCCTATGCCTGCTTGGTGAACGGAGGATGAGACATTTGTAGCAAGGTGGTAACGAAAGGCGGGCGCCTCACGCGCCCGCCCGAAACACCGCGAAACAGCTGCGCGGCGTGTCAGAACTTGCCGACGGTCCAGAAAAAGGTCTCGCCCGAACTGTCATCGACGCCGTCATTGTCGGTGGAGACAAAGACGGTGCCATCCGTAGCGATCGCCAGGCCCTCGACCTTGTCGACGACATAGCCGGCATTGGCCGCAAGATCGGGGATCAGATCGCGCACGACCTCCTTGGTCACCACCTTCAACTCTCCATCCAGCGGCGCCGGCTGCATCTCGGACAGGGCAACGCGCGTGATCTGCTTGATTTTCGCGGCATCGCCGATCTGGTTGTCTCGCTCGACGAGATAGACATGATCGCCATGTGCCACGATTTCCGACAGGCCGATCCAGCCGGTATCAACCGGATCCAGGGGATACAGCACGGCGCCCCATTTCTCGGTCTCGATGTTATAGGCAACCAGCTTGACGAACCCTTTGGCATCATCGCCCCATTCGCGCTGCACCGCCAGCCACAGCGTGTTGCCAACCTGGGTGATCCCTTCGAAGCCAAAGCGTTTCTCGACCGCGGCCAGCGCGGGTGGTATCGCGATTTCCCGGGTGATCTCGCCCGCGCTGTTCAGGTGATAGATGGCATGCGGGGTCAGGCGATCGCTCCGGCCTTCGGAGGCCACCCAGAAACCGCCCTCGCCGTCGGTGGTGATCCCTTCCAGATCGAGTTTCTGCGCCGGGCGGCCACCTCGGGTGATCTCGGTAGCGGCGATGATCCGGGCCGGCTGCTGCGCCGGGTCGATGGTGAAGATGCGCGGCTGGTACCCATAGAAGCTGTCATTGACGGCATAGATCATGCCGTCATCCGCTGCCACCATGCCCGAAATCGCGCCCCAGCCGATCAACTCCTCTGCCCCGGCAGAGGTCAGCTGCGGATAGGCGGCCGGGGCGTTCTGCAATTCATACAGCATCACATGGGCGCGAACGCCGCCGTCTTCCCCCAGGTCGACCTCGTTTGCGGTCGCCAGCAATCCGCGCGACGGAATCGCGATGGCGCCTTCGGGCGAAATGCCCGAGGGCAGCAGCTGGGTGAACACCGGGTTGGCCGGATCGCTTACGTCATAGACTGACACGGTCGAGGCGCGCTCGGACAGGATGAAGGCATAGGTCACATCGCCGAACTTGGCGATCTCCATGCCTTCGGGCTCAACGCCCTTGGCATCCGACCGCCGGTCGGGATAGTGGCCGGCCTGGATGATCGGCGTTTCGAACCCGGCGCCCGATTCCCACACCAGCGTCCCATCCTTGTGGAACACCGTGATCGAACGCGAACCACCATCCATATCGCCTTCATTGGCAAGCATGAAATGGTCATCGTCGATCCATTGCAGGCCGTCGGGTTCACGCAGTCGGCCTGGCTGGCTTTCGGTGAAAATCAGCGCGGCGCGTTCATCGGTGGCGTCGATTCCGTTCAGGTCGACCGCCCCGGCTGAAAACTGCGACAGCACCGAACCGTCGGCATTCAGCACCACGATGGCGTTGTTTTCCTGCAGCGTCACCGCGATTTCGCCGAGCCCGTTGATATCGACGAATTCCGGTTCCGGATCCTCGGGGGCAATCTCGGTCAGGCCGGTCAGGTCGATCTGCACCAAGCTGCCGCAATCCAGCGCCTCATCGGCAACGGCAATTGTCACCATGTACCCCGCCGGCATCTGGCCGACACGTCCATCGCCGAGATCTTCGTCGCGTTCGTTTTCGATCGCCACGGCGACCAGGTCGCCGGCATCGGTATGCGCGGCGGAATCGGGCTGTCCGCCAAGGTCGCAGCTGCCGGTGACCGTTCCGTCCGCCAGATCGACCGAGACCAGCTTGCCCGAGGGGGCGGTATAGGATTGCGAGGTGTTGACCGCGACAAAGGCGGTATTGCCGATCACCGTCACCGACGTTGGCTCACCATCCATATCAACCGTACCCTTGGGTTGCGGCTTGGCCGGATCGGTAATGTCGATCATGCCAATCGCCCCAAGCGGGCTGTCGGTATAGACCAGGGTCAGCCCGTCATCGGATGCCGCGATGATCTCGGCGGCGGATTCCGCCGCGGTATCGGCGTTGTTCCGCGGCGTTGCAAAGGAAGATATCCGATTGAAATTTGTCTCGGCCAGCGCCTGACCCGCGGTCAGGGCGAGAACCGAGGTCAAACAGACAGACTTGAAGGTCATGCGATGCTCTCTGCGTTAAATTGGGAAGACAGAAAGCGATTGATCCAGTTCCATGACCGCTTCGTGATGGTCGGGTAAAAGAAATGTAACAACAGGGCGGCAAGAGGCGGCGCTTCCAGACATCGCCGCGCCGGCGCAGGTTTTGGGCGAGCGCTGGCCGCTGACGTCGCCGCCGGGTCTTGCACCCGACGAAAAAGGGGCTGTGGCCATCGCAGGAAGGCGGTCAACGGCAACAGGAAGGCCGGACTGCGAAACGATCCCCGATTGCGCCAATTGACGAACCTGTGCCAGTGTCGCGGACAATCTCGCGGGTCCGGGAACAACAGGCACTTCATGAACGACGGCTCATTCTTCGGGTTCGAGGGCTATCACATCGCCCTTGGCGCCGTCGGCGCCACTATTATTCTGGCCTATTGGCTGCCGCGTTTCTTCAGCAACCGGGAGCCCGCGGCGTCGGGGCTGCTGATCCTGATCGGGATGCTGGCCTTTGCCGTGGTTCCGGGCCTGCCGCAAATCCCCGATCCGCGCAGCAATGCGCTGCCCTGGGAGTTGGTGGCGGAACTGACGGTTATCGTGGCGCTGTTTGCCACCGGGCTCAGGATCGACGATCTGTCCAGCCTTTCTCGCTGGGGGCCGACAATCCGGCTGCTGGCGATCACCATGCCGCTGACCATCTTCGCAATTGCCTTGCTGGGATACAGCTGGGCCGGGATGACGGTGGCCGGCGCCATCCTGCTGGGCGCGGTGCTGGCCCCGACCGACCCGGTGCTGGCCGGGGATGTGCAGGTCGGTCCGCCGCTGGAGGGCAACGAACATCCGGTCCGCTTTGCGCTGACAACCGAGGCGGCGATCAATGACGGCCTGGCCTTTCCCTTTGTCTATCTTGGCCTGCTGGTGGCGGCCGAGGGCTTTGCCCCCGGCACCTGGGGGCTGGAATGGATCGGCCGGGACATTCTGTGGCGGATTGCGGTGGGCGCCGCGATGGGCGCGGCTGGCGGCTGGGCGCTGGGCCAGATCCTGTTCGTGCTGCCCCGGCGGGCGCCGCTGGCCGATACCGCCTCGGGCGTGGTCGCCCTGGCCGGCGTTCTGCTGTGCTATGGCACCACCGAACTGGTCGAGGGCTATGGCTTCATCGCCGTCGCGGTCACCGGACTGACGGTGCGGCGCGTCGAGGCGGATCACCAGTTTCACCGCCGGCTTCACGATTTTACCGAGGCGATCGAACATGCGTTGACCGCCGTGCTTTTGGTGGCGCTGGGTGCCGTGCTGCCCGCGCTGTTAAGCCAGCTCAGCCTTGCCTCGGCCGCGATCGCGGTGGCGCTGGTTTTCCTCATTCGTCCGCTGACCGGCTGGATCGCGCTGGCGGGTTCGCCGCTGAAGGGGCGCGAACACTGGGTGGTGGCGGCCTATGGCGTGCGCGGCATCGGCTCGATCTACTACCTTGCCTATGCGGCCGGGAAGGTCGAGTTCTGGGACAAGGAACAGTTGTGGGCGCTGGTTGGCTTTACCATCCTGCTGTCCACCCTCGTGCACGGCTTTACCGCGGGCATGGCGGTGGGCAACCTTCAGGCGCACGGCGAACCGGACCAGCGCTGATCGCACCGGGCCCATCGCCCGGTGCGGCCGCGACACACAGCGTGCCGGCGGCCATCGCTTGACCGGCACGCGCCCGTTTTCGTGGCCTCAGTGCGCGATCATCACGTGGCGGGCGACGGTATAATCCTCCAGCGCGTACATCGACAAGTCCTTGCCATAGCCCGATTGCTTGAGCCCGCCATGGGGCATTTCATTGACCAGCATGAAATGGGTGTTCACCCAGGTGCAGCCATATTGCAGCCGCGCCGAGATATCGAGCGCGCGGCCGATATCCCCGGTCCAGACCGACGAGGCCAGACCGTATTGGCTGTCATTGGCCCAGGCCACCGCGGTGTCGGCATCGTCAAACCGCGTCACCGAAACCACCGGGCCGAACACCTCGCGCTGCACGATCTCGTCGCTTTGCAGGGCGCCCGCCACCACCGTGGGTTGATAGTAAAACCCGCTGCCTCCGGCGAGTTCACCGCCGGTGGTGATTTCGATATGTTTCAATTCCGAGGCGCGCTGGACAAAGCTGGCCACCCGGTCGCGCTGGCGCTGAGAGATCAGCGGCGGGATTTCATTCAGCGTGTCATCGGCATTGTCGAAGACGATGGAAGAGACCGCACCGGTCAGATCGGCGACCAGGTTGTCGTAGATCTTCGGCCCGGCATAAATCCGGCAGGCGGCGGTGCAATCCTGTCCCGCGTTGTAATAGCCGAAGGCGCGCAGCCCCTCGACCACCCGGCCAAGGTCGGCATCGTCCATCACGATCACCGGCGCCTTGCCGCCAAGTTCGAGATGCGTACGCTTTACCGATTTCGACGCCGCCTGCAGCACCTTCTTGCCGGTGGCGACATCGCCGGTGATCGACACCATGTCCACCTCGGGGTGGTTGATCAGCGCGTTGCCAACGCTGGCCCCCTGCCCCACGATCACGTTCACCACGCCTTCGGGAAACAGCCCGGCGATGATCTCAGCCATCAGCAGCGCGGTCAGCGGTGTCTGTTCCGAGGGTTTCATCACCACCGTATTGCCCCCGGCCAGGGCCGGGGCCAGCTTCCAGGCCATCATCATCATCGGGTAGTTCCAGGGCGCAATCGAAGCCACGACGCCAATCGGGTCGCGCCGGATCATCGAGGTATGGCCGGCCATATATTCCCCTGCCACCGGCCCCTGCATGTTGCGCACGGCGCCGGCGAAGAAGCGGAAACAATCGACCACCGCCGGGACCTCCTCGTTGAGCACCTCGTTGATGGGCTTGCCGCAATTCAGCGACTCGAGCTTGGCAAACTCCTCGGCCCGCGCCTCGATCGCGTCGGCCAGCGCCAGCAACTTGGCCGAGCGTTCGCCCGGCGCGGTCCGCGCCCAGCCGGGAAACGCCGCCCGGGCCGCCGCCACCGCGCGGTTGACCTGGTCCAGGTCCGCCTCGGGCATTGCCAGGATCAGCTTGCCGGTGCGCGGGTTCAGAACCTGTTCCTCGGTCTCGGTGCCTGCCTCCTGTGCGCCACCGATCAGCATCTTGGTCTGCATGGGTATCCTCCGTTATTTTCCTTGTCCGGCAACCTGTTCGGTGCCGCGCGTGAGATAATAGGCGCCCAGGATGGGCAGCAGGGTTACGACCACCACGATCATCGCCACCACGTTGGTGACCGGCCGCTCGCGCGGGCGCACCAGCTCTTCCAGCATCCAGATCGGCAGCGTTTGTTGCTGCCCGGCGGTGAAGGTGGTCACAATCACCTCGTCAAAGCTGAGCGCGAAGGCCAGCATGCCGCCCACCACCAGCGCGGTGGCGATATTGGGCAGGATCACGTGGCGCAGGGTCTGGAACATGTTGGCGCCCAGGTCCATCGATGCCTCGATCAGGCTGCCGCTGGTGCGCCGGAACCGGGCAACCGCGTTGTTATAGACGATCACCACGCAGAAGGTCGCGTGGCCCAGAACGATGGTCCAGGTGCTGAACGGGATTTCGGCGATGGAAAAGGCCGAGCGCAGGGCGATCCCGGTCACCACCCCCGGCAAAGCGATGGGCAGGATCACCAGCAGCGAAATCGTCTCGCGGCCGAAAAACCGGGTGCGGCTGACCGCGGCGGCGCAGAGCGTGCCAAGGATCATTGCCACCACCGTCGAGATCGAGGCCACCTTGACCGACAGCGTCAGGGCCTCCCAGACGTCCGGCCGGTTCCAGGTGACCGCGAACCATTTCAACGTCAGTCCCGGTGGCGGCCAGGCAAAGCTCTTTTCCTCGGTGGTGAAGGCATAGACGAAGATCAGCAGGATCGGCAGGTGCAGGAACAGCAGCCCCGCGACCACCGCGATCTTCAGCGGGAGTGAGGCGCGATCAGAGTGCATCGAAAGCCCCCATGCGTTTTGCCCCCCACAGATACAGCGCCATGATCACGATCGGCACGACCGCAAAGGCGGCGGCCAGCGGGATGTTTCCGGCGATGCCCTGGTGCTGATAGACCGCCTGCCCGATGAACAGGCGCGAGGTGCCGATGATCTGCGGGATGATGTAATCGCCCAGCGTCAGCGAGAAGGTAAAGATCGATCCGGCGACGATCCCCGGCAGCGCCAGCGGAAACAGCACGTAACGAAAGGTCTGGCCAGGTCGCGCGCCCAGATCGCCCGATGCTTCCAGCATCGAGGTCGGCACCCGTTCCAGCGCCGCCTGGATCGGCAGGATCATGAAGGGCATCCAGACATAGACAAACACGATGAAGGTGCCCGTGGTGCTGACCGAAAGCGAATTGCCGCCAACCACCGGCAGTGCCAGATACGCGTCAAGCAGCCAGTTCAGACGCAGCCCTTCCAAGGCCCAGGTCAGAATGCCTTCCTTGGCGAGGATCAGCTTCCAAGCATAGATCTTGACCAGGTAGCTGGACCAGAGCGGCATCATGATGCCCAGATAGAACACCGCCCGCCACCGCCCCTTGGCGAAGCGCGCCGCGTAATAGGCGATGGGAAAGGCAATCGTCGCCGACGCCAGCGTGGCGCAGATCGCCATGGTGATGGTGCGCAGGATGATGTCGAAATTCGCCGGCGTGAACAGTTCGGCATAGGTCGCCAGGGTAAATTCATAGCGGATCACGCCGCTGAAATGGTCGATCGAGAAAAAGCTCTGCAGCAGCAGCGCGAACAGCGAGCCCAGATAGATGATCCCCAGCCACAGCACCGGCGGCAGCAGCAGCAGGATCAACAGCAGCGCCGGACGCCGCCACAGCGTGTCGGACAGCCGCGTGCCGACCCCCTCGCTTTGGGCGGTCGTCGGTTGGCTGAAGCTGGTTCCGGCCATGCTCATGTCCCGGCCCGCATCAGGTGCAGGTCATCCTCGGCCCAGGTCAGCGCCACCTCGTCGCCCTCTGCCGGGCGCGGCGCGTCCTGCGGCAGCAGCGCGGTCAGCCGGGTGCCCTCGGCCTCGAAGCTCACCCGCGTGTTGTGCCCCAGGAAGCTGAGGCCGGTGACCCGCGCCCGCAGCGGCCCTTCGGTCGCCAAGCGGACTCGTTCGGGCCGGATCGCCGCCGGGCGGGTCTGGCCCGTCAGCCGTGCCACCAATGCCGCCGGCAGCACGTTGGACGAGCCGACGAAATCGGCGACAAACGGCACTTCGGGCCGGAAATAGATATCTTCGGGCGCGCCCACCTGGATGATCTTGCCCTCGTTGAACACGGCGATGCGGTCCGCCATCGACAGTGCCTCGCCCTGGTCATGGGTGACGAAGACAAAGGTGATCCCCAATTGCCGTTGCAGGCCCTTCAACTCCTCCTGCATCTGTTCGCGCAGCTTGAGGTCCAGCGCCCCCAGCGGTTCATCCAGCAACAGCGCCCGCGGTTTGTTGACCAGCGCCCGCGCCAGCGCCACCCGCTGGCGCTGACCGCCCGACAGTTCCGAGGGCTTGCGGCTGCCGTAACCGTCCAGCCGCACCATCTCCAACGCCGCCTCGGCCGCCGCGTGACGCGCTTTCTTGCCCTCGCCGGCGATCATGAGACCATAGGCGACGTTGTCGATGACGTTGAGATGCGGAAACAGCGCGTAATCCTGGAACACGGTGTTCACGTGACGCTTGTAGGGCGGCAGATCGGCCACCGCTTCTCCGAAAATCCGGATGTCCCCGCCGGTGGGCCGTTCGAACCCGGCGATCAGGCGCAGGCAGGTGGTTTTACCCGAGCCGGATGGCCCCAGCATGGCAAAGAACTCGCCCTCGGCAATTTCAAGGCTGACGCCATCCACCGCCCTCACCGCCCCGAAGTGGCGCGAGACGTTCGCAAAAGTTACGGCTGACATGGAAATGGTCCGGTCTTGGCCCGTGCCGCCCCAAGGCGGCACGGACGGGGTTGCAGAAGATCAGCGGCCGCCGATCACACCGATATAATCCGACACCCATCGGTAATAGGGCACGCATTCGTCCTGGCTTTCGCAATTGGCCACCGGAGTCTTCCAGAACTTGATCTTTTCGAACTGGGCAAGGCCGTTGGCGTCACAGCCTTCCTGGGTCTGCATGCCCGATCCGTCGGAACAGGCGGCCGGAACCGACGGAACCGCCCCGAACCAGACCGAGAGATCGGATTGCAGGTTCGAGCTGAGCGTGTGTTCCATCCACATATAGGCGCAGTTCGGATGCTCGGAATCGACGTGCAGCATGGTGGTATCGGCCCATCCCGTCGCGCCTTCCTGCGGGACCACCGAGGCCACGGGGACATTATCGGCCTGCAAGAGGTTTACCTGGAACGGCCAGGACCCGGAGGCGGCCATCCCTTCGTTCTTGAAATCGTCGATCTGGATGAACGCGTCGTGCCAGTAGCGGCTGACCAGTTCGCGCTGGCCACGCAGCAGATCCAGCGCGGCGGCATATTGGTCGGGCGACAGTTCATAGGGGTCGACGATGCCCAGGTCGGGCTGGTGATACATCAGGTAGTTGGCCGCATCGGCGATGTGGATCGGCCCGTCATAGGCCTGGACCCGGCCCTTGTTCGACTGACCGTCGGCCAGGGTGGTTTCCTCGAACACCACGCTCCAGGAAGTCGGCGGCTCGGCAAAGGCTTCGGTGTTGTACATCAGCACGTTGGGCCCCCACATATAGGGTGTGCCATAGTGCTGGCCGTCGACATAATGCCAGGGCGCTTCCTTCAGCCGCTCGTCCACGGTGTCCCAGGACGGGATCAGGTCGATATTGATCGGCTGAACCCGCTTGCCCGCGATCATCCGCAGCGAGGCATCGCCGCTGGCGGTCACCAGGTCAAAGCCACCCTCGTTCATCAGGGCCACCATTTCGTCCGAGGTGTTGGCGGTTTTGACCGAAACCATGCAGCCGGTGGCGTCTTCGAACTTGGTCACCCAGTCAAAATTCGCGTCGGTCTCGCCGCGCTCGATATACCCGGCCCAGGCGACAATCGACAGCGCGCCCTCGCCTTCGCCGATCTCGGATATTTGCGCCGGCGCGACGGTTGCAACCGAGGCGGCGGTGATCGAACTGACCACGGCTGTGATGACTCTCTGCTTCATAGCAATCTCCCTGCGGGGCGATCCGCGTGGCCCCACTGGCCGGTCAGAACTGACCAGCCGGCGCCGCCGGTTGCCCAAGATGATTTTGGTTTTGACCCGGTCGCATGCCGGGGCGCGATCCAGAATCGCCCGCTGTTCAGGCGCACGATTCATTTGCCGCATGGTCACTATGGTAAGACGCCTCTGCGTTCGCAAATTCATTAATCAGAAACTGGCATTCGGAATTTCCGATAGCTCGTACCGGCTAAAGCCGCAGATGTTTGCCCGCCTGTCCCATCCGCGCAAGCGAGATAAAGTCGCGCACCGCCGTCGACAGCGGCAGCCCGCGCCGCCACACCACACCAACCTGAACGATGGGCAAGGCGCCCGAGACATCGCGACTTTCGATCCGGTCGCCATCCAGCGACCAGGGCCGATAGACCAGGTCCGGCAACAGCGCCACCCCCGCCCCGGTGGCGACCAGGCTGCGCACCGCCTCGACGCTGCGGGTCCGGAACGCGATCTGCGGCTTTTGACCGAAGGCCGACAACAGCTTGACCGCCTCTTCTTCCATCTCGTCCACGTTCAGCATGATCAGCGGCTCGCGCGCGACGTCGTCCAGCCCGATGCTCTCCCGCCTGGCCAACTTGTGCTCGAGCGGCAGCCACAGGCGGAAGGCCGAGACATCGAGGATCTCGGATTGCAGCGCCATTCGGTCACGCAGGTTGGAAATCACCATGACGGCCACATCCAGTTCGCCGCCGATCAGCAGATGTTCCAGGTATTCGCCGGAATCCTCCAGCGCCGAAACCGTGACCGACGGGTTCATCCGGCGGTAGCGGGACAGCAGATCGGACATCACATAGCCCGCCATCAGCGAGGTCACCCCGATGTTCAGCCGGCCCGAGGTTTTCCCCGGTGGTTTCTTGAACGCGCGCCGCGCCCCGGACACGTCCGACAGGATCTTGGTGGCGTGGCGCAAAAACTGGTGGCCGCTGTGGGTGATGTTCAGCCCGCGGGCATGACGCTCGAACAATGTCACGCCCAGATCGGCCTCGAGGTTTTTCAACGCCTCCGTGACCGCGGATTGCGAGATTGACAGCGTCTGTGCCGCGCCGATGACCGAGCCCTTTTCGGCGACCGCAACGAAATAGCGCAACTGTTTCAGCGTGAATGACATATACCGGCACTTTCGGTTGCCCGGCCTGGGCCGGCAATTGGGTTTCCATGGACCAGCTAACGACAGCGCGGCCGTCGGAACAAGCCTTATGGCAACCGCAGCAAGGGTTTAGGTTCCCCTGGCAACGCCCTGCGCCGCCAAGTGGCTTTCGGCGCGATTGTTCAGTCTGGAACCGGATAGGTGATATGCGTCTGGTCTTCTTCGAACGCGTCGAAGCTCTTGGTCCATTGCCGGCCCGGCCAGAACAGATCGACCTGGCCCTCCGCAGGCCGATAGGCCGCAGTGTAGAGGGTGCCAAAGCCGCGGTCGAAGGCCAGGGAATACAGCGGCGGGCGCAGGAAGGCGCGGATGAACTTGTGCTCGGGCTCGGTATGCAGCGTCAGGCGCTGCAACAGATAGCGCTCGCGCTCGACCGTGGCGGTGACGCGGGCGTGAATGTTCCACTCGACGCGCTCCTGGTGGTTGGTCGCCACCGCGGCATGGCTGATCACGGTGCGCCGGTCCGGGGCCAGATAGGCGGTCACAAAGCGGCGGTCGCGGTCCAGCACGGTGACGTTATAGCTCATATGGCTGGGCACCCGCACCAGCACCTCCTGCGCCTCGGCCGTGGTGCGGCAGGTTTGCAGGATGTACCGCAGGATCAACGGCACGCCAAAGCCGGGGCCAACCTCCTGCCGGCCGCCAAAGGTCAGCGATACCGCCAGCCCATCCTCGTTCATGCCGTCCACCAGGCCGAAAAGGCCGTCCGACATGCCGATGACCCTGCGCCCCTGCCAGCCGGTTTTCAGCAACACCGCGTCGACGGCGGCAGGGTTATAGTCGTAGTTCCGCACGATCAGCGGCCGGTCACCGGGCCAGATCGCCTGGCTGCAGCCGGATAGATAGCGCGGCGGGCAGTAGAAGCTGAGGAACCGGGCCTCGCGGTCGCCACCGCCGGCAAGCTCGACCAGCTGTTCGTAAAGCGGCACCAGCTCGGGCATATGCCGGCGCAGCGCGTTCAGCCCCTCCATATAGGTGGGCCGCACCCCGATGCCCTCGCGTTCCCACCAGGCGAGGTAGGAGTCGCGATATGCCGAAAACAGGCCGGCCCATTTGGGGCCGGGCGCGTCTTCGCTGAGGGCGGTGAAGGTCAGGGACATGGGGTTTCATCGCCTGAATGGGGTGGAAGGGCAAGGGCCGGAGCCGAACCGGCCACGGCCTCCGCCGAGGTTGATCCGACTTAGGATAAGCCGGCAGAGCCGGGCGCGGTTCCCCCACAGCATTGACCTAATTCCGTGACCACCCGCGCCCGGAACACGCGCCGGTGCATCTGTCGGTGGGAACATGTCGTGTCACCGTTCGAGCCCCTCGAACCAATCGAGGACAAGATTTGCCCATTGGCTGGGAAACCCGTGCCCACCGGGATGCAACACGACCTCCACGCTGCCGGCATCACAGCTCCACCACCTGCGCCAAATTTCACCGCTCGCATCGTGGCCGGACGGTTTGGAAGGACAGCCGTTGGTGCGCCGCCAGAGTTGTAGTCCGCTCCAGATATCGGCCTGCGTAAACCGCCCCAGTCCAGGGTTGTCGATCGTGCGACCTTCCAAAGGCACCACCTGATCGGAAAAACCGTGAATATGCAGGAGATCGACAGGGCCGATACAGTCCCTGGTCTCCGGCAGCCAGAATCCTCCCGCGACGGCAGCATAGCCGCGGGCCAGGGTCGGGTGCAGGCAGGCGGCCTCCCACACCATTGACCCGCCGCGGGAAAAGCCCGTCAACAACACCCGGTCCGGGTCCACCGCCACGCGTGCGACCGCATCGTTCAGCACGTCGCTCAGGAATTGCAGGTCGTTACGCGGGTACGCCACCCATCCGTCCCGGATGGCCCAGTCCGTGGGATTGCCTTCGCGCCAGGGCAGCGCGGTGGGCGCAATGAACGCATAACCGCGCCCGGTGAACCCTTCGACCAGAGTCGTTGTTCCCAGAACTTTGGCACTGCTGCTGCCGTAGCCATGCAGATAGATAACAGCGGGTCCACCCTGCCATCCATCCGGCAGGACAAGGTGGTAGGCGCCGGTCGCGATCCGGCTGGGGTCTTGCGCACCGCCGCACGCGGCGACGGCGACCGGCCCCACGGCCCATAGCGTCAGCAGACAGGTGCGAATGAGTTGCAGCACATTGGTCCTCGCTCGTCATCCTGCGCGTCGCCAACCGGACGACATGGAATCCGTTGCGCGGCCACTTTGAGATCCGCCTCGGCAGTGCCGCCGCTCACCTGTGCCCTGTGCCTGCGACGCGGGCAGCAGGCCGGATTTCAGCCTTACATGATCTTGAACGCCGGATCCTCGAAGGTTTGCGCCGAGGGAAGCTGGCGCGCCTTATAACAGGCCTTGATCCCGTCGATCCAGCGCTTGGATTTGTCGGTCAGCTGAAAGCTTGGTGTCATCGACCGGCCGCGGGTGACCAGAATGCCAAGGTCGGCGCCCTCGTAACGATAATCGCCCACGTTGGAGATACGCAGGAAAAACGCCTCGTCCTCGGTCTCGACCGCGCGGCGGTGATAGTCAAAGCGGTTGAACACCACCTTGCCTTCCGGCGTCATCCGGTAAATGCCCGATTGCGGCGCCTCGGTGATGATGTCGACGCTGTCCTCGGTGTGCTTGATCACCATCTGCGACCAGCTGTCGATCATGTCGGGATCGGACCAGCGCGCGTTCAGTTCGTCCACGTCCAGATCGAAGGGTTTCTTCGAGAATTCAAGCAGGTGGAACAGGAACAGCGGCGCGTCGGCATGGGCAAAGGCGGCGTGGTTGGTCATCGACGAAGCGCCGGTAATACGCGGGTTCAGCTCGCCCAGCCAGATATCGTCGTTCTTCTTGTCGATCAGGAAATCCAGCTCGAAATAACCGCGATAGCCCTCTTTCCTCAGCTGCTCGCCGAACTGGAAGGTCAGCTCGCGCGCCTTCTGCCGCTGCTTGGGGCTGAACGCGGTCGAGAAGATCTCGTTGCCGCACCAGCCGCCCCGGTAGGGGGTCAGCTCCTTGAACCCCACCAGTTCCGTCATCAGCGGGCCAACGATAGTGCCCTGCGACGTGGCGCAGGCCTCGATCGCCGAGCCGCGGCAATCGATCCGCTTCATGATCTTGATCTCGCCCTCGCCGACGATCTCGTGTTCGTATTTGCGGAAATCGGCCTCGGACTTGATGAAGAACGTGGTGTGGCCGCTATCGCCAAAGGCCGATTGCAGCACCAGGTCATCGCCCAGCCCGGCCTTTTTGCAGATCTCCTGCAGATGGGCATAGTCCTTCACCTCGGACAGGGTGTTGGGAACCGAGGGCACATCGGCCTTGTTGCCGACGCGGACCGTTTCGATCTTGTTATCCATCGCGGTGCGCAGCTTGGCCTTGGGGAACCAGACCTCGCCACCAAGATCCTTGGCCAGTTTCTCGGTCTTCTCGTCGAACATCAGGAAGACGAATTTCGGCTTGCCGCCGCGCGCCTTCACGTAATCGACCACCTCCTTGTGCTGCAGCAGGTAGTTGTTGATGTCCTCGATCGACTGGAATTCGTCATGCGGCATTTCCGAGGGGCACAGCACGTTCGGGTGACGCCCGTCGAAACAGTCCATATAGCAGATATACTTGAAGTTCTTCACCCACTCGTCCAGCCCCAGCAGGTTGAAGTTGGTCGCGGACACGAAATAGATCGGATCCTTGTTGGTGTGGAAATACCGGCGGATTTCCGAGATGTTCTTGAGCGTTTTCTTGACCATTCCTTGGACCTCCCGTCGGTTTATTTTTTGGACAGCGCGTCGAGCGCTTCCTTGGTGAACACGCGCAGACCCAGATCGGCGCGGTATCCGTGGATTTCGCTGACATCCAGCGCCCGCATGAATTGCAGGATTTCGGGGCTGATCACCTGCCCCGGCACCAGGATCGGAAAGCCCGGCGGATAGGGGATGATAAAGCTGGTCGAGACCAGTTCCTCGCCGCTTTCCAGCCGTTTCATCAGGCCGTCGTCCAGCGCGAGATAGTCGCATTTGTCCTCGTCATAGGCGAGGAAATACGCGGTGCGGATATCGCCTTCGGGCGTGTCTCCCCCGGCACGGAACGCGTCGTGGAAGCGGCTGAAATCGGGCAGCGGCGGCACGTGTTCGATCAGCGCGGCGACGCGGTTTTCGAAGGACCGCTTTTCCATCTTCGAGGCGTCGTCCAGCAGGTCGTCCAGCTCGTTCGCGATCTCGACCAGCACCTCGATCAGATAGGCGACCGAAGACCGCGTGGTGCCGATATTGGTCATGAACAAGACGGTGTTGCGCGAGGTCTTGTTGATCTGGATCCCGTATTTGTCCATCAGGATCTTGGTCTTGAACGTGTCGCCATCCCAGCCGGTGCCGCCCACCGCCAGGGTGATGCGTGTCGGGTCCAGCACGAATTCGTCCTCGGCCCACATCGCCCATTTGTCGGTCCAGCCCTGCTTGGGGTCGTAATAATGGGTCGACGCGGTGGATCGATAGGTCTCGGGGATCACGTCGGCCACCGTCAGCACCTTGAAATACTTCTGCAGCAGCGGATGCGTGGACACCGCGCGGCGGATCGCCATGGCGCTTTCCACCTGCCTCTGCACGAACTCGAACCCCTCCAGTTCGACCTGCCGCCGCCCGACATCCAGCGAGGCGATGATCTGGTAATTGGGCGAAGTGGACGTGTGGGTCATGAAGGCTTCGTGAAAGGCCTGCTCGACCTCGCCTTTGAAATCCTGATCGTTGACATGGATCATCGAGCCCTGCCGCAGCGAGGTCAGGGTCTTGTGGGTGGATTGCGTGGCATAGACCCGGACCCGGGCGTCCGGCGGCGGCACCAGCCGGGTGTTCAGCCACTTGGCCTCGTCCGCATCCGCCAGCTTGGCCTGCTGCGCCTCCCAGGCGGCGGCAGCTTCGGGCGCCTTCAGCTTTTGCCGCAGCGCGTTGGCGGTGCTCATTGCGGTGCGCTGGCGATAGGTCGGTTCGAACCGGGCAAAGGCAAACCACGCCTCGTCCCACAGGAACACCAGGTCCTTCTTGATGGCGAGGCATTCCTCCATCACACGCTCGACGTTATAGACCACGCCGTCGAAGGTGCAGTTGGTCAGGGTGATCATCCGCACCTTGTCCAGCTTGCCCGCCGCCTTCAGCCTGAGCAGCTGATGCTTGATCTCGCTGGTGGGCACCGCGCCATACATCGAATATTCGTGCAGCGGATAGCTGTCCATGTAGACGACATTCGCCCCCGCCAGCACCATGCCGTAATGGTGCGACTTGTGGCAGTCACGGTCGACCAGCACGATGTCGCCGGGGCGGATCAGCGCCTGCACCACGATCTTGTTGCAGGTCGAGGTGCCGTTAGTGGCGAAATAGGTGTGTTTCGACCCAAAGGCCTGCGCCGCCATGTCCTGCGCTTCCTTGATCGGTCCGCGCGGCTCGAGCAGGCTGTCGAGCCCGCCGGAGGTGGCCGAGGTTTCGGCAAGGAAGATGTTGGGACCGTAAAACGCGCCCATGTCCTGGATCCAATGCGACCGCGAGATCGACTTGCCGCGGCTGATCGGCATGGCATGGAACACGCCGGTGGGTTGCTTGGAATATTCCTTGAGCGCGGTGAAGAACGGCGTCTTGTACCGCCGCCCGACGCCGCGCAGGATGTTCAGGTGCAGCTCCAGAAAGTCTTCCTGGTTGTAAAAAACGCGGCGGCAGCGGCCAAGGTCCAGCCCCGCGATATCTTCCGCCGACCGGTCGGTGATCAGATAGGCGTCCAGCTCGGGCCGGATCTTGGCGATCAGCCGGCAGGCTTCGGGCCCGTATTCATAGGGCTGGATCGCGTCGACCTCTTCTTCGTCGCCCACCCATTTCAAATATTGGCTGATCACCGGCAGCGCGTTTTTCGACTTCAGCGTCAGGCCGGGCCGGACCACGACGGCCTGCACGTTGTGGTTGAACAGGATGCCGATCAGCGCGTCTTCCAGCGAGGGCACCACCACCGGTTCGTAGATGAAGGGATCTTCCATTCGCCGCATCCGTTGCAGGCTGTGGCGCAGGAACCGTTCCTGGTGTTCATTGACCTCGTCGACGATCAGCACCTCGAAATAGGGCCGGCCCAGCGCCCGCGCCTCGGGCGCCAGCGAGGCTTCGTCTTCGTAATCCTCGTTATCGGCCTCGTCCGAGGACAGCGGGATCGCCCGGCGGCGATAGGCGCCCGAGGTCAGCGCCCGCGCCACCCGGCGCACCGAGGTCAGCAGATCCTCGTAATTGCCGTGATCAAGCAGTCGGCGCAGATGCGCAAAGCTGCTGCCGCCCGGAAACGCCCAGTAGGCCTCGATCGGTTCCAGCGCCTCGAAAAGCTGGGCCGCGGTTTCCAGCAGTTTCTTGCCCTTGCGGCCCTCGTCGCCGCTGCGCAACAGCCCCTCGGCCGCCTCGCGAAGCGCGCTCCATCGGTCCGAGCGCAGCTGGGTCGCACTGTAATAGTCGCGAATGGATGGGAGCGAACCGTCTCCGGATTGGGCATTCATCGCTGGGTCCTCCTTCACGCGATTGATGGTCCGCTCCTCCGTCGCCCTCAGTCCGAGCCGGTCTTTCCCTGGAAGACGGACAGGTTATGCGGCGGGATATCGGGCCGTTCGGTATGGTTGAGCGCGGTGCGCGGGTCCGACATGTGCAGGCCGCGCGTCGACCCCTGCCGCGGAGTCTCAAGCGGGCCGAGGGTCTTCAGATAGGCATCGGCCCCGCTGCTGCGGTCATAGACGCTGAACTCGGCCTCGCGGTCGCGGAAGCTTTTCAGCACCTGGCCCAGCCCCTTGATGCCGGTCTCGCGCTGGCGGCGGACCTGGTCGAGGTCGACCTCGATCGGGAACATGTCCTCCTGCCCGGCCGACTGGTGCAGCACCGTCGCCGCCGGATCGACCACCAGCGACCGTCCGACGCCGCCAGCGCCAAGGCCGTTGACGTCGATGACATAGCACTGGAACTGCGCCGCGGTGGCGCGCGCGATGGCCAGTTCGGCGTCGCGGTCGGTGGTGCCGGTCAGCACCGGGTGCAGCAGCACTTCGACCCCGGCGCTGGTCAGCTGCCGTGTGGTTTCGGGGAACCAGATGTCATAGCAGATCGACAGGCCGAAACGCCCGACCTCGGGCACGTCAAAGACGCAGAATTCGGTGCCCGCCGCGATGCCGGCCTCGTAGGGCCGGAACGGGAACATCTTGGAATATTTGGCAACGATGTCGCCATCGGGGTTGATCACCACCGAGGTGTTGTAGACGCGGCCGTCTTCGGCCCGTTCGAACATCGAGCCAGGGATCAGCCAGATGCCAAAGCGGCGGGCGTCGTCGCGAAATTGTTGGAGCGCGTCATTCGGAAACGGCTGCGCAAAACGGTCCAGCGGGCCGAAGGGCGCCAATTCCGAGAACAGGACCATCTGGGTCCAGGGAAAACGGGCCATCAGGACTTCCAGCCGGTGGCGCATGCCTTCGACGTTGGAATGCAGCGCCGAAACGTGCATCTGCACGCCGGCGATGGCGAAGGGGGTCATGTATTGCGGGTCCTTATTGTTGCTCGCCCGCCGCGCAGGAGGGGCGCAGCCGGGTCGTTCGTTTGTCGCGTCAGGCGCATGTCTGTCATCACCGCACCACGAGTACGGGAATCGGGGAATGTCTTACGACCTTGCCGGCATATGAGCCAACGAGAATCGAGCGCAAGTCGTCCGGCGGGTGCGAGGCCATCACAATCACGTCGGCAGCGACATCGCTGGCCGCCGCCAGCACCTTTTCGGGAATATGGCCATGGCCGACATGGACCCTTGCCTTGACGCCTTCGGGAATCCGCTCGTCCCGGAAGGTCTCGAGATCGAATTCCATCTTTTGCAGGGCCTCCTGTTCGAAGCCGGCGGGCAGATAGCTTGCCACCATCGCCGCACCGAGGTCATGCACGATGCCGAGCACGTGCAAGGTGCCGGTGTGGCCGCACATCTTCACCGCCATCGGCAGCGCCTTTTCCCAGGATTCCGGGTGGGTCAGGTCGATCGGCAGTAGGACATTGTCAAACATGGCGCGGCTCCCCTCGCTCAGGCCGTGGCGGCGACGCGGCGGGCGCGGCCGCGTTGCAGGAAGATCACCAGCGCCAGAACCGCCAGCGCCGGCAGGTACATCCAGTATTTGGTCGGCTGCTCGGCGGGTGCGAAGACCTCGACAATCTCCTGGTCCCAGTCAAGGCCGGCATCCTGCGCCGGGCTGCCGAAGGCGGCGTTGTCGATGATCACCTTGCCGTCGCTCTCGATCAGGTCGAGCCCGACGGCGGCCACCCTCTCCTCACCAGTCGCGCCTTCGGGCACCGGCAATAGCGCGGTAAAGGTGATCGGATCGCCCACCGCATTCACCCCGTTGATCGTCAGGCGCAGGTCCTGCCCCGCCTCGGCATCGCCCATCGCCTGTGCCAGTTGCGACGGCGGCACGTTTTCGAAGGGCGGCACGATCATGTCCATCCAGAAGCCCGGCCGGAACAGCGTGAAGGCCACCAGCAGCAGGATGATGGTTTCATGGACCTGGTTTCGGGCCAGGAACCAGCCCTGCGTCGCGGCGGCAAATAGCAGCATCGCGATCGTCGCCACGATGAACACGAATATCCCGTGCGCCCAGTCCACGTTGATCAGCAGAAGGTCGGTGTTGAAGATGAACAGGAAGGGCAGCGCCGCCGTGCGCAGGCTGTAGAAGAACGCGACCAGCCCGGTGCGGATCGGGTCGCCGCCCGATACCGCCGCGGCCGCGAACGAGGCCAACCCCACCGGCGGCGTCACATCGGCCATGATGCCGAAATAGAACACGAACAGGTGCACCGCGATCAGCGGCACGATCAACCCGTTCTGCTGGCCCAGCGTCACGATCACCGGCGCCAGCAGCGCCGAGACCACGATGTAATTCGCCGTGGTGGGCAGGCCCATGCCCAGGATCAGCGACAGGATCGCGGTCAGGAACAGGATGGCCAGGATATTGCCGCCCGACAGCACCTCGACCACGTCGGCCAGGGCCGAACCGACGCCGGTCTGGCTGACTGCGCCGACGATGATCCCGGCGGTCGCCGTGGCGATGCCGATGCCGATCATGTTGCGCGCACCGGCCTCAAGCCCGCCCAACAGTTCGCCGAACCCGCGCTGCGCCGCGGCGGCGATATTGCCCTCGTTGCGGAAGATCGCTTCGATTGGGCGCTGGGTGATCAGGATGAACACCATGAACGCCGCCGCCCAGAAAGCCGAGAGGCCGGGCGACAGGCGGTCGACCATCAGCGCCCAGACCAGCACCACCACGGGCAGCAGGAAATGCAGCCCCGAGCGGATTGTCGGCCCCGGCAGCGGCAGTTTGGTCACCGGCGCGTTCGGATCCTCCATCTCCAGCCGCTTCTCGCGCGAGGCGACGTAAAGCAGCCCGACATAGGCCGCGACCAGCAGCAGGAACACGACATAACCCGCCGAAGCGCCAAAGGCGGGGCGGATCCAGCCCATGCCGTAATAAACCGCGAAGGACAGCGCGCAGATCACCGCGACGGTGAAGGCCAGGCTGATCAGCCAGGCCACCAGCGGCTTGGGCGCCTGCGGGCGCGGCAGGCCCTGCATGTTGGCCTTCATCGCCTCAAGATGCACGATATAGACCAGCGCGATATACGAGATCACCGCCGGCAAAAACGCGTGTTTGACCACGTCGAAATAGGGAATGCCGACATATTCCACCATCAGGAAGGCCGCAGCCCCCATCACCGGCGGCATGATCTGGCCATTGACCGAGGAGGCCACCTCGACCGCGCCCGCCTTTTCCGAGGAAAACCCGACGCGTTTCATCAGCGGGATCGTGAAGGTGCCGGTGGTGACCACATTGGCGATGGACGAGCCCGAGATCAGGCCGGTCATTGCCGAAGACACCACCGCGGCCTTGGCCGGACCGCCGCGCAGATGGCCCATCAGGCTGAAGGCGACCTGAATGAAGTAATTGCCGGCCCCGGCCTTGTCGAGCAGCGAGCCGAACAGCACGAAAAGGAACACGAAAGAGGCCGAGACCCCCAGCGCGATGCCAAATACGCCCTCGGTGGTGATCCACTGGTGGTTCACCACTTCGGACAGCGAATTGCCCTTATGCGCAATGATCCCCGGCATCAGCGGACCCAGGAAGGTATAGGCCAAGAACACCGTCGCCACGATCATCAGCGCCGGGCCCAACGCACGGCGCGTCGCCTCCAGCAGGATCATCAGGCCGAAGGCGGCAACGACGAAGTCCTGCAGGATCGGCGCGCCGACCCGCTGGGCGATGCCGTCATAGAAGACGAACAGGTACAGCGATGCGCAGGCCCCCAAAATTGCCAAGGCCCATTCCCAGACCGGGATCCGCGTTTTGGGCGAGCCCAGCAGGATCGTCCCGATCATCGCCAGGCCAACGATCGGGATCCACCAGACCGGCGTGTCTTCTTTCGCGCCGAAGATGAACAGGAAGGTCAACAGCGCCGGCACCACAACCCCCAGCCCGATCTGGAACGGCGTCCGGGTGGCGGGATAGGCGGCAAAGGCAAGGAACAGCGCAAAGGCCAGGTGGAAGGACCGCGCCTCGGTATCGTTGAAGACGCCAAAGCCCAGCATGAAGGGCAAGGGACTGGCGATCCAGAGCTGGAACAGCGACCAGATGATCGCGATCACCGTGATCAGCCGGGCAACCGGGACCGAAGGCGAGCGACCGCCGATATCGGAGGAAGCGACAAGTTCGTCGATTTCCGCCTGGCTGAGACCACCCCTGCCCGCTGCCTCCTGCTCGACTGCGGATGCTTTTTGCTGGCTGCTGTTATCCGTCATATGCGCGCCCCTGCTGACTGGGCGGCTGCCTCGGCGGGACAGTGTGTCCCGTCCGGGAAGTCACCCGGCTTCCTGACCGGACAAGCGCCAAGCGCCAATCCGGAGATGGGATCGTAGGGCCCCGCCCAAGCGGCGGGGCCGGAGGTCGGCGGTTGAGGTCAGGATCAGTTGATCCAGCCGCGCTCCTTGTAATACATCTCGGCACCCGGATGCAGCGGGGCCGACAGGCCGGCCGAGATCATGTCCTCTTCGTTGAGGTTCTCAAAGGCAGGGTGCAGATCTTTGAAACGGTTGAAATTTTCGAACACCGCCTTGACCACCTCGTAGACCACTTCGTCCGGCACATTGGCCGAGGTCACGAAGGTCGCCTTGACACCAAAAGTTTCCACATCCTGATCGGTGCCCTTGTACATGCCGCCGGGGATGACCGCCTTGGCGTAATAGGGGTTCTCCGACACCAGCGTGTCGATCGCCGGGCCGGTCACTGGCACGATATGCGACTCGATGGTCGATGCGGCCTCCTGGATCGAGCCATTGGGGTGGCCGACGGTGTAGATGATCGCATCGACCTTGTTGTCGCCCAGGGCCGCGGATTGTTCAGCCGGCTTGAGTTCGGAGGCCAGCGAGAAATCGTCGATCGATTTGCCGACGGCATTCAGCACGACTTCCATCGTCGCGCGCTGGCCCGAGCCCGGATTGCCGATATTGACGCGCTTGCCGAACAGGTCGTCAAAACTCTTGATGCCTGAATCGGTGCGGGCCACCACGGTGAACGGTTCGCCATGGACCGAGAACACCGCGCGCAGGTCTTCCACCTGCTTGCCCTCGAACTGCGAACTGCCGTTATAGGCGTGGTACTGCCAGTCGGACTGGGCCACGCCCATATCCATGTCCCCCGCCGCGATGGCGTTGATATTCGCGATCGACCCGCCGGTCGACGGCGCGGTGCATTTCAGCCCGTGGCTGTCCGAGCCGCGATTCACCAGCCGGCAGATCGACTGGCCGACGACGTAATAGACGCCGGTCTGGCCACCGGTCCCGATGGTAATGAATTTTTCCTGGGCCGTGGCGATGGAGCCGGACAATGCGACGGCAGCGCCAAGTGCAGCCATTTTAAGCAAATTCATGACATTCTCCCTATTTTTTGGTCGTCATTGCCGAAACACCTGCGACCATTTGATGCAGTAAGGCTAGCAGCCTTGCCAAACATGACAATGCAAAATCTGAAAAATGGCAACTTGACACGCAGTTGCACATCAACCGGCGCGTGCAGGAATTCAGAATGTCGGGGGGGTGCAGGCGCTGATCACGACGCAGGGGGCGTCGTTGATATTGCGGAATCGATGCGGCAACTGGCTGCTGAACAGGTAGCCGTCGCCGGGGTTCAGCACGCGCACCTGGTCGCCGACGGTTACTTCTATGATGCCGGACACGATTATTCCGGCCTCTTCGCCATCATGTTTGAGCAGTTCCGGCCCGGTATCTGCGCCCGGCGGATAGGTCTCGTGAAGCACCTGAAGCGAGTGGCGCGAGGCGTTTCCAAGCTGGCGCAGCGACACCCGCGCAGCGCTTTCGCCGAGGCCGATATCCTGCGGCGAAAGCTCGATATACTCATCGGGCGAGTAAAAATACTTTTGCCGCTCCTCGCGCTCCACCACCGTGAAGAACTCGGACATGTTCATTGGAATGGCATCGAGCAGACGTTTGAGCGAGGCCACCGAAGGACTGGATTTATTCTGTTCAATCAAGGATATGGCGCTGCTGGTCAGCCCGGCGCGCGCGGCCAGGTCGCGCTGCGACATGCCGCGCGATTCGCGTACCTCCCGCAGTCTTCCGCCGATATCCAACCGATGAATCCCCTAGCTCAGGCGTCAAATTTATTAAGCGCCGATATTTTCCGCCGGTCAACCGCACTTTTAACCAAAGCGAAATCAGGCGCTTACCTGCCACACCGGCCAGCGTCCGCCCAGACCGCGCAAAACGTTTGACAACTAAAGTGGACGAATGGCAATAATATTGAACATTTTGTGCGCCGGGAGATACGCCATGACCACCGCCACCAAATCGCGCAAGACCCGCAGCAAGGCCGCTGCCACCACCACCGCCAAGACCAGCAGCAAGGCCGCCAAACCGACCGCCACGGCCGCCAGCGCGTCCAATGCCGCCCTGCTTGCACGGCGCGAGGCCGCTGTTGCCCGGGGCGTCGCTTCGGCCGCGCCGGTCTTCGCCGAGCGCGCCGAGAATGCCGAGCTTTGGGATGTCGAGGGCAAGCGCTTTATCGACTTTGCCGGCGGCATCGCCGTGCTGAACACCGGCCACCGCCACCCCGCCGTGATCGCTGCCGCCAAGGCGCAGGAAGATCGCTATACCCATACCTCGTTCCAGGTGGTGCCCTACGAGCCCTACGTGGCGCTGGCCGAAAAGCTGAACGCGCTGGCGCCGGGGGATTTTGCCAAGAAGTCGTTGCTGGTGACCACCGGTGCCGAGGCGGTCGAGAACGCGGTGAAGATCGCCCGTGCCGCAACCGGGCGGCCCGGCGTCATTGCCTTTACCGCCGGCTATCACGGGCGCACGCTGCTGACCCTGGGCCTGACCGGCAAGGTCTCGCCCTACAAGCGCGATATCGGTCCCTTCCCGACCGATCTCTACCGCCTGCCCTTCCCCAGCCAGCGCGACGGAATCTCGGTCGCGGATTCGATCCGCGCGCTGGAGATGCTGTTCCTGACCGATGCTCAGCCCGACCGCGTCGCGGCGATCATTCTTGAACCGGTGCTGGGCGAAGGCGGCTATCACCCCGCCCCGCCCGAATTGTGGCAGGCGCTGCGCACGATCTGCGACCGCGAGGGCATCCTGCTGATCGCCGACGAGATCCAGGCCGGGTTTGGCCGCACCGGCACCTGGTTCGCGGTCGAGCATTCGGGCGTTGCCCCCGACCTGATCACCGTGGCGAAAAGCATGGCGGGGGGCTATCCCATCGCCGGCGTGATCGGCCGCGCCGAGGTGATGGACGCCATGGCGCCTGGCGGGCTGGGCGGCACCTATGGCGGCAACCCGGTGGCCTGTGCCGCCGCGCTCGCCGCCATCGAGGCCATCGAGAGCGAGGGGCTGCTGGCCCGGTCCACCGCGATCGGTGAAAACATGCGCGCCCGCTTTGCCGATATGGGCGCCCGTGTCGCGCCCTACCGGATGTGGGACATCCGCGGCCTGGGCGCGATGCTGGCGGTCGAGTTCGTGACCGATTTCGACACTGCCACGCCGGACGCTGCACTGACCAAGTCGGTGGTCGCCCATGCGCTGAAACGCGGGCTGATCCTGCTGCCCTGTGGCATGCATGGCAACGCGCTGCGCATCATGGTGCCGCTGACCGCGTCGGATGCGATCCTCGACGAAGGCATGGGCATTTTCGAGGCCGCGCTGGCCGACGCAATGGCGGAACGCGGCGCCTGATCGCACGCATATACCCGCGCTCCGGTTGGGGCGCGGGTTGCTTTTTTGCAAAGCTGCGTCAGGCTGGGCGCTGTCCCGGCCCGCTGGGGCCTGCGTTTCGAGGAGGTCGCAATGTCTCACATCTTCCCCCGCAATTGCCGCCAATCCCCACCGGTCGCCGTCGGCGGCGACGGCTGTTACCTGATCGATGCCAGCGGCAAGCGCTATCTCGACGGATCGGGCGGCGCGGCGGTGTCCTGCCTGGGACATAGCGACAAAGCCATCGTCGCGGCGATCAAGGCGCAGGCCGACACGCTGGCCTTTGCGCATACCGGCTTTTTCACCTCGGAACCGGCGGAACAGCTGGCCGACCTGCTGGTCGCCAACGCCCCGACAGGGATCGACCGGGTCTATCTGGTGTCGGGCGGTTCCGAGGCCACCGAGGCGGCGATCAAGCTGGCGCGGCAATATTGGGTTGAAAAGGGCGAACCGCAGCGCGGCAAGCTGATCGCGCGCAAGCAAAGCTATCACGGCAACACCATCGGCGCGCTCAGCGCCGGCGGCAACGAATGGCGCCGGGCGCAGTTCGCCCCTCTGTTGCTGGACATCAGCCATATCGACCCCTGTTACGAATACCGGCTGCGCCAGGACGGCGAGAGCCTTGAGGATTACGGCCTGCGCGCCGCGCAGGCGCTGGAGGACGAGATCCTGCGGCTGGGCCCGGACACGGTGATGGCCTTCATGGCCGAACCGGTGGTCGGGGCGACGGCCGGGGCGGTGCCCCCTGCCCCCGGATATTTCAAGCGTATCCGCGAGATCTGCGACAGATACGGCGTGTTGCTGATCCTCGACGAGGTGATGTGCGGCATGGGGCGGACCGGAACCCTGTTCGCCTGCGAACAGGACGGGGTGGCGCCCGATATCGTCTGTATCGCCAAGGGGCTGGGCGCCGGATACCAGCCCATCGGCGCGATGCTGTGCAGCGCCGAGATCTATGCCGCCATCGAATCCGGCTCGGGCTTTTTCCAGCACGGGCATACCTATATCGGTCACCCCACCGCCGCCGCCGCGGGCCACGCGGTGGTCTCGGCGCTGCTTGACCGCGGGCTGGTGCAGCGCGCGCAGCAACAGGGTGAAAAACTGGCCGAACGGCTGAACGACCGGTTCGGCCAGCACCCCCATGTCGGCGACCTGCGCGGGCGCGGATTGTTCCGCGGCATCGAACTGGTGGCCGACCGCGACAGCAAGGCGCCTTTCGACCCGTCGCAGGGGGTTGCCGGCAAGCTCAAGAAGGCAGCGTTCGAGCAGGGGCTGATCTGCTATCCGATGTCCGGCACCATCGACGGCCGGACCGGCGATCACGTGCTGATTGCCCCGCCCTTCATCATCGAGGATACCCAGCTGGACGAACTGACCGACAAGCTGGGCCGCGCCATGGATGCGGTGATCTGAGCCCGAGGCAACGGGAACCCGCTGCGGCCGGCAAAGGCTGGGCGATGCGCCGCCGTGGGGCCGGCGGGGTGACCGGTGGCTCTTCCGGCCGACCCACTCACCTCGAACCGCGTCACGTCTTGGGTTCGAAATGCGCGTTGGAAACGGTGATCGCCCAATCGACCCGGCCGGGGCTGATGTCGTAACTTGATCGGGTGTCCAGCAGCGCAGGCGCCATTTGGGTCAGGACGGTGTTCCCGAACCCCTTGCGCTGCGGCGCCCAGTCACCGGCGGCGGATGTCTCGCACCAGCTTAGCTGAAGCATCGGAGTCTCGCCGGGTTCGATCGACCAGGCGATGCTGATCTGGCCGTCATTCTGGCTGAGCACGCCGTATTTCGCCGAATTGGTGGCCAGTTCGTGAATGGCCATTCCGACCGCCTGAACGCATTGCGGTTGCAGGGACACGGACGGCCCGGAAATGATCAGCCGCGGGTCGTCCTGCCCGACGAAGGGGTCCAAATGCCGCGCGATCAAGTCGACAAGATCGATCGATTTCCAGGCGCTTTTCACCAGGAGATCCGTCGATTCCGACAGCGAGGTGACACGCGCCTCGAAACTGCGGATGAAATCCTCTTGCGTGCGCTCGACACGTGCCGTTTGACGCAGCATCGCGGTGACGATGGTCAGCATGTTCTTGGCGCGATGAATGACCTCATGCGCGATCAGGTCGCGCGCGCGCTCGGCCCGGCGTACCTCGGTCACATCGCGGTGAATGTTCGACACCGCCACCACCTCGCCGCTCACATCCCGGATCGGGGCGCAGCTGATCCAGACCTCGCGATAGGTCCCGTCTTTGGAAACCCGCGTCGCCTCGAAGCTCTCAAGCCGGCCGGCAAGGATTTCATCCCGGTAATAGCCAACCCGTTTGGGCCAGTCCGGCGGATATAACAGCTCGAGCGATTTCCCCAGCACCTCGGCCTCGGCATAGCCGTACAGTCGCTCGGCCGCCCGGTTCCAGGTGATGATCCTACCGTCCAGATCATAGCTGAGAATGGCATCCGAGGTCGTCGCAACCAGGGCGGCCATGGCACTGGCGGTAATATGCGCGTGTTCCACCGCTTCGCGTTCGACATACCGAGTGGTGATGTTGCGGTGCTGAACGATAAGGTAGGGGCGATCATTTCGGATCAGCCGGTTCGCCGTGAGTTCGAACCATCTTTTCACGGTCGGGCTGTCGCAGGGATATTCACAATGAAAGGTTTCGCCGGTCTGCAGCGTCTTGGCGAACCCGTCTGGTACGATCGACGCCTCGGCACTTGAGATTCCGACCGCACATTCGCAGGTGTCCAAATAGTTCACCCCGCGATAGCAATTCGCTGTATCGCCTCCGTTTTCCTGGCAAAACCGGTCCCACGCAGCATTCGCCGCGATGATGATGCCCTCTTCGTCAAGGATCACCACCTCATCAGAGATCGCGTCGATAAAGGCTTGAACGTCAATCCCTTCGATCGACAGTTGCACGTCGTTCGGCAACCCGCCCTCCCTGCGCGCGTCGGATATTCCGGATATTCCGGATATTCTGGGTCATGCGCCGAGTGATTGCAATCTTGCCGAAATCCGCGGGTGGGTGGGCGACGCTTTTGCCCGGAAACCTTGCACTTGCAGTCCGGCATGCGCACCGGGATCGGTCAGAACGCCGTGTTCTCCGCCCCTTTCAGAACCAGCATGGCGCGGGCCTCGTCCGGGGTGGCAACTTCCAGGCTCAGCCCCTCCAGCAAGCTGCGCAGTTTGGTGACCTGCGCGGCATTGCTTTCGGCCAGTTGCCCCGGCGCGATCCAAAGCGAGTCCTCCAGCCCGACACGGACATTTCCACCCTGGGCCGCCGCCTGCGCTGCCACATTCATCTGGTTGCGGCCCGCGCCCAAAACCGACCAGATATAGGCATCGCCGAACAGCCGGTCCGCCGTACGTTTCATATGCGCCACGTCTTCCGGGTGGGCCCCGATTCCGCCCAGCAGGCCAAAAACGGTCTGAACAAGGAACGGCGCCTGCACCAGCCCGCGATCCACGAAATGCGCCAGATTATAGAGATGCGACGTGTCGTAGCATTCGAACTCGAACCGCGTGCCGTTTGCAGTGCCCACCTCCAGGATGTGCTGGATGTCGGCAAAGGTGTTCTTGAAGACGAGGTCGCGGCTGGCTTCAAGATGCTGACGCTCCCAGTCGTGCGTGAACGCCTTGAAGCGATCAAGCATCGGGTAGAGGCCGAAATTCATGCTGCCCATGTTCAGGCTGGCGACTTCGGGTTTCAGCTCGGCCGCTGGGCGCATCCGTTCGGCGACGGTCATGTGCGGTGAACCTCCGGTGGTCAGGTTCAGAACCGCACCGGTTGCCTGTTTCAGCCGCGGCAGGAACTTGCGGAACGCCTCGGGGTCTTGCGTCGGCTTCCCGGTATCCGGATCGCGGGCGTGCAGGTGCAGGATGGCTGCGCCGGCCTCGGCGGCGTCCAAACTGTCCTGGATGATTTCCTCCGGCGTCACCGGCAGGTGGGGCGACATCGAAGGCGTATGAATGGCACCGGTCACGGCGCAGCTGATAATGACCTTGCGGGAACTGGGCATGGGGCGGGTCTCCTCGCCGTTGGGGTGTCAGGCGCGATTGCCGCGCAGGAATTGCATGAGGGCTGTCAGGCGGCTGTCGCGCCGTGCCTGTGCCCGGGGGAGTTCGGCCAGAGGCACCGTGGCGCGGCGCTGCTGTTCGATCCGGTTCAATACCGGACCACTCCAATCCACAGGATCTTTCTGGTGTTGGGCCATGGTCATGAACATGCCCTGATAGCGATTGACGTACTCGCGCACGCCACCGGGCGCGTTGAAGTCGATGGTTTCGAACGGGCCGCTCACCGCCCATCGCGGGGCCAGACCGTCGCGGATACCGATATCCACCGCCTCGGGCCCCACGATGCCCTGATCCACCAATCGGAAGGCTTCCTGCAACAGCGCGCCTTGCAGGCGGTTCATCAGAAAACCGTCGATTTCGCGCTCCATGCGGATCGGTGTCTGGCCGATGCGTTCCATCAGCAATGCGGTCCGTTCGACCACCTGCGGATCGGTCCAGGGCGCCGGCACCACCTCGACCGCGGGGATCAGGCTTGGCGGATTGATCGGATGCGCCACGACACAGCGATGGCGGCCAGACAGGGCCTCGGTGAATTTCGACGGCAGCAGCGCCGACGTGGAAGAGGCCAGGACCGCCGTTGCCGGCGCAAGCCGGTCCAGCTCGCCCCAGACCGCCTGCTTGATCTCCAGGTCCTCGGGGACGTTTTCCTGGACGTGATCGGCACCGCTCAACGCCTCGTCGAGCGTTGCCGCCACATTGATACGTGAACAGACCGTGTCGGCACTTTCGCCGAACAACAGGTCGGCGCCGGCCATCTGATCGGCCATCCGGGCAACATGACTGAGCGCGGCCGCTGCCACGGCGCGAGAGGTGTCAAACATGCTCACCTCGCAGCCGCCGCGTGCAAAGCTGACCGCCCAGGCACTGCCGATAAGGCCGCTGCCGACAATCGCAATCCGGGTCATCACAGCGATTCCACGTTGCCACAGACGCTGAGGGCCTGCCCCGAGATGTTCGATCCGCCGGGACTGGAAAGAAACAGGCACATGGCGGCGATATCCTCGGCCGTCACCATGCGCCGCAGCGAGACCTTGGCAAGGTTGCGGTCGCGCATTTCCTCGAAGGAGATGCCCAGCTGGTCGGCGCGGGCCTGGATCACCCGATCGATGCGCGGGCCCTCGACGATGCCCGGCAGGATCGCATTGGCGCGCACACCCTGCGGCCCCAGTTCGACCGCCAGGCTCTTGGCCAAGCCGACCACCCCCCATTTCGCTGCCGAATACGGGGTGCGAAATCCGAAAGGCAGCCGCCCGGCAACCGAGGCCATGGCGATGAACAGCCCCTTGTTTGCCCGCAGTTCCGCCTCGCCGAAGCGGGCGGCCAGATAGGCGCCGCGCAGGTTCACCTCGATGCAGCGATCCCAGTCGGACTGGCTGATTTCGCTGACCGGCGCCGTCGGGCCCGCAACCCCGGCATTGGCGACAACCACGTCCAGCCCCCCCAGGCGGTCCTGTGCCTCGTCAAAAAGCGCCTGTGTCTGCGCCTCATTCGAGGCGTCTGCCACGCTGCCGGTGATCGCACCGCCGACCACCGCCTCGACCGCCGCCGGGTCGACATCCGAAATATGGACCCGCGCGCCGCTTTCGACGAAGCCGCGCGCGATGGCCTGACCAATCCCGCCCGCCCCGGCGGTGACAAGAACACGCAGCCCGCTGCGCGGCGTCAAAGACGCAAGTATGCTCATGGTTTTAACTCCTCCACCAATCTCGTCCTGGCTGAGACCGACGCCCGCCCCCAGCCTGGTCGGGCCGCGCCCGGCGGCCCGCAATTCCACCTTGTCCGATGGCTAACCGTTCCCGGCGGCTTCATCTGCGTCAAGCCGGCCTGGACGTCCCCGCCGGCTGTTTCAATGTCATGGCGACTGGCCCTGCGCAGCGCCCCGGTGGACTGGTCCAGTCGGAGACCATCATCAATGTGGTTAGGGCCGCGTCTGCCCGGGTCATCGCGGGGCTGGATTTCGGTCTTGGCCATTCTGGCATCACATTGACCTGGTTCGCGGTGCTGGTGGCGGTGAACCTGCAAACCTCGTTCCTGACGCCGCCTTTTGGCTATGCACTGTTCTATCTGCGCGGTATAGCACCGCCGGACCTTAGCATCTCGCAGATCTACCGCGGCGTCATTCCCTTCGTCTTTATCCAGATTGCGGGTCTGGGGCTGTGCATCTTGTTCCCGTCTCTCGTGCTCTGGCTGCCAGACATCGTTTCGAACTGAGGATATCATGACCGAACTTTTCGATCTTTCCAGCCGCCGGGTCGTCGTCACCGGGGGCACCAGCGGCATCGGCCTGGCCATCGCCGAGGCCTTTCTGAACGCTGGCGCCCGGGTGATCGTCACCGGCCGTTCCGAGGCGCGCGGCGCCGACGCGCTCGCGTTGCTGGCCCCACATGGAGAGGCACATTTCGTGGCCGGTGACGCCGGCACCGAGGCTGCGGCCGACACGTTGAAAAGCCGCGCAACCACGCTGTTGGGCGGGGTGGATACGCTGGTCTGCGCCGCCGGGCTCAACCGTCGGAGTCCACCCGAGGACCTGTCCCTGGCCGATTGGGACGCCGTGCTGGATGCCAACCTCAAGGCGGTGTTCCTGAGCTGCCGCGCCCTGCACCCGCTGCTCAGAGACAGCGGCGATGGGCGGATCATCACCCTCGGCTCGATGCTCTCGGTCTTGGCGAACGAGGCCAGCAGCGCCTATGCCGCAGCCAAAGGTGGGGTTGTGCAATTCACCCGTTCGATGGCGGTGTCCTGGGCCGAGGACGGCATCCGCGCCAACACCATTCTGCCGGGTTGGGTGGACACGCCGCTCACCCAACAGGCGCGCCGCGAGATGCCGGCGTTGGACGCCCGGGTCAAAGCCCGCACCCCCTTGGGGCGCTGGGGCAAGCCCGAGGAAATGGCCGGCGCGGTGCTTTTTCTGGCCTCGCCCGCCGCGCGCTTTGTCACCGGCGCGGCGCTTCCCGTCGATGGCGGTTATCTCGCGCGCGGCTGATCGCGGCCACCGCCGAAACATCGCGCGTCGCATCATCGCCGATCCTGGTTGCGCCCTTCATCCACCTGACAAGTGACGGCGCCGACCTTGCGCTGGCCTTGTCAGCCCGGAATTTGGTCGGGCACGCCAGATCGGCGCGGTTTGAGCCGCCGAGCGGACCTGCCAGAGTCCTTCCCCGGCCGGTTGCTCAAACGACGCGGTCGTTGCCCCCATCCACCGAGATTTGCGCGCCGGTCGTGCAGCGGAAGGTCGCATCGACCAGGGCCACCACCGCCCGACCGACATCCAGCGAGCCGATCTCGGCCCCGAGAAGGTTGCGGGTCTTGTATTGCTCGATCGTCAGCCCATACCGCTCGGCCGAACTTTTGAGGGCCTCCGGGGTCCAGAGCTTGGTGTCAAACACGGCGTCCGGATGCACGATATTCACTCGGATCCCCTCCGGCGCAAGTTCCAGCGCCAGAACCCGCATCATCTGAGTCAGTCCGGCCTTGGACACCGAATAGGCCGCGGCGCGCGGACCGGGCGCGGCCACGTTCCGAGATCCGATGAAAACGATCGAAGGATCGACGCCATGGCGGAGAAAGGGAATGGCATGTTTCACCAGCATCCGGTGGGACGTGAGATTGACCGCAAGCGAGGCATCCCAGACCGCGTTGTCCATGGTTTCGACAGGATCGCCGGTTCTGAAGATGCCGGCATTCGACACCAGGATGTCGATACCGCCATAGCTGCGCACGATTTCGGCAAGGGCGGCCTGAACTTCTGCCTCGGCGGTGAGGTCCAGCACCACCGAGTCAAACCCCTCCTCTGCCATGTGCACACGGATCTCCGGATCGATATCGAGCCCGACCACAACCGCACCCGACTTGCGCAGGGACTCGGCGCACGCCCTGCCGATGCCCGCCGCGGCGCCGCTGACAACCGCGATCTTGCCGGCAAGTTCCGGGTCGGGCTTTTGCGCCCGTAGCTTGGCCTGTTCCAGCTCCCAATATTCGAGATTACGCAGTTCCGCCTCGCTCAGGCCCTGCCAATTGCCCAGCCGCGCGGCATGGCGCAAGGCCTCGACATTGGCGCGGGCCACGTCGCGCGACACGCCCGCGCGTTTGAGGTTCGGTCCAAAGCTGCGGACATGGCCGGAAGCAAAGAGCCCCCAATGCGGTGCGGCCGGCAACATGGTCAGCCCGGGATCGTTCGCCGCTTCGAAATAGCCGCGGTAGGTCGCAGCGAAGGTCTCAATCGCGCAGACCGGATCGGTGCCGAAGAGCACCGGAAACGGCTTGTTGTGGATGACATGCTCGGGTGTCAATGTGCCGCGTCGCGCCGCCGCGGCAAGCGGCTCGACCTCCGCCGCCGGAACCTGCCCTGCGGCCAGTGACAGCACTGCCCTGCCCCGGGCCTTAGCCACCGCGCCGCGGGCGCGCGCCACCTCCACCGGGTCCTGCCCGACATCAACGGCGGCGGGCAAAGCCCCGACACGCGCCTCCAGCGCCTGTTCGGCCAGCGTAACGATTTCGATCATCCGATTATATGCCTGCCGGGCGCTATCGGCATAGGTGAACACGCCGTGATGCTGCAGGATGACCGCCGAACAACGCTCGAGCCCGCCAGCCGCAACGGCATCGCGGAACTGGATCGCAAGGTCAAAGCCCGGCTTGACATAGGGCAGCACCAGCACGTCGTCGCCATAGATCTCCTCGAACAGATCGGGGGCGCTGTTGGAAATGGTCAGCACGGCGTCGGGGTGTGCATGATCGACGAAGCGATGGGGAATAACCGCATGCACAATCGCCTCGATCGACGGGTTTGCGGCCCCTGAATCGAGCCGTGCGCAATTGACCTCGTTGACCATGTCCGCGTCCGAAAGCTGCGGCAACCGGGCAAGTTGCAGCAGCGGCGCAAGCTTGAGCCCGGTAAAGCCCTCGACCCACATCTTGCCCAGATCATAGCCGCTGGCCTTGACCCAGATCGCATCATGGGTGACGCCGAACCTGTCGGTATGCTTGGATTTTACCGAAGTGTTCCCGCCTCCGTGCAACACCAGCCGGGGTTCCTCGCCGATAAGCCGTGAAGAATAGGCCCGCAGTTCGAGATCGCTTTCGCAGGCCGCTGCGTTTGCTTCATCCCAACGGTTCAGCATCGGGCCACCCACGTTGCACAGGTTTTACCGTCACGCATGGAATCACGCCGCCACGTTCTGACCGGTATCGCGGAACAGCTCGTAAGCCTCCTGGCCGGTGGCGCCGCCATGCACCACTGCTTCGAGCGCCTTCAGCATGCCGATCGAATTTTCCGACTGGAACACATTGCGCCCCATGTCGACACCCGCTGCACCCTGGTCGATCGCGCGATAGGCCATTTCCAGCGCGTCGCGTTCAGGCAGTTTCTTGCCGCCGGCGATGACGATGGGCACCGGGCATCCCAGCACGATTTTCTCGAAGCCTTCGTCCACGAAGTAGGATTTTACCAGCTGCGCGCCGATTTCGGCCGCGATCCGCGTGGCGAGGCCGAAATAGCGGGCATCGCGCACCATGTCGGCACCCACCCCGGTCACCGCCATGGTCGGGATGCCATAACGGGTGCCGGCGTCGATCAGCTTGACCACATTGGAGATCGATTTGTGCTCGTATTCCGCGCCGATATAGACCTGCGCAGCCATACCCGCCGCGCCAAGGCGCACCGCGTCCTCGATTTCCACGCTGACCAGCTCGTTCGAGAGTTCGGTCAGGATGCTGTTGCCGGCGCTGCATCTCAGGACGACCGGCTTGCCGGTCTCCGGCGGGATCACCGTGCGCAAGGCGCCGCGCGTGCACATCAGCACATCGGCATGCGGCGCCAGCGGCGCGATGCTCAGGTCCATCCGCTCCAGCCCGGTGGTGGGGCCCTGAAAATAGCCATGATCGAAGGCCAGCATGACCGTACGCCCGGTCTCAGGGCGAAAGATCTTGGCCAGGCGGGCCTTCATGCCCCAATCGTGGTTCGCCCCGCCTTTCAGGAAGAAGCGGCTGGTATCAACCGGGCGATCCTCGCCCCAGTCCTTGCCATCCTTGATGTCGTCCAGATCTGCCATCGAACTCTCCGTCCCTTACTCTTGTTCAGTCGCCCTGACCGGCGGCATAGGTTTTCATCGCACCGAGGATGATCGATACCGAGATCGCCCCCGGATCGGGGTGCCCCAGCGAACGCTCGCCCAGCGAACGGGCCTTGCCGGTGGTGGCGATCATCTCCTTCGTTGCCTCGACCCCCTCCAGCGCGCCACGCTCGGCGGCGCTGAGCACCTCCGAAAGGTCATCGCCATCTGCCTCGGCCGCCCTGCGCGCGGCCCAGGCGACCGCGTCGACCATGGTCTTGGCCCCCTCCTCCACGCCGCCGCGCTTGGACACAGCAGCGGCCGACTGGCCGAGGAAATCGCGAAAGGCGGTGGCGGTCAGGGTATCGACCTCGTCAAAGGCCTTTGCCCCGCCCCTGAAAAAGGTGCCGAAGACGGCGCCGGCGGCACCGCCGGTCTTGGACATGATCGCCATGCCGGTTTGCTTGAAGGCGCCCTGCACCGAAAGGTCCGGCGTTGCCCCCAGCGCCTCGAGCGCGGCCTCGGCGCCCCGGCGCATGCCAATCCCGTGGTCCCCGTCACCGGTTGCGAGATCGGCCTCGGTCAGGACATCGACCTTGCCGATCAGCGCCTGTGCCACCTCGCACAGCATTTCGGTGACCTGCGGGGCTGAGAGTTGCTTTGCCATCGCTCACCTCACATGTTGGAAAGCCCGACCGACCGCGCCGGCAGGTCGAGGTAGTGTTTCAATTCGTCATCGAGCTTCATCAGCGTGACCGAAAAGCCGGCCATCTCTTGCACGGTCAGCCAGGTGCCGACATCGGTTCGATGTACCGCCACACCGCGCGTATCGAGGATCTCCCTGATGCGCCGGTTGACGATCAGCATCTCCATCATCGTGGTGGCGCCTAGGTTGTTGAGCATGAGCGCGATCTCGTCGCCCTCCTGAAGCGGCATGTCGGCCAGGATCTTCTCCATGATCTGGTCCGCAACCTCGTTGGCCGTGGCCAGCTTCTGACGGGCGATCCCGGCCTCGCCATGGGCACCCATTCCGATCTCGATCTCGTCATCGGCCAGTTCGAAGGTCAGCTTTCCCGTCTCGGGGATCGACCCGGCAGAGACCGCCACCCCCATTGAGCGCAGGTTGCTCACCGCCTTGCGCGCCACCCGCTCGACCTCGTCCAGCGTGTCCAGTTCCTCAGCGGCGCCGCCGGCGACCTTGATCGCGTAGATATCGCCGGCGATGCCGCGCCGGTCATGCGCGCGTTCCGGCGGGGCGGCGGCCACGTCGTCATTCACCCGGACGGTGCGGACCTCGATGTCTTCTTCCTCCAGCAGTTCGGCAGCGATATCGAAGTTCATGTTGTCCCCGGCATAGTTGCCGTAGAGAAACAGGATGCCCTTGCCCCGGTGCGCCGCCATCGCGGCATCGAAGATGGTATCGGGCGAAGGCGCGGCGAAAACCTGACCGCAGGCTGCCGCATCGCCCATGTTCTTGCCGAGAAACCCATGGAAGACGGGCTCGTGCCCGCTGCCGCCGCCGATCAGCAGGGTCACCTTGCTGTCGGGAAGATCGGTGCGGATCAGGATATCCTTGCCGGCAATCCGCTCGACCCGGCCATCATTGGCAAGGGCCAGCCCATCCAGCATCTCGGTCACCACGTCGCGCGGATCGTTGAGGATTTTCTTGGGAGCCTTGGGCATCACGCCTCCTCGGTATTGACTGTTTTCTCGGGGATATGGTCCAGCACCATGAACAGGATCACACCGGTCAGCAGCACGGGAAAGCCCCATGCGAACAGCTCCTGGACGAAGGGCTGGCAAAGCATCAGGAAGCCGGACACGATCAGTATCGAGGCCAGCCGATAAGCCTGTACAAGCAAACGGTTGAAACGCATCACGCCATTTCCTCTTGCTGATGGGAGACCCGCGCGCCGCTTTTCATGTCGAACAGGAAGCCGGCAGCGGATCCCACACGGAAGGCGCAGTTCATGCCCTGCTGCATGACCTGCCCGTCCTCCAGAACCTTGCGGAACACCCCGCCGCCGAATTCGATCTGCACGGCACATTCATAGCCGCGATTGTCCACCGCGTAGACCGAGGCCGGGCTGGCGCCCGCGTTTCCGGGCGCGACGATCGCGATATCCTCGGGCCAGACGCCAAGCCTGTGGGCGCCCGAGACCCCGGCCGGCAGGCCATAGCCTTCCGCCGGCAAGATCTGCTCGCAGCCGCGGATCCGGATCTCGCCGCCGTTCACATCGGCATCGAAGAAGGCCATCGCCGGGCTGCCGATCAGCTCGCCCACCAGGGCGTTGGCGGGGCGGGCAAAGATCTCTTCGATCGTGCCGGACTGGTGGATGCGCCCATCGTGGATGATCCCGATCCGGTCGGCGATGGAGATCGCGCCATGATAGTCATGGGTCGCGTAGAGCATGGTCGAGCTCTGCTCGCGGTGGATATGGCGCAGCTCGCTGCGCAGGCCCTCGCGCAGCTTGAGGTCGAGCGCCGAGAGCGGTTCGTCCAGCAGGAACATCGCGGGCTGACGCACCAGGGCGCGGGCAATCGCGACGCGCTGTTTCTCGCCGCCCGACAAGGTGGCGACATCGCGGTCCAGATGCTGTGAAATCCGCAGCAATTCGGCGGTGTGCTGCACCCGCTGCCGGATTTCGCCCTCCTCTTCCCGGTAAGTCGGAGAACGCAGGGCAAAAGCGATGTTGTCATAGACGTTCAAAACCGGCAGCAGGTTGAACCCTTCGAACACGATCGACAGATCCCGGCAGGCCGGATCGAGATCGGTGATGTCGCGCCCCTGAAGCTGGACCTGCCCGGCCTCCAGATCGATCAACCCACCGGTGGCCTGGATGGTTGAACTTTTTCCGGCCCCGGTCGGCCCGAGCAGTCCGAAAATCTCGTTCGGGCGCACCTCAAGATCGATCCCGCGCAGAGCGGGCTTGCCCCGGTAGCTTTTCTTCAGGCCGCGCAGTTTGAGAAACGGCTCGGTCATTGCGCTGCCCCCGTCGTGCGAATTCGGTTTCCGTTGCGCGCATCGAAAAAGACAAGCCCCTCGGTAAACAGCGTGATCGGCTGATCGTCCACCCGGGTCCGGGCCCCGCGCACGACGCCCTGGGCAATCTCCTCGCCAAGGCGGAAGGTGAAGAACCGCTCGCGCCCGACAGAAAAGGTATCATCGACCGGCAGGTCGACGCGCAGCCCGCCCGCCGCATCGGTGATCCGCACATCGCGCGGGCGCACGCCCATGCGGATGGGAACGCCCGCCCGCTGTACTGCCTCAGGCACCGCATCACCTGGCAGCAGCGCCTCGCTGCCACCCAGCCGGAAGCCGCCGGCAACCGGTTCGAGATCGACAAAGTTCATGCTGGGCGAGCCGATGAACTGGCCGGCAAACTCGGTTTCCGGGTCAAAGAAGATCTGATGCGGATCGGCAACCTGCACGATCTCGCCATCGTTCATCAGCACGATCCGGTCGGCAAGCGACATCGCCTCGCGCTGGTCGTGGGTGACATAGATCGTGGTCACGCCAAGCTGGCGTTGCAGATGGCCCAACTCCCAGCGCATCTCCTCGCGGAACTGCTCGTCAATCGCCGAAAGCGGCTCGTCCAACAGCAGCACCGCCGGTTCGCGTACCACGGCCCGGGCCAGCGCAACCTTCTGGGTGGTGCCCGGCGGTAGCGAGGCCGGGTGGCGCTTCAACTCGTTGCCCAACCCGAAAATATCGACCACCCATTCCAGCTTGCGGGCAATCTCGGCACGCGCCATCCCGCGAGCCTTGAGCGGGAAGACGATATTCTCGGCCACGTTCAGATGCGGGTAGAGCGACACGAATTGGAAGACCATGGCGATGTTGCGCTCGCTGGCGCTCATCTCGTTGACCCGCTTGCCATCAAACAGCACGTCGCCGCGCGTCACATTCTGAAGCCCGGCCACCGCGCGTAAAGTCGTGGTCTTTCCGCAGCCCGAGGGGCCGAGATAGACGACGAACTCGCCATCGTTGATCGAGAGGTTCACGTCCTTGACCGCCTTGAAGGCGCCAAACTCGATTGACAGGTTGTTCAGATCCACCCGCGCCATATCAGTATTTCTCCCCCATCTTGTTGAGGTGACGCACCAGGATCAGCGACAGCCCGATAATGATGAACAGCAAGATCACCGCAAGCGCCGACGCCTCTCCGGTATAGAAGTAGTTGAAGGCGGTCTTGGCCACGGCGAACGAGACCGTCTCGGTGCTCGAGCCCGGCCCGCCCCCTGTCAGGGCGAAGAACAGGTCATATTGCTTGAAACTGTCGATCAGGCGCAGGATCAGTGCGATAAACAGCACCGGCGCAGACATCGGCAGCGTGATCCGGAAGAAGACATAGGCCGGGCTTGCGCCATCCACCTCGGCCGCTTCGTAGATCGTGTCGGGAATGCCGCGGAACGCCGCCGTGGCCAGCAGGATGATGAAGGGGGTCCACATCCAGGTATCCGCCGCCGCCGCGGCAAAAAGCGCCGGTGTGGTCTGACCCAGCCAATTGACTTTTTCCAGGCCGGTTGCGGAGATCAGGTAGTTCACGATCCCCCATTCAGAGTTCAGCATATAGCGCCACAAAAAGCCGACCACGACCGGCGAAAGCATCATCGGCATCATCAGCAGGGTGAAAAGCATGTCGCGTCCGCGAAAGGCGCGCTGCAACTGATAGCCCACGAAGATCCCGATCAGCATCTGCATGCTCACGCAGAGGAACACGAATTTGCCGGTGAAGATGAAGCGTTTCCACAGCCCGTCATCATCGAGCAGGTAGGCGTAATTCTCCAAGCCGACATAGTTGAACCCGTGGTTCGTATGGAGCGCCGAAAAATTGTGGAAGCTGTACCAGATCAGCGAAAAGATCGGATAGGCCACCATGAAGAGCAGGATCAGCAGCGTCGGCGAGAGAAAGCCCAGGATCATCAACTTGCCGCTGGATTTGCGCTTGTCACCAATGACGCGCCGCGTGGCCCGCCCGGTCTGCGCCGAAGTCGTATCAATTACCGTCATCGCCTCAGCTCCGTCCCAAGATGCCGAATGTCATGCCCATCAGCAGGTGACGCCGGATGAGGTAGAAGAACACCAGCACCGGCAGGATCAGCACCACTCCCGCGGACATGATCTGCGTCCACTCGATTCCGGTTGCGCCCGAGGCGGCCGAGATCTTCACCGGCAGGGTCTTGGCGTCGGTCGTGGTCAGGATCGATGCGAAGGCAAACTCGTTCCAGGCGAAGATAAAGCAGAACCCCGCGGTTGCCGCGATGCCGCCCCGCACCATCGGCAGCACGAGGTAGATGAAGGCATACATCCGGGAATAGCCGTTCACCTGCGCGATCAGTTCAACCTCTTTCGGCACCCCATCGAAGAAGCCCTTCATGATCCAGGTCGCCAACCCCACATTGGCGAAGATCGCCACGAGGATCAGGCCGGTGCGGGTATCGGCAAGCCCGAGCCGGGCAAACATCAGGTGATAGAACACCAGCACCGCAACCGGCGGCAGCATCCGCGTGGACAGCACGAAGAAAAGAAAATCGCCCTTGCCGCGAAAATCGTAGCGCGAGCAGACATACCCGCCCAGCGTGCCCAGAAACACCGCAAGCAGCGTGCCCACCGAGGAGACGATCACGCTGTTCAGCAGCGCGTCGGCCACCCCGTAGGCCGAGGCCGTGCCCCGCGCCGCACCCACGCCGAAGACGCTTTGGTAGCCCGACAGGTCGATGTCGAAGACCCATTTCGGCGGCATCGCGAACAGATCGGCACGGCTTTTGAAGGAAGAGATCATCAGCCAGAAGATCGGGCCAAGGCTGAAGAAGGCATAGGCCACAAGAAGGGCGATGATGACCCAGCGGGTCGGTTTTACGCGGTGCGCCTGGTTATGTGCCATGGATTCCAACTTTCAGGTGATCTGCCAGCCGCCGCTGTCGGGGCGGCTGGCGGAGGTTTGGCAGGCGGGCCACAAGGTGAGCCCGCACGCCTTGCCTGGTGATCAGGGCGTTCAGTTGACCGGGACGACCTGATCCTGGCCCACCGGGGTGATCTCCTGATCGGGCACTTCCGGAGTGCTGTCGCTGCGGCTGATCTCGTAACCGGCGCGCTGAAGCGTGCGCTCATGCTTCTTGGCGGCGTCGGTCAGCGCTTCTTCGACGGTTTTGCTGCCGGTGATCGCGTTGGAGATCTCTTCCTGCAGCTGATCCAGCAGCACCGGGTATTCCGGCAGGTGCCAGTAATCATTGAGATATTGCAGCGCCGTCGAGAACTGGGCGTTGTAGCTGTTCAGCCCCTGCCAGTCATCGCTTTCAAGCACCGCCTTGAGACCGGTCTGGCAGACCGCGGCATAGCGCTCCTGCTGCTCGGGCTGGAAGTACCATTCCATGAACTTCACCAGTTCGGGGAGCTTCTGCGAGTACTTGTTGATCCCCATGCCCTGGCCGCCCACGGAAAACTGGCGCCGGAACTTGCCATCGCGCCCGATCGCGCCGGGCAGAATGCCGAAAGAGGTGGATTCAGCAAACTTGTTCACTGCCGGATCCGCGTTCGAGCCGTTGAAATAGAACCACTGCATCGCCATGGCCAGCTGGCCCTGCTGGAACGCCGCGTTGACCTCGTCAAAGCCCCAGCTGCCCGATCCGGGCGGTCCATATTCAAACATGTCGACATAGGCCTGAACGCCGTCGATCGAGGCCGGCGAATTCAGATAGCCCAGCACCTCGTAGGTTTCGGGGTTGTAAAGCTCGCCCCCAAAGGACCACAGGAAGGAATTGGATGCGGTGGTGGCAAAGTCATATTCGCGCCCGCCCATCTGGCCCCAGCCATAAAGCCCCTCATCGGGGCGGGTAAAGAACTCGGCAACCTCCTTCGCCTCTTGATAGGTCTCCGGAACCGTCAGATCGCGGCCGTATTTCTCTTTGAACGCCGCCTGCTCTTCCGGGTCGTCAAAGAGATCCTGGCGATACATCAGGCCATAGGCGTCCTGGTTCATGGGCAGGCCATAGAAATCGCCCGAGTTATCCGGATACTCTCCATACTGCGAAAGCGATGCGGCCGGGAATATTTCGGACGAAAGCACGTCCGAACTGTCAAATATATCGTTGATCTTCACCGCGTGGCCGCCGCCGGCAAACTCCGCGGTCGACTGGCTGTCCCACATCGCGAAATCGAATCCGTCTCCCTTGATGGCGAATTCCGAGGCGATCTTGTTGTGCCACTCCGGCCCATAGGGCACCAATGCCGGCACGATGGTGACGGATTCATCGGGATAGTCTTTGGCGATTTCAAGCAAGGCATCGGCACAGGTGCCGGCGTGCCAAACAAACGTGAGTTCGGTCTCGGCCTTGGCTGACGCAGCCCCCAGGCACATCGTCAGCGCCGCAGCCGTCGAATACATTCCTGCTGTCAGTTTCACTTGGTTTTCCTCCTCCGCTGCGCGGTTGCCCTGTTTGATTCGGACCCCCGACCCGCACAGATAACACTTTTACTAGTATATATAGCAATGATTTTGTTATCTCTGCGCTGCGGAAAATATGCTGCATATGCATCGTAAAACTTAGAAAAATTGAAGTTTTCTGTATATATTACCGGCTATTAGAGGCAGCCCGTCAGAAGAACAAGCATCGCTCCAGGATCAAGTCAAACAGGCCGACAGCTGTTCTATCCCGATATTCTCACACTATTTCGAATTTCGTATCACACTTTTTGTTATGAAACTCGAACGCTTTGAGATAAGACTTCTGCCTAGGCCCGCTCCGGGGCAAACGAACAAGCTGGACAGACCCATGAACAAGAGCGCATCCAAGAGCGTTCTGCGCCGCTCCAAAATCCTCGACCTGCTGCTCGGCGGGCGTGAAGTCCCGATCAAGGAGATCGCCGAGAAGCTTGATGTCAGCATCATGACGGTACACCGCGACCTTGCCGAACTTGAGCGCAATGGCGCGATCACGCGGGTTCGGGGAGCGGTTTCGGCGGAACGGTCGGTGATCTTCGAAAGCAGCTACCACTTCCGCAGCCAAAAGCAGATCGACGAAAAGCGCCGCCTGGCCCGCGCCGCGATCAAACATATCGAACCCGGCAACGCCTTGGCATGGGATGACAGTACCACCGCCTATCAGATGACCGAGTTCATCCAGGAGATCACCCCGATCACCGTGCTCACCAACGGGCTCCCCGTCATCGAGCGGCTTTCGAATGAACCCGGCGTCGAGATGATCGCGCTGGGCGGAAAATTCAGCCGAGGCTTCAATGGCTTTTTCGGGCTGCAATGCGAGCAGGCCATCGCAAGCTATGTTGTCGACGTGGCGGTGATGTCCTCCACCACGATCCGCGGCATCTCGCTCTACACGCAGGACGAACAGGTGGTGCGGATGAAGCGCGCCATGCTCAAGATCGCCAAGAAATCGGTCCTGCTCGTCGACTCGAGCAAGTTCCAGTTTTCCGCGCTGAACTACATCGCGGACCTGACCGATTTTGACCACGTCATCATTTCAAAGGATCCCGGCGAAGAGGCCCTGGCCACGCTGCGCTCTGCCGGAATCGATTTCGAACTCGTTTGAAGCCCCAAGAAAGGATCAATCATGCCCGGCAAATCCCGGCGCCTTGCGCGCCTCTTCAGCATCGGCTCCGGCAACCTGTTCTGCATCCCGATCGACCATGGCATGCAGGTTGGCGTCATCGACGGCATCGAGGACCCGGAACGCCTGATTGCCACGCTTGCCGATGGTGGCGTGGGCAGCGTGATCGTGAATCCGGGCATGTTGCGCAAGCACTATAAGTTGCTCGAACGCATCCCCTCGGTCATCCTGCGCATGGACCAGACCACCATGTGGCGCACAGGCGGGCCCTTCGGCTATGACGGCACCCACACCCGCCGGGTCAGCGATGTGCGCGAGGCTGTCGAACTCGGCGCGGACGCGGTGATCACCTATCTTTTCACCTGCGCACGGGATCCGCTGGAAGAGACCCGCTGTTTCGAGATCAACCGCGAGATCGGCGCGCAATGCCGCGAACTCGGCATGCCTCATGTCATCGAAGCGATGGCCTCGAACGGCGGCTTCGCGCGCGCTGACGATCCGGATGTCGTCTCGATGAACTGCCGGATCGCGGGCGAATTCGGGGCCGATATCATCAAAACCGACTGGTGCGGCGCCGAGGGTGTTGGCCGGATCGCGGGTCAGTCCCTTGCGCCGGTCTGCATCGCCGGTGGCGCGCGTTCCGGTTCGGTAGACGATCTTGCCCGGACCGCGAGGGCAGCCATCGAACATGGCGCCCGCGGTGTCTTTTTCGGGCGCAACGTCTTCCAGCGCGAGGATGTTGCCGGCACCTTGGCCGAATTGCGCAAGGCACTGGAATAGGGGTTTCCCCGTCTGCGGCCTTCGATACGCCACGGCTGTTCTGCAAACATGGCGCGGGGGCAGTATTTGGGACGTCAGACTCGCCTTGCGGCGGCAAATGACAATGCCCAAGGCCCCGCGCCTTCATCACACCGTTCGCGTTCGCAGCGTGTCGTCACACATCACCGGCCGGCCGGCCGGCCAGCGCGCAGGCCGGACCGTCGGTTTCGGCGCGCCTGTCAGGGTCTCATCGTTGGTGGTGCCAAAATTGCGCCACCGCGACGGACACCAAGCGTGATCCGACAAACATTCGCGCGGTTCCATGCCCAAATCCTTCGCGTCAACCACGCCGCTTGACGATCCTCCTATGCGCGGCGCAGCATCAAGACCGATGAGCCAGCATTTCAGACCGTGCACGAGTCCGGTCGCACGACTTCATTTGACGTTGAACAAATGCACAAGGTGGCGAAATCGACGCTATTCGGTAACAGATCTGCTTAAAGTCTCAGCAAACGAAGTCTTCGGGCGGCACAAGTCAGACCTGCCTCTGCTACAGCTTGGATATTGATTTGGCCTTGGATTTCAAATGGGTGGCTTACCAGTTGAACATTCAAACCTAGCGGCGACCGCGTCGCCCGCCTCGGAACCCGTCTGTCGCCCGATGGAACCGGTGCTGATGGTTGCGGCCTGTCCGTTTCCCTGCCGGCGCGGCACGCCCATCCGCATCGAGAGACTGGCAGAGACCATTGCCAGATCGGGCCGCGAGGTTCATGTCGTGGCCTATCACTATAGCGGTGAAAACGACGGTGCTCCGTTCTCCGACAACCCCGATGCAGGCCCCGCCTACAAGCTGCACCGGATTGCCAACGTGCCCGGTACCTGGGATCCGGCGCCCGGCCCCGGGCTCGGGAAGATGCTGCTGCTGAACCCCTTGCTGTTCGCCAAGACCCTGAAGGTGGTGCGCAAGCACAATATCCGACTGCTTCATTGTCACCATTACGAAGCGCTTCTCGTCGGGCTTGCCGTGCGCCGGTTCCGGCCGGTCTCGATTGTCTATGATGCGCATACACTTCTGGGCGACGAGCTTTCCTATTATGCCGCGCCGATCTTCGAAGGGACGCTGAACCGGTTTGGCAGTTTGCTGGACCGGGTGCTTCCGAAGCGGGCCGATCATATCATTCCGGTGACAGAGGAAATTCACGACAAGCTGGCGGCCACGAAGGTCGCGGCCCCGATGACGATTGTCGGCAACGGCCTCGAAGAGGCTGCGATAGATTGGTTCCGCCGGCAGACGGGGGCGGTAATTGCGGGACGCGTGGTCTATGCCGGGAACCTCGCCGCCTATCAGGGCATCGATCTGCTGCTCGACGCCTTCGCCCGGGTGGCAGAAACACATGCACATGCCCGCCTGGTCCTGGTGATCCCCCAGCCGCACGAGGCGGTGCTGGAGCAGGCGCGCGCGCGGGGCATCGGCGACCGGGTCACCGCGGTCGATGCAGACCGCGCCGAACTTGCGCACGAGCTCTGCACCGCCGACGTACTGGTGAATCCCAGGATCGAATGTCCGGGCTATCCGCTCAAGCTGCTCAATTACATGGCTGCGGAGCGCCCGATCGTGTCGTTCAAAAGTTCGGGCAAGAACCTGAAAGATGGCATCGATGCCTGTATCGTGCCCGATGGCGATGTGGCGGCCTTTGCCGAGGCCATATCGCGCCTGCTGGGCGACCGGGCCCGCGGCGATACGCTTGGACAGACCGCCCGTGACACCGTGTTTAACCACTATTCATGGGAGGCAATCGCCCAGCGGGTGCATACCGCCTATGATCAGGCCTGCGCGGCGCGTGGCATCGGCGAGCGCGACAATGCGGATGGCTGAGACCGGGGAATATGGCCTGACCGCTGTTGTAATCAACTACAACGGCGGCGAGCGCTTGCTGTCCTGCCTCCAGTCGCTGGTCGACCACGCCCCCTTGGTCGACGAGTTTATCCTGGTGGACAACGGCTCGCAGGATGGCAGCCCTGAAGGTGCGGAACAGATATGTCCAGGTCTTGTGATCATTCGCCTACAGGAAAATCCCGGGCCCGCAACCGCGCGCAACCGGGGCATGAAAGCAGCGCGGAATCGTCGCGTTCTGCTTGTCGATGCGGATACCCAGGTGACGCCGGGTGCCATCGACGAGTTGCTGGCGGCGCAGCAGGCGACCGGGGCGGCGATTGTCTGCCCGCGTCTGGTCTTTGCCCCCGAAAACAAGACGATCCAATGCGACGGCGCCTATCCTCATTTCCTCGGCACCCTGGTTCTCGGCAACGCCAATGCGCGGCGCGACGCGGGCAGCGCCGCACATTCGGTAGACGGGCTGATCAGCACCTTCCTGCTGGTGGATCGCGATGCGGCCCTGTCCGCGGGTGGCTTCAACGAGGCGTTTTTCTTCTATTTCGAAGATCTCGAATTCGGTCTGCGGATGCGCCTTCTGGGCCATACCATCGCCTGCGCGACGCGCGCCGTCGTCTTGCATGACCGAGGCGCGGGTTATACCGGGCTGTCCTTCCGGGGGGCTGGCAACTATCCCAAACAGCGCGCCTATCTGTCGATGCGCAACCGGCTGCTGACAATCGCGATCTGTTTCCACTGGCGCACGATCCTGGTTCTGGCGCCGGCCTTGCTGGCCTATGAATGCGCTACGCTGGGGCTGGTGGTGATACGCGGATGGATCCCGCAATGGGCCCAGGGCTGGGCCTGGATCATCGCCAACCGGCATGAGCTTCGACAGATGCGCAACCAAGTGCAACACCACCGGCGCCTGCGGGACGGCGCGGTTCTGCATGGCAGTCCCCTGCCCTTTGCGGACGGGCTGTTCCGGGGCCGGGTTTCCGGCGCGCTGGTAAGGCTGCTGTCCGGGAGTTTTGCCGCCTATTGGAGGATTGCCCGTGTCGCAGTCCACTGACACCCGCGTGCGGGCACATGGGCGCGCCGGGGCGGAAACGCTGATTGCCCGCGTGACAGGATGGGAACGCGACCTGGTGCTTTCGGTCGCGGCCCAGCTGGTTCAGAAGCTGCCCGGCCTCGTCGCCGCCATCGTGCTTGCGCGCTATTTCGACAAGGATCTGATCGGGCAGTTCTTCTTCTGCGGCGTGGTGGGTGCAATCGCGGCCACCGCCAGCCATCTGGGCACCGACCGCGAATTGCGCCGCTCGTCGGCGCAACGGCCGGGCGAGGCGCTGGCAATGCTGGGACAGGCCCTGCCGCTGCGGGTGGTCGCAACGGTGGCGCTGTGGTTCGGCATAAATGCGGTCGTGGCGTTGGTACAGCCGGAGCTGCTGCTGATCTGCGCGCTCACCACGCTCTACATGCTGGTGGGTGACCTGTTCTTTTCCTTCTCGGCGATTTTCGTCGGCTTCCGCTGGACCGGTCTGCGGCTTGCCGTCGGCGCCATCGGACCGCTGCTGATCGCGCTGTCGTCGCTGGCGGTGATATGGGGCTGGTCGCTTCCGGCGGTGCTGGTGCTCTATGTGGCTGCGAACACGGTGATGGTGGCTGTCGCCATCCGGGTGACCCAGGCCCGGCTGGGCACACCGCGCTTGCAATGGACGTTTGTGGCCGTACGGCCGATGCTGTTCGCCGCCCTGCCCTTTTTCTTCACCGAGATCGTCCTGTTGCTGCAAAGCAGGATCGACATGCTGATGCTGTTCAGCCTCTCCACAACAACATCCGTCGCCGAATACGGAACATCCTATCGCTTGCTTGAAGTCACGCGCACGCTGATCCGGCCGTTGATGATGGTTTTCGTTCCCATCGCGGCGGCGATGGCGGTGACACGGAACCGGCCCGAGCTTGCGCGCCTGACCCGCCGGCTTCTGACCGCGGTCAGCCTTGCCGGGGTTCTGCTGGCCGCGATCTGCATTCCCCTGGCCGCCCCGATCGTGACCACCGTCTGGGGCGAAGACTATCGGTCGAGCGCGGATGTGTTTGCCATTCTGGCGCTTTCGACCGTTCCGCTGTTCATCGGCCTTGCCTGTCTTAACCTCGCCGGGGCGCTGCATCGCGAAAAGGATTGCCTGGGCATCCTGATCGTGACCGCCCTGGCCAATGCGGCGATGAATGCCGTGGTGATCCCGGCCTATGGCGCGCCCGGCGCGGCCTGGACAACCTTTGCCACCGAATGCCTTGCGGCCACCGCGCTGCTGGTGCTGATCCTGCGTGCAATCCGCAGTGGCGAGACGACCGAGGCCGGCGATGGTTGACCCGCGTATCCGCCCTGCGACGAACCGGCCGGACACGCCCGAGGTGTCGGTCATTATTCCCTGCAAGGGCCATCCCGATGCCCTGCTGCACCTGCTGCGCGATCTGAGGGAGCAGCAGACGGATCGCGCATTCGAGGTGATCGTCGTCGACGCCTGGTCGGATGACGCGATCAGGACCGCCGCTCAGTCTCAGGGTGTCGTGGTGGTCCGCAGCGGCAGCGGACACCTGCCCGGCGCGGCGCGCAACCTTGGTGCCGACGCCGCACGCGGCCCCATCCTGGCCTTTATCGATGCCGATTGCAGGCCGGATCCGGACTGGGTTCAGGCCGCGGCCGATGCGCTTGAACACGGCGCCCGGCTTGCGGCGGGTCCGGTTGCGGATCTCGCTCCCTGGCATCCGGTGGCGCGCGCCGACAATCTGCTTCAGTTCGCGGATCTGCCGCGCGCGCGCCCTGCCGGCCCTATGCATATGGCACCCTCCTGCAACCTTTCGATCCGAAAGGAAGATTTCAACCGCCTCGGCGGCTTCCGGCACCGCGACGGGATTGCCACTGGCGAGGATGTCGATTTTTGCGAACGCGCCACGGCGCTGTGGCGGGACGGCATCCAGTTTTCACCGCGCATGGCGGTGCGCCATGCCGGGCGGCGCAGGATGGCCGACATGATCCGGCATCACCGCACCTTCGGCTATTCGCGGGGGCGATTGCGCCTGCTGCTGAGCGACCGCCAGGCCCGCCTGGCACGGATGCGCATCCTCGCGCCCGCCGTCGTCTTGCGGCGGCTTGTCTACATCATCGGCAGGGTGGCGCGGCTGAGCCCGGCCAAGCTGCCGATGACCCTGATCATCAGCCCGTTGCTGTTGATCGGCGCCTTTGCCTGGACGGCAGGGTTCCGCAGCGGGCTGATCGACAGTTCTCCCGCGGGTGCAGACACCCCGGCATCGCCTGGACGCCGATTTGAATGAACGAATGAGACACAGCCAAATGCCCCTGAAGCCCAAGAAACTGATGCTGCTTGCCATCGATGCCTCGCCCGAGGATCGGATGCAGCAATGGATGGATGCCGGTGACCTGCCGAACCTCGCGCGTCTGCGCGCCAAAGGGGCGCAGGGCGCGATTGAATCGACGGCGGATTACATGGCCGGGACGCCTTGGCCGTCCTTCTTCACCGGCACCTACCCTTCCGAGCATGGCTGGATGTTCTACCTGGTGTGGCGGCCCGATCTGATGAAGTTTCTGCGTGCTTCGCCGGAATGGCAACCGGTCGAACCCTTCTACCGGAATTTCCCCCAAGACGGCCCGCGGGTGATCGCCGTGGATGTTCCGATCACTTATGGCCCCAAGCCGTTCAACGGGGTCGAACTGACCGGATGGGGTACCCATGACAAGATCGGGGCGCCCGGCGCATACCCGTTGGGGCTGATCGAACGGATCAAAAGGGAAATTGGTCCGATGCCCATTCCCGATGAATTTGCCGGGGCCCAAAGCGCCAGGGCGCTGCTGAAATTGCGCGATGAACTGATCGCCGCTGCCGATTGGCACAGTCGCGCCTGCAGGCTGCTGATGAAAGAAAACGCATGGGATCTGCTGCTGCTCGCCTTTGGCTCGGTCCACCGGATCGGGCATAAGGCGTGGAACCGCTATGGCGCGACCGGAGAATTGAGCGAACAGGAGGGCAAGGCGCTTGACGATGCGATGCGGCAGGTCGCCATTGCAACCGACAAGGCGCTGGGCGAGATCATCGACGCGGCCGGAGAGGAGGTGAACGTCATCGCCTTTTCGCTGCACGGAATGACGGAAAACTACTCGGTCTACCCGATGATCAGCCGGATGCTCGACCGGATCACTCGGGACGAGAAACGGGACGATCCGGAAACGGTTGCAAAATCCCCCTTCGCGCGCCTGCGCGAGTCCCTCCCTCTGGAACTGCGCTCGCGGATCAAGGCGAAACTGCCTTTTGCCGTGCAGGACGCGATGACCATGTTCTGGCGCACCGATGCGCGCGACTGGTCAAAGACCAAGGCCTTCGCCCTTGCAGGCGACCTCGAGGGGCTGATCCATGTCAATCTCAAGGGCCGCGAGCGCGATGGCATCGTAGAGCCCGGCGCCGAATACGATGCGCTGCTTGGGAAGATCCGGGCGGGGTTCGAAAGCTTCGTGGATATCGAAACCGGCGAACCGCTGGTGCGCGACATCACGCGCGGCTCGGAAATCTGGCCGGAGGGCGTGCAACGCCGAGTGCTGCCGGATCTGGTGATGCGCACCACGGTCAGAAGCGCGCGACAGATCCGCGGTTTCCGATCGGAACAGTACGGCACCGTATATAATCACGATTATGGCGGCTATGTGGATGGACGGCCCGGGCACCATATCGGCGATGGTTGGTTCGTTGCCGCCGGCCCCGACATTCCGGGGCGCGGCGCGCTGCCCAAGATCCACGAATTCGACCTTCTGGCAACGGTTCACACCCTCGTCGGACAGCAAATGCGACCGGAAATGCGCGGCACCCCGGTGCCCGGCCTGGTGCCCAATGACCCGGCGGTGGAAGACTGACGATGCACAACCGCGTTTTGGTGACAGGTGCTGGTGGCTTTATCGGACGACGGCTGGTGTCCGCGCTCTGCGGCTCGGGCATGCAAGTACGCGCCTTGCTGCGGCCCAGCCACGACGCCTCGGAGATGGAGGCGGAAGGGATCGAGATCGTGCGGGGCGACGCCGCGGACGCTGCCCTGATGAAATCCGCCGCCGCGCAGTGCGACGTGATCTATCACCTGGCCGCCGCCCGCGGTTTCAAGAAGCTTTCCGGGCGCAACTTTGCCAAGGAAAACACCGCATTGATCGAGGCCGCCGCCGGCGCCGCGCAGGACAATACCGCGCGCCTCGTCCTGGCCAGTTCGGTGGCCGTCATGCGGGGACGGCCGCCCCTGACCCCTGCGCGCTCCGAGCCGCGACCCACCTCGCATTACGGGGCGTCTCGGATGCTGAATGAAAAAAGGCTTCACGAGGTCTGGCGGAACCGACAGCTGGACTATCGGATCGCCCGCATCGCCGAACGGGTCGCCGGACCGGGGGCGAAGGACTGGCAGAAAATCGTTCGCGCGGTGCGTGATGGTCGCTATCGGCTGCTTGCACGCGGCGGGCAGATCCATAGCTGCGACGTGGACGACGTGGTGGCCGGCCTGCAGCTGTGCGCCGGTGATCGGGCGGAACCGGGCGCGACCTATATTCTCGTCGCCCGCGACCCTGCCGCGTTGAAGGACGTTTTTGCTAACATTGCCGACGAGCTGGGCGTTGCCTTTGCGCCGCGCATGGTCAGCGGCTGGCCCCTGCGGGCCTACAAGCGGATCGGCGATCAGGTCTTTTCGATGTTCGGACTGGAACTGCCCCATGCCTTCACTGCAGGTTTCCACGCCTGGCCCAGCCACTACGATACCGCCGCGACGTCCGAACGCCTGGGGTTCGCCCCGCGCTATGATGTCCTGCAGGCGGTGCGGCGCACCGTGGGCTGGATGCGCGCCGAGGGGGCGGTGTGATGGCGGACCGTTCCTATCAACCGCTTGCAATGATTGCCTTCGACGGGGCCGAGATCACCATGATCGAACGCGGGATATCGCAGGGCTGGCTGCCCAACCTGGCCCGCCTGCTGGATGGCGGCGATTTGCTGCGCATCCGGTCGGAAAGCGACGTGATGGTCGGCGCAGTCTGGCCCGGTTTCTACACGGGCAAATTACCGCCCGAGCACGGGATCTCCGGCGTGCTTCAGTGGCGCGCCGACACGATGCGGCACGAGCGCCCCGACGATCAGGACTGGATCGACACCGCGCCGTTTTACCGCAAGTTCGGGCCGGACGGGCCGCGGGTTCTGGCCATCGATGCCCCGTTTGCGCCCTCGGCGAAACCCTTTGGCGGCACCGAGGTGATCTCGTGGAATGCACATGCAACGCGCGGGCGCCGCGGCACCTGGCCGCAGGATTTGGCGGCCGAGCTGCGAAACCGCCACGGCCGGCCCGAGATGCGCGACGAGATTTACGGCCCGCAGACCGCCGCGGGCTTGTTAAAGCTGCGCGATCAGCTGGTCGCCAGCGCGCGTCAGCAATCCGCCCTGGCCTGCGATCTGGCCCGCAACACCCGGTGGGATTTGTTGCTGCTGGGCTTCGGAGCCGTGCACCGCGCCGGGCACAAGCTGCAGATGCCCGTCATCCTGCGGCGCCCCAGCAATGACTCGGCCCTGTCCGAGGCCTTGCCCGAAGTCTATCGCGCCTGCGACACGGCAATCGGCGAGGTTGTGGCGGCTCTTCCAAAGGATTGCCGGGTGATCCTGTTCTCGCTGAATGGGATGGTGCCCAACACGTCCAAACATTTCCTGTTGCCGGAAATGCTGCGGCGCGTACTGGAGAACGACACCTCCGACACGTCCGACGCCCCTTCCCCCGCGCCCGCCCTGCTGCCTCGGTTGCGCAATGCGATCCCGCTTGAATGGCGCAGCGCCCTGAAGGAACACCTGCCGGTTGCGGTCAAGGATGGCCTGGGGCGGTACTGGCGGCGCGCCGAGGCGACGGATTGGTCGAAAGTGCGCGCCTTCCGCCTGGTCGGAAGCGATTTCGAAGGGCAGATCCGCATCAACCTGCGGGGCCGGGAACGCGAGGGCATCGTTGCGCCCGGCGAAGAGTTCGAGGCGCTGTGCACCCAGATTGCAACCGGCCTGCCCACCTTCGTCGACGCAGCCTCCGGCGCGCAGTTGATCAAGGCCGTTGTGCGATCATCGGACCTGTGGCGAGAGATCCGGGATCGTGCGGATCTGCCGGATCTCCTGGTGCAGTGGTCCGACAGCCCGCCGCTCAGCCTGAACACCATCACGTCGGCCAGGTTCGGCGCGTTTCGCAACTTTTGGCAGAGCATGCCACCCGATGGCCGCTCCGGGCACCATCAACCCGTGGGCTGGGTGTTCTGTGCCGGTCATGGTGCCGCAACCGGTGGCGCTGAGGGATCGGTCCAGGACCTGACCGCGACGGTGTTTGCGCATTTCGGCCTGCCGGCGCCGAACGGTCTGCGCGGCGCCCCGCTCGACGCCCTGCTTGAACCGACAAGGGCGCTCTGATGGGGCGCGCAAAACTGCTCATGATCGCGCTGGACGCGGCAGATCTCGGCCTTCTGGACCAGCTCGTCGACGAGGGCCTGACCCCCGTCTTCGGACAGCTTCGCAGGCAGGGCCGCCTTGGCATGCTGTCTTCCCTTGGGCAATGGCTGCCGGGATCGGTTTGGCCAAGCTTCTACACCTCGACGCCGCCCTCCTTCACGGGGTTTCACCATTACCTGCAATGGTCGCCCGAGGCGATGGCGCTCCGGCGGCCGGATCCCCGGGCTATGGGAGAGCCGTTTTGGCGCGGCCTGACCGCCGACGGCGGCAAGGTCATTGCGCTCGACATGCCCTTTGCCTCCGCCCCGCGGTCCGGCATCGAACTCACGGGATGGGCCACGCTCGACAGCCTCGAACCGCCGCATGCCCATCCTGCCGGGCTGCTTGCCGAGATCGAGGCGCGGCACGGCGCCTCACCCATCGTGGCCGAGATGCATGCGCTGCAATCGGTGCAGGCGGTGCTGAAGCTGAGGGACGAACAAATCCGTATCGCTGAAATGCTGGCCGATATTTCAGAACAGATACTGGCGCGGGAAACCGCCGATCTGTTCCTGCTTACCTTTCCCGGCCTGCATCGGGGCGGCCACTGGCTGTGGGACGAGACCGGCCTGAAATCGCCGCCGCTGGCCTCGGAACGCGCCGAATTCGACCGCGCGCGTCCAGAGGTCTATGCCGCAACGGATCACGCGCTTGGCCGGATTATCGAGGCCGCGGATGCCGACGAGGTGATCCTGTTTTCACTGCACGGCATGGGGCCGAACACCAGCCGGGTGGAAATTCTCGATGATATGCTGCTGCGCATCCTGTCCGACAACGGCGCAGGTAAACGGCCATTGAAATATCTGGAGCGCCTGCGCCGCGCGGTGCCGCCAGCGTTGCGGCACGCGGTGAAAGACAGTTTGCCCACCGCCGCACAGGACAAGCTGACCGGTTTCTGGCGGACCGGAGGCCGCGACTGGCGGCAGACGCCGGCGCTGACCCAGGTGGCCGACCTGACCGGCTATATCCGGCTGAACATCGCCGGCCGCGAGGCCGCGGGCCTGCTGTCCGAGGATCAGGCCGGGGAACTGGCCGAACGGATCACCGAGGGCCTGGGCAGCTTTGTCGATGCGGATACCGGCGAACCGCTTGTCTCACGGGTGGCCCGGATCGCTGATGTGGTTCCCGAAGGGCCCTACCGCCCGATGCTTCCGGATCTGTTGGTGGATTGGAGCGGGACACCCGCCGCCCGTCACCGCGCCGTGGTGTCGGAACGCTTCGGCAAGGTCGACTGGCCCACACCGGGCCGTCATCCAAGCGGCAGATCCGGCAATCACCGGTCAAGCGGGTTCTACCTTGCCTGCGGTCGCGGCCTGTCTGCAGGCGATGCACCGGCCGGCGACATCATGGACCTGGCCCCAACGGTGCTGTCGCGCCTGGGGGCCGCCATCCCCGAACAGATGCAGGGAACCGCACTTCTGGGAGGACGTGATGACGATTGAAACGCCACCGCGCTCCGGTTCCGCTGCCCGGATCGAAACCGACATCTGCATCATCGGCGCAGGGGCCGCCGGGCTTGCCATCGCGCGCGAGATGATCGGCAAGGGCGTAACCGTATCGGTTTTGGCCGGCGGCGCGAAAACCTTCAGCCACCGGGCGCAGTTTCTCTACCACGGCCGGAATGTGGGGCGGGAAAGCTTTGCACCGGGCAAGGCCCGGTTTCGCATGTTCGGCGGCAGCACGACCCGGTGGGCCGGGCAATGCCGCCCGTTCGACCCGGTGGATTTCGAAGCCCGGCCCAACATGCCGGGGACCGGCTGGCCGATCGAGCCCGGCGTGCTGGAGCCCTATTACCGCAGGGCGGCAGCGCTCTGCGATCTCGACGACTGGCGATTTGATCCGCCCGTCTGCCCGGGATTGGCGGTGCCCGACGCTGGCGACGTCGAACCGGTGCGCTATCGGCATGGCCAACAGGTGGATTTCGCCCAGGCCTTGGGCCCGGAACTGGAGGCCTGCGACACTGTCCGGGTGTTCCTGGACACCCATGCCGTCGAGATCGTCGCCATTGGACAACAGGTTTCTCATATCGACGCGCGCAGCACCGGCGGGCACCGCCTGGTGTTCAGTGCCAAGACCTACATCCTCGCCTGTGGCGGCATCGAAAACGCGCGGCTTCTGCTGGCGTCACGCGCGTCCGGCGCAAACGGTCTTGGCAATGCCAATGACCTTGTCGGGCGATACTTCATGGATCACCCCTTCTTTTTCGGTGGCTCGCTGGACCTTGCCGCTGGCATTGGTCCCGAGGCGGTCGGCGCCCTGGAAGGCTATGAGCAGGCCGGTATCGCACAGCGGAGCCACGGCGCGTTTGCACTCAGCGAGCGCCTGCGCAGGGAAACGGGCGTGAACGGCGCGGCGGTCTTCTTCGTCTCGCGCGCGGCGCATAAATCTTCACCCAGGTTCCTGTCGCGTGGCGGCGTCGCGCTCACGCGGGTGGTGGATGTGCTGATGCATCGCGAACTTCCCGACGGGCGCATGCGACGGCACCTGCCGGCACTGCTTCTGCGCCCCGGCGAGGTCGGCGCCAGCGCGCTTGAACGCGTCAGGGGCGCCATCGTCAAACGCCGGACGCTGGCCGCGCGGTTCACGCTCGAAACCGCACCGAACCCCGACAGCCGGGTCCGCCTCGACCCGACGCGGCGGGACCGCTTCGGAATGCCGCAGGTCACGGTGGACTGGCGGTTGCGCGACAGTGACCTGCGCGGGCTCGACCTGCTTCAACGCGGCCTGACCCGGCTGTTTGCAGATGGCAAGGTCGGCCAGCTTAACCTGCATGGCGCGAGGGATGCAGACGGGTATCCGGTCAGCATGGAGGGCGGCAAACACCATATGGGAACAACCCGCATGTCGCATGACCCGCAAACCGGCGTGGTCGACAGCGACTGCCGGATGCACGCGGTGCACAACCTGTATGTCGCGGGAAGTTCCGTTTTCCCCACCGCCGGCTATGTGAATCCGACGCTGACAATCGTCGCCCTTGCCCTCCGTCTGGCCGATCACCTGCTGTCCGCGGATCGGAGCAAACGACCGGTGCAAGATAAGGCACCCACCCGATCTGATCGAAGCCAGACGCTCAAGACGTTTTGACGGTGCCGGCGGACCAATGCGAACCGGAAAACCGACAGGCGGACTGCTTTCATGACACACAGCGCGCGCAGGCAATCTCGCAGAACCAGCGGGCCAATTGTTAGAGGTCAGCCAAGGGGTTGGTCATCCGGCAAAATCTCCGTAAAAGCCCGGCGATCGCAGCCGCCTCGGGCGGCGTTGTGCCGGCGGGTTCGAGCGGCGCACCGCGTGCCGCGCAAATGTTGCCGACGTTTTCTCCTGCGGTCCAGTTATCCGGGCAATATGCAACACCTGCATATTGATCCCTTCAATTCGCATTTGAATTCAGTGCATGTTGCTGCAAGATTTCTCGTTAGGTGCATACGTTCAGAACCTGCCTCGACCATTTTTGTGACGGAACCGAGGCATGGCCAGACGATTAGAGGAACCCAATACTGCAATGAGAGTCGCGATCGCCAGCTTTGAATTCGAAGGCAACAGCCTGTCGCTCCGCGTGGCCCGAAAAGAAGATTTCGCCCGGTTCGGCATCTATCACGGCGAGGATGTCATCAAGGTGGCAACCGGCAAACAGCTCTCGGTGACCGGCGCGCTCGACACGCTGAATGACGCCGGGGTTCAGGTTTTGCCGCTCTTCATGTCACGCTGCGTCTCGGGCGGACATGTGGACGACGCCTTTTACGACGAGGTGATCGAGATCATCGCAGAGGGAATTACCGCGGCGCTGCCGCTTGATGGTGTTTACCTCTCGCTGCACGGCGCGATGATCTGCGCGACCGAAAAAGACCCCGAGGGCGGCGTTATCCAGGCGGTGCGGCAACGGCTTGGCGACCCGTCAATTCCGATCGCGGTCAGCCTCGACCTGCACGCGCATGTCACGCAACGGATGGCCGACATGGCCCAGATCATCGTCGGATACGAGACCTACCCGCATGTCGATGCCTATCGCACCGGCGCCTGTGCTGCTGACCTGCTGGTCCGCGCGATGAGGAAAGAAATCGCGCCGGTGACGCGCATCCGCAAGTATAACGCCATTGTCCCCGTTCTGGGTGGCGCGACGCTGGGCGACGAACCGATGGCGCAGGTCGCCGCCCTGTCCCGTCAGATCGAGGCCGAGGGGCGGGCGCTGTCGGTAAGTTTTTTTCCCGTCCAACCCTGGCTCGACATGGCGGATGTGGGCGTCACCGGGCTTGCCATCACCGACGGCGACCCCGCCGCCGGCGACGCGGTTGCGCAGGAGGTGCTGGACGCCATCTGGGAGCGCCGCCGTCTTTTCGAACTGCCGGCAATGACCCCGGCCGAGGCGGTGCGCGCGGCGGTCGCGGCGCCGGGCCGCACCCTGATCGTCGACGCCCCCGACTCGATGGGCGCCGGCGCACAGGGTGACAGCCCGGCGCTTCTGGCCGCGCTGCTTGAAATCGCACCTGACACTGACGCCGCCCTCTATATCGTCGATCCCGACACCGCGGCGCGGGCCTTTGACCTGGGCGAAGGTGCCGAGTCAGACTTCCACATCGGCGCGAAACAGGATGACCGCTGGTTCAAGCCCGTCCCGGTCACCGCACAGGTGGAAAAGCTGTGCGACGGGACCTTCACCTATTCCGGCGGCCCGGCCGCCGGTGCGAAAACCGGCACCGGTCAGACCGCGCTGTTGCGCGCGGGCGGCATCCGGATTCTCGTCGGCAGCTTGCCCTTTTACGAGCACATGGATGAACATTACGCAGCCTGCGGCATCGACATTGCCGAGATGAAAATATCCTCCTTCAAGAACCTGATGAATTACCGCAAGCTGCTGGGCCCCGGTGTTCAGTACATCCCGCTGCACGGCCCCGGCGGCGCGCCGCTGCGGCTTCAGGACGTGGCGTGGGAAAACCGGCAGAGACCGTTCTGGCCGGCAGACGATACCGCCGAACCGCAGCCGATCCCGCGCGTGGCATAGAAACAAAAAACAACGAAACGTAAGACCTTCAGGAAGGAAAACAAAATGATCACAAGACGTTCCCTGCTCGGCGCCGCGGCGGCGACGCCGCTGTTGTCGCTGCCCTCGATTGCCCAGAACAACACCAAGGTGCTGCGCTATGTGCCCAGTTCCAACCTCACCATTCTTGACCCGGTCTTTACGCCTGCCGCCGTCTCCATCACGCATGGCTACTGCGTCTTCGACACGCTGTATGGCATGGATGCGAACTTGCAGCCGGTCCCGCAGATGGCGGCGGGTCATACCGTGTCCGATGACGGGCTGACCTGGGAAATCACCCTGCGCGACGGGCTGATGTTCCACGATGGCGAACCGGTCCGTGCCCAGGACTGTGCCGCAAGCCTCGATCGCTGGTCCCGCCGCGACGGCTTTGGCCAAGCGCTGGGCGCCGCGACCGAAAGCTTTTCGGCCAAGGATGACAAGACCATCCTGATCAAGCTGACCCGTCCCTTCGGCCGCCTGCTGCACGCCATCGGCAAGCCGCATTCCTCGCCGGCGATGATCATGCCGGAACGGCTGGCGCAAACCGATATCTCCGAGCAGGTGACCGAAATGATCGGCTCGGGCCCGTTCAAATGGGTGGCAGACGAATATGTCTCGGGCGACCGCATGGTCTATGAGAAGTTCGAAGGTTACGTGCCCCGTTCGGAACCGGCAGCCTGGACTTCGGGTGGAAAGGTCGTGAACTTCGACCGCGTGATCTGGCAGGTCATCCCCGACCCCGCCACCGCCGCCGCCGCCATCCAGGCGGGCGAGGTCGACTGGGTCGCCTCGGTCCTGCCTGACCTTGCGCCGCTGATGGAAGCCAGCCCGGATGTTGACCTGTTCCGCCAGGACCCCTTTGGCCTGGTCTCGGTCATGCGCTTCAACCACCTGCAGGCGCCGTTCGACAATGTCGACATCCGGCGCGCGGTGATGAAGGCCGTGAACCAGACGCCCTATATGCAGGCCGTCACCGCCAGCGATGCCAACCGGCAGGAATGCCTGTCGTCCTTCCCCTGTGGCCTGCCGGGCGTGAACGAGCTGGGTGAAGAACTGATCAACTCGCTCGACATCGAAGGGGCCAAAGAGGCGCTCAAGGCCGCCGGCTATAACGGTGAACGCGTCGTGATCCTGAACCCGACCGATATCGCCTCGATCCACCCCCACGGGCTGATCACCGCCGATATCCTGACCAAGATCGGCATGAATGTCGATTTGCAGGACACCGACTGGGGCACCGTGGTCCAGCGCCGGGTGTCGAAAGAACCCGTCGATAACGGCGGCTGGAGCATCGCGCACACCAACTGGCCGGCGATCTCGATCGACAACCCGGCAACCAATGCCACCACCCGTGGCCTGGGCGAAAAAGGCTGGTGGGGCTGGTTCAAGGACGAGGAGATGGAAGAAACCGTCGCCTCCTGGCTTTCCGCCCAGTCCGAAGACGAGGCACAGGCCCTGTTCGACAAGGCGCATGCGCGCGCGCTGGACCAGGTGCCGACCGTGCCGCTGGGCCAGACCTTCCAAGACGGCGCTGTCCGTAAGGACCTGACCGGCCTGTTGCAGGCCTCGGTCAGCCTGTTCTGGAATGTCGACCGCGCCTGACACGCCCGGGGCATCCGCTTTCAGGGTGCCCCTCCCACCCCAGGTCGCTGCTGAGGTCGGCCTTTCCTCCCAAGGTATTCATCCGCATGAGCGCCTATATCTTCAGACGCATCCTGTCGACGATCCCGGTCGTCCTGTTCGTGATGGTCTTCGTCTTCAGTCTGCTTTACCTCGCCCCGGGCGACCCGGCCGCGATCCTGGCAGGTGATCAGGCGACGCAGGAGGATATCGAAGCCATCCGCAGCCAACTTGGCCTCGACCGCAGCTTTCCGGTGCGTTTTGCCGAATGGGCGGGCGGTGTCCTGCGGGGTGATTTCGGCAATTCGATCTTCACCCGCGAACCCGTGACCGAGATGATCCTGCAGAGGGTCGAGCCGACCGTATCGCTGATGATCGTGACCCTGACCATCGCGCTGATCATCGCCATCCCGATGGGCGTGGCCGCCGCCTGGAAACGCGGTTCCCTGATCGACCGGGTCATCATGCTTTTCGCCGTCCTGGGCTTTTCGGTCCCGGTCTTCGTGGTGGGCTATGTGCTGGCCTGGGCGCTGGCGCTGAAACTGGGCTGGCTGCCGGTCCAGGGCTACAAGCCGATCGCCGAGGGCGTGCTGCCCTGGCTGCGCAGCCTGATCCTGCCCGCCACCACCCTGTCGGGCGTCTATATCGCCTTGATCGCCCGGATCACCCGCGCCACCATGCTGGAAATCCTGCAACAGGACTATATCCGCACCGCCCGCGCCAAGGGTGCCGCCGGTCACACCATCCTGTACGTGCATGCATTGCGCAACGCGCTGGTGCCGATCGTGACCGTCGTTGGCCTTGGCATCGCGCTGATGATCTCGGGCGCGGTGGTGATCGAGACCGTGTTCGCCCTGCCCGGCCTCGGCCGCCTGACGGTGGAATCGATCCTGCGGCGCGATTACCCGGTGATCCAGGCCATCATCCTGATCTTCAGCTTCGTCTACGTGATCATCAATCTTTTGATCGATCTCTCCTACACCCTCATCGATCCGAGGATCCGCTATTGACCGCCCCCTTCCCCGAAACCGATGCGCATTACGCGGCGGCCTCCGAACGGCCGCAGATCCTGACGCCCCCGCCGCAGCGCAGCCGCTTTGTGACCCTGCTGATCGAACACCCGACGCTGTGGATCGGTCTGGGCCTGCTGGTGCTGGTGGCGCTGATCGCGGTCTTCGCGCCGCTGTTGGCCACCCATGATCCGGCCGCGCTGAATCCCGCTTTCCGGGTCAAGCCCCCCTCGGCCGAAGCCTGGTTCGGCACCGACATGCTGGGCCGCGACATCTATTCGCGCACCGTCTACGGCGTGCGCGTGTCACTGATCGTCGGCGCCGGCGTCGCGATCTGCGCCTCGGTCATCGGCCTGGCCATCGGCCTGATGTCGGGTTTCCTCAGATGGGCCGACAACATCATCATGCGGGTGATGGACGGGCTGATGTCTATCCCAGCCATCCTGCTGGCCATCGCCCTGATGACCCTGATGCGCGGCGGCTCGGTTTTCAACGTGATCCTCGCCATCACCATCGCCGAGATCCCCCGCGTCGCCCGCCTGACCCGCTCGGTTGTGCTGTCGGTGCGCGAACAGCCCTATGTCGAGGCCGGCACCGCCTGCGGCACCGGCACGCTCGGGATCATCTGGCGGCATATCATGCCCAACACCCTGGCGCCCCTGACCGTGCAGGCGACCTATATCTGCGCCTCGGCGATGATCACCGAAGCGATCCTGTCCTTCATCGGCGCCGGCATGCCGTCCTCGGTGCCCTCGTGGGGCAACATCATGGCCGAGGGCCGGGCGCTGTGGCAGGTGAAACCTTCCATCGTCTTCTTCCCGGCCATTTTTCTTTCGGTCACCGTGCTAGCCGTCAACCTCCTGGGCGACGGGCTGCGCGACGCGGTCGATCCCCGGCTTGCGAAACAGGTGTGAACATGGCGCTTCTCGAAGTTCGCGATCTTCAGATTCACTTTCGCACCGCGACCAGCGTAAATCGCGCCGTCGACGGGCTGTCTTTCGACATCCACGCCGGCGAAGCGCTGGCGGTGGTTGGCGAATCCGGCTGTGGCAAGTCGGTGACCTCCATGTCGATCCTCGGCCTGCTGCCGACCCCGCCGGGCAAAATCGCGGGCGAGATCAATTTTCGCGGCAAGGATCTGCTGAAGGCCTCGGAAAGCCAAATGCGAAAGATGCGCGGTTCCGAGATCGGCATGATCTTTCAGGAGCCGATGACCTCGCTCAACCCGGTCTTTACCATCGGGCAGCAGATCGGCGAATCCGTCCGGCTGCACGAAAAGGCCAGCCGGGCGCAGGCTCGGGACCGCGCCATCGAGATGCTGCGCCTTGTCGGCATTCCCTCGCCCGACCGGCGCGTCGACGAATATCCGCACCAGTTGTCCGGCGGTATGCGCCAGCGCGCGATGATTGCCATCGCGCTGGCCTGCAACCCGGCGCTGCTATTGGCAGACGAGCCGACAACCGCGCTCGACGTGACGATCCAGGCGCAGATACTCGACCTCATGCAAGACCTGCGCAGCAAGGTCGGATCGGCGGTGATGCTGATCACCCATGACCTGGGCGTGGTGGCGGAATTCGCCGAACGCGTTCTGGTCATGTATGCCGGCCGCAAGGTCGAGGAAGCCAAGGTCGGCGATCTGTTTCGAACCCCGCGCCACCCCTATACCCAGGGCTTGCTGAATGCGGTGCCCAAGCTGGGGTCGTCGCTCAGCGCTGCCGGATCGGTGCGGCTGGCCGAAATCCCCGGCCGCGTGCCCGACCTGTCCAAACCGCTGCGGGGCTGCGCCTTTGCCGATCGCTGCCCGCTGGTGCAGGATGTCTGCCGCCGTATCGATCCCGCACTGGAAACCAAGGCCCCCGGCCACCTAGCTGCCTGCCATTTTGCCCGCCGGGAGGCGACCGCCGCATGACCGACGCACCAGCTCTTATCGAAGTTCGCCACCTCGTGAAACGCTTCCCCCTTGGGCGGGGTGCGCTGTTCTCGAAAGCCGACAAGGCCGTGCACGCGGTCAGCGACGTAAGCTTCCACATCGCCAAGGGCGAAACCCTGTCGCTGGTCGGTGAATCCGGCTGCGGGAAATCCACCGTTGGCAAATGCCTGGCGCAGCTGATTCCGCTCACCGCGGGCGAGATCACTTTGGACGGACAGCGGATCGACGGCCTCAGCCGAGCGCAGATGAAGCCGGTGCGTAAACGCATGAACGTCGTCTTCCAGGACCCGTTCTCGTCGCTCAACCCGCGCATGTCGGTGGAACAGTTGGTGGCCGAGCCGCTGCGCAGCCATGGCCTGGCGCGAACCCGTGCCGAACGCCAGGCCCGTGTCGGCGATCTCTTGGAAAAGGTCGGCCTCCCGCGCGAGGCCATGGTGCGTATGCCGCATCAGTTTTCCGGCGGTCAGCGTCAGCGGATCTGCATCGCCCGCGCGCTGGCCTCCGAACCCGACATCATCATCTGTGACGAGGCTGTCTCGGCGCTCGACGTCTCCGTGCAGGCGCAGATCATCAATCTGCTCATGGACCTGCAGAAGGATCTGGGGCTCGCGCTGCTCTTCATCTCGCACGACCTTGCCGTTGTTGAACATATGAGCGACCGGATCGCGGTGATGTATCTGGGCCGGATCATGGAGATCGCCGACCGCGAGGCCATGTTCCGCCATCCCCGGCACCCCTATACCAAGGCGCTGCTGTCGGCGGTCCCCCTGCCCGACCCCGAAGCCAGTCGCGACCGCGTGGTGTTGAAGGGCGACGTGCCCAGCCCGATCGATCCGCCAAGCGGCTGTTTCTTCCGCACCCGCTGTCCCATGGCAACCGATCGTTGCGCCGCCGAGGCACCCAAGCTGCGCGACATGGGGCCCGGCCACCAAAGCGCCTGCCACTACGCCGACGAGGTCTGACGCCTGGCCGGCGGCGGGCTGGCCTGCCCCGCCGCGATCACCCGATTGCACCGGCGCCGGAGGCTGGCACTCTGCGACTTGGAGGGGGATGGCTTGGCCGGCACCGGGTTCTGACGGCTCTGGATCAGCCTGGATTTTCCAACAAGCACGCCCCCGCCAAGATCGGCAGGGGCGGGTCGGACGCAGGCGTTGCAGCGGGCCTTCAGCGGCGTGGCGAGAGCCGGATATCCGCGGTGCGGGCATGGGCCTCCATGCCTTCCAGCCGGGAAATCCGTGCGGTGACCTCGGCCACCCGCTGCGCCGCCTCTTTGGTCGAGCGCTGCCAGGTGACGGTCTTGAGGAACTTGTGCACCGACAGCCCGCCGGTATAGCGCGCCGCGCCAGAGGTCGGCAGCACGTGGTTGGGGCCGGACGCCTTGTCGCCGAAGGCGACCGTGGTCTCTTCGCCGAGGAACAGCGAGCCATAGGCCTTGAGCCGACCCAACCACCAGTCGAGGTCCTCGGCCTGCACATGCAGGTGCTCAGGCGCATAGCGGTCAGCCATCTGGGCCATTTCCTCGCGCGAGTTGCAGACGGCGATTTCCGCCAGGTTGTCCCAGGCGGCCTGGGCCGAACCCGCGTTCGCCGCGGGCAGCGACCCGATCAGAACCGGGATCATGTCGACCACCTGCTGTGCCATTTCTGCGTTGTTGGTGACCAGCCAGACCGGCGAGTCCGCGCCATGCTCCATCTGACCGATCATGTCCCAGGCAACGACCTCGGCATCGGCGGTGCCATCCGCGAGGATCAGGCTGTCGGTCGGCCCGGCGACCATGTCGATTCCGACCCGGCCAAAAAGCTGCCGCTTGGCTTCGGCCACCCAGGCATTGCCGGGCCCGGCCAGCGTATCCACCGCCGGAATGTCAAAGAACCCGAAGGCCATCGAGGCGATCGCCTGCACGCCCCCCATGCGCAGGATCCGGTCCGCTCCGGCCAGGTGCATTGCATAGGCCATCTCGTCCGAAATGCCCTGCGCCCCGCGCGGCGGCGAACTGGCGGCCACGAACTCCACCCCCGCCGCCTTGGCGGTGGTGATCGTCATCAGCGCCGAGGCAACGTGGCTGAACCGTCCACCAGGTGCATAGCAGCCTGCGCTCAGCACAGGGATCGACTTCTGCCCGGCGAAAAAGCCCGGCGCCATCTCGATCTCCATATCGCTCAGCGTGGCGCGCTGCGCCTCAGCAAAGCGGCGGATGTTGTCATGAGAGAAGTCGATATCGGCACGCACCGAGGGGGACAGGCGCTGGGTTGCGGCCGCAATCTCTTCCGGTGTGACGACGATGTCGCCCTCCCAATTGTCGAACTTGCGGGCAAAACGCAGCGCCTCGGCCTCGCCGCCCTTCTCGATGGCCAGCAAGATGTCCGTCACCTGGTCGCGGAGCTCGATCTGGCGTTCGGGCGCATGCGGAATGGCGGTTTTAAGATATTGGACAGTCATTTGGCCGAAATGGCTCCTTGGTTGGATGGGGCGATGGAAGCCGCCGCATGGGTCACGCAGGCGTTCACCAGCACGTCAAGGCTGTCGACCAACACCAGCGGCGCCGCCGTCAGCCGCGGTGCGACAATCGAAAATTCCGAGCAGCCGATGACCGCGACAGGCGCACCCGCCGCAGCAAGCTCGGCGGCGGCCTCCTTCAGGATTGGCAGCGCGGCGTCGACCTGCCCGCCCTTGATCGCACGGATCGCCGACAGCACGCGCTGCCGGTCGGCCGGATACATGACCTCGCGGCCCAGAACCGAGAAGGCACGGGCAAACACGCCGGTGATCTCGACCGCCGGCGAGGCCAGGATGCCGACCGGCCCGTCGGGATACGCGCGCGCCACTGCCTCGGCGGTCAATTCCACCATGTTCAGCACCGGCACCTGCACCGCGCCGGCAATCGCCGGGTAATAGCTGTGCGCCGTGTTGCACGGCATCACCAGCAGCCCGGCACCCGCCGCGACCAGTTTTTGCGCCATCCCGACAAGGACGGGGGTGGGATCTTCACCGGTCTTGTCGATCAGATGGGCAATGCGGGACGGCACCTGGGTGTTGCTGTCCACGAGCAGCGGGATGTGATCGGCATCATCATCGGCCGGCGTGGCGGCCAACAGGCGCGACATCAGCAGGATGGTTGCCTCTGGCCCCATGCCGCCCAGCACTCCGATCACCTCGCGCATTTGCCCCTGGTCCTGTCTTTGCTCGGTTCTATCAAGCGGCCAGCGTCACCAGCCGCGGTTCCTCGAAGGTCGCGCGGTAGCCGAAAAGGCCAGCCGAACCGCCGGTGTGCAGAAAAACAATGTTCTCTGCGGCGTCGAACGCGTTTTTCCGCACCAGGTCGATCAGCCCTGCCGCCCCCTTGCCGGAATAGACCGGGTCCAGCAGAATTCCCTCATAGCGGGCAAACATCTCGATCGCCTCGACTGTTCCCGCATTCGGAATGCCATATCCCTCGCCGACATAATCGGTATTGGCAACCACATCCTCGCGCGAAACGATGCCGGGACATCCCAGTTTCTCTGCAGTTTTCTGAGCAAGGGCAAACACGTTTGCTTCCTGCTTTTCCTTCGGCGCCCGCACCCCGATCCCCAGCAGCGGGATGCCGGAATTGAGCGCGCGCAATCCGGTGACCAGCCCAGCCTGCGTCCCGGCCGACCCGGTGGCGTGGATCAGGCGGGAAATCTTCAGGCCCATCTCGTTGGCCTGGTTCACCAGTTCCAGCGCGCAATTGGCATAGCCAAGCGCCCCGACCGGGTTCGAACCACCACCGGGAATGATATAGGGCGTTTTGCCTTTCGAGCGCAGCTCGGCCGCAGCGGTTTCACAGGCCGCCACCATATCGGTATCGGCGGGCACATGTTCCACCGTCGCGCCATGCAGCGCGTCGAGCAGCACATTGCCATTCATCCGGTAGTCCGGGTCTTTGGATTGAGTCCGGTCCTCGAGGATCGCATGGCACTCGAGACCCAGCCGCGCACAGAAGGCGGCGGTCTGGCGGACGTGATTGGACTGGGTCGCGCCCTGCGTGATGACCACATCGGCCTTTTGCGCCAGTGCCTCGCCCATCAGGAACTCAAGCTTGCGGGTCTTGTTGCCCCCTGTCGACATGCCGGTGCAGTCATCCCGCTTGATCCAGAGGCGCGGACCGTTGAGCGCGTCGGACAGCCGGTTCATCGGTTCCAGTGGCGTCGGCAGGTGGGCCAGGCGAATACGGTCAAAACGCGCGAAATGCATAGTAGAAACTCCGACATAGTGTTCCAGCAAAGAATACAATGAAGATTTTCGCTTCTCAAATGCCAAGTTTCCGACCTATTATGCATCATGTGCATATTTCAAGGACATTTACATGAAACTGGAATGGCTGGAAGACATCATCGCGATCTTTGAAAGCGAGTCGCTGAACGAAGCGGCCACCCGCCGCTATTTGACCCAGCCGGCCTTCTCGCGCCGGGTGCGCAGCATCGAGGAATATCTGGGCGTCGAATTGATGGACCGCAGCCGCAAGCCCGCCCGCCCGACCGGGATGCTGGTGGAACAGGAAGACCGGCTGCGCCGCCTCTCGACCGACCTCAAGGGACTGGTGATTGATCTGCGCAAGGCCGACCGACAGGTCCGAAGCCGGGTCGTGATCGCCAGCCAGCACGCCATCACCACTTCGCTTCTCCCGCCACTGATTGCAACGCGTCTTGACGCACTGGGCTACAGGCTGCGCCTGCGGTCGGCCAACCGGTCCGAATGCTGGGGCATGCTGATCACCAAGGAGGCGGATCTGGTTTTGACCTATCAGTCGATCAGCGAACTCTCCAATCCGCCCGAGGAATATGTCGAGCAACTCGTGATTTCAAAGGAAGATCTGATTCCTGTCGGCACCGCCGCGCTTCGCGACCAGATCGACGCCGGCCGACTGCCCGTCATCGCCTACCCATCGGATGTCTTCATGGGCAAACTGATCGATAGCGAGGTGCATCCCTATCTCTCCGACAGCATGTCGCGCGAAATCAAGGTCGAAACCGCCCTGACGGTCGCGGCGATGCAACTGGCGGCAAACGGGGTGGGAATCGCCTGGATTCCCCGGTCGATGCTGGAAAACCTGCCCGCAAAGAATGGCCTTTTGAGCTTTTCCGACATCCTGCCCACACCACGGATCGCGACGGTGGCGACCCGGCTGATCGGCAAGAAATCGAACGCCGAACAGGCGATTTGGAAAGAACTTGAAACCGTCCACGGCAAATAGGCGCGTGCCGTCCGCCCCTTTCGCCCACGCACCCTTAGCCAGTGACCCGAGCCGTGCTTGCTGATCTCTGGCCCGCAGGGAGGGCCCGACCGAAACCGGTCGTCCACTAACGAGAGAACTCTCTGGAAAAACGGTGGCTTTTCGACATGAGCTTCATGGCGATCGGTCGGTGGCGGAGAGACAGGGATTCGAACCCTGGAGACGGTTTCCCGCCTACACACTTTCCAGGCGTGCGCCTTCGACCACTCGGCCACCTCTCCGTAGAGGCCCTCTTAACGCCCCTGGGGGGCTGCGCACAAGAGGAAGTTGGCCATTTTGCAGCGGGAATTCGTGCCAAAAAGACCGGCGCCGGAAGGCCGGCGCCGGAGGGGGGTCATGCGGGCAGCAGACCGGCAGGGCGCCCGGCGGCCGCCTTGAGCGAGCGGCGGGCAACGGCGCCAGCAGCCAGCAGGACGGTTCCAAGCAGCAGGCCGGTGGCGGGCACCGGCACCGGGCTGGCCGTCTGGAACGAGACGGTCACGCCGACAGGGTTCTTGATTCCGCGCTCTTCAAAGAAGATCGAGAAAATCGTGCCCTTGGGGAAAATCGTTCCGACCAGGAAATCACCCGCAAACGAGGCTTTCCCGACGGTAACGACGGTGTCGAAGAAATCGGAGGTCGGGGTCGTGTATCCGAACGTGACCTTGTTCAGGTCATTGCCCGAATTCGTGCCCGTGGCCGACAGGCTGAAAGCGTCAATGAAGAGCGCCTGCAGGGCCTTGAATTTGAACTCGAGAGTCTGGCCGGAAAGCAGAGTTCCTGTCTTGGAATAGGCGGCGTTCACGGTGATGTCGGAAGACACCACAGCGGCCCGGCCATTCCCCGGCAATGCCGTGGCAATCGCCACAGCGAGCAAGAACGCACTAATCTTAGCGAACATGATTGATCCGAAGATAAAGGTTGGAGCCCTTGCCACCATGGTCCCGTCGTGCCGGTCGGACGCGACGAATTTGACCGAAAAGCCGTAAAGGAACACAGCGCAAGTGATTTCTCATGCCCGGCTTTCGTGAAGCCGTCAAATCACTTCGTTGAAGGAAATCGAAAATCGGTAACGGTATGGCAGGGTGTCACAAATTCCGCTGCGAAACGCGGCAAACCTCAGTCCAGATGCAGGTAGACCCGACGGTTCTGCTTGCCCTTCTTTTCGATCTTGCCCAGCCGCACGGCGCCGATTTCACCGGTGCGGCGCACATGGGTGCCGCCGCAGGGCTGCAGATCGACCTGGGCCGCGCCCTGCCCGATGCGCACCAGCCGGACGCGCCCGGCGCCGCGCGGCGGGCGGACCGACATGGTTTTGACCAGGCCGGGATTGGCGTCCAGCTCGGCATCGGTGATCCAGCTGTCGCTGACCTTCAGGTCGCGGGCGATCAGGGCCACCAGTTCCGCCTCCAGCGCCGCCTTGTCGGCGGGCGCCTCGGGCATGTTGAAGTCCAGCCGTCCGCGCCCCTGCGAGATCGCCCCGCCGGTCACCGGCAACGGGATCACCACCGACAGCAGGTGCAGCGCGGTATGCACCCGCATGTGCCCCCAGCGGCGCTCCCAGTCGATCTGCTGGGTCACCTCGGCCCCCGGCGGCGGCGCCACGGCACCTTCGGCCGGCACCAGCGCGATATCCTCGGGGCCAGCCTTGACGGTGTCGGCCACCGCCATCCGACCGCCCGACCACTCCAGCCAGCCGCTGTCGCCCGGCTGGCCGCCGCCGGTGGCGTAGAACAGGCTGCGGTCCAGCAGCACCGCGCCGTCCGCTGTATGGCCCACCACCCGGCCCGAGGCGCTACGCGCGTAGGCGTCAGCGAGGAACAGCGCCTCGGTCATCGCGGCACCTCGGGGTTGTCGGGCGTCTCCGGCGCCTTGGGCGGATCGGTGGTGTCATCCGGTGCGCTGTTGGCCGGCGTGGCGTCACCGCCGCGCAGCGCCTCGGGGTTGCGCAGCCAGACGTCGCGCTGGGCGAAGGGAATCTCGATCCCCTCTTCGGCAAAGCGCTTGGCAATCAGGTGGTTCATCTCGGTCTGCACCGCCAGCACCCAGTTGACGTCGCGCAGGATCGCCCGGATCTCGAAATTCATGCTGTCGGCGCCGAATTCCTTGAAGGCGATAAAGGGGGCCGGATTGGCCAGCACCATCGGGTGCGAATTGGCAATCTCGGTCAGGACGGCTTCGACCTTGCGGGTGTCGGTGCCATAGGCGACGCCGATGCCGACGATCACCCGGCCGATTGTGTTGCCGCGGGTATAATTGGTGACCGTACCGCTGATCAGGTCCGAATTCGGCACGATCACGTCGGTGCGGTCGAAGGTTTCGATCCGGGTGGAGCGGACCGAGATGTCGCGGACATAGCCCATCTGCGAGCCCACCGCGATCCAGTCGCCCTTGGAGATCGGCCGTTCGATCAGCAGGATGATGCCCGAGACGAAGTTCGACACGATGTTCTGCAGGCCAAAGCCGATGCCGACCGACAGCGCCCCGGCGACATAGCCCAGCGCGGTCAGGTCGATGCCGGCGCTGGTGATGGCGATCAGCCCGGCCAGGAAGATACCGACATAGCTGATCCCGGACAGCAGCGCGGTCTGCCCGCCGGCGTCGATCCGGGTCTTGGGCAACACGACCGAGCGCAGCGCCCCCTGCACCAGCCGCGTCGCCAGATAGCCCAGCATGAAGACGATGACGAAGGTCAGGAAATCGACCGGCGAGATACGGCTGTCGCCGACGGCAAAACCCTCCTGGAACCGCGCCCACAGCTCGGTCAGGTCGGCGACGCGGGCGCCCCAGATCAGCGCCAGCACCGGCAGCGCCGCCAGGCTCAGGGCAAAGCCCATCAGCACCGGGATCAGCCCGCCGGTTTCGGCATCGCGTTCGCCGGTGATCAGGAAATAGATCTCGTAGAACAGCCGCTGGAACACCACCAGCAGCGCGAACAGAAGCAGCGATGACACCGCCGGATAGACCAGCGCCGTGGCCGCGGCGCTATAGCCGATGGCGCCCATCACCGGGCCGACCACGCCGATCAGCATCGCCGCCTTGCCGACCAGCCACATCAGCCGCATGCCAAAGACCTGTTCGGTCTCCTCATCGGTGTTCGGGTTCACCGAGGACAGGATCTGCCCCATCCGGAACAGCGTCAGCCCGACCAGCACCAGAACCGGCAGTTCCAGCACGTTGGTGACATTGGAAGAATAGGATCCGCTGATGCTGGCCGTGCCGATCAGATCATGCGCCACCAGGCCGATGCCGAAAACGATGCTGTAGAACCGCGCCTCCTTGCGGCGGGCCGGTTCCAGCTGAAACGCGGCGGTGCGATCGCTGCGCGAAAACACCCGTTCGCCCACCCACCAGGTCAGCAGGATGGTCGCCCCCCACCCGGCCAGGTGCTCGATCAGCGGCTGGCCGTGAATGCCGATCAGCCCGGTCAGCTGCGCGGCGATGGTCAACAGCAGCAGCCCCGCCAGCGGCACCACGATCTGCCCCAGCGAGGCGATAAAGCTGGACACTTCCGATCCCGGCCGGGTGCGGCTGCGCAGGAAATTGACCAGCCGGGTGACCCAGCGGCGGCCGCGCGCGATCAGCACCAGGCCCAGCACCAGCAGCAGCAGAACCACCGGAAGGTTGGAATAGAGCTGCCGACGTTCAACGGGCGATTCCCAGGCAGTGCTGGTCTCGTCGACAATTTCCCCCAGGGTTTGCAGCAATGCCTGGCCGGTTTCGGTCCAATGCGCCGGGTTCAGCGGGGTGGGCCCCAGTTCCAGCAACCGGTTGGTGCGCCGTTCCCGTATCAGGTTGTCGATCTCGCGGATCAGCCCGTCGGCGCGGGTATAGGCCTCTTCGGCCGACACCACCGGTGCGCGCAGGCGCGACAGCTGTTCGTTCAGCTCTGCCCGCCGAGCGGCGACATCTGTACTTTCGGGTTGTTCGCCGGCCTCGGTATCGGGCGCCGGACCCAGGGCGGCAATCTGCTGGCGCAGGGTGTCGATGCGCTCGCTGTTCTGGCTTTGCGCCGACAGGAAGCTTTCCCGCCAGGCGGCCAGGTCGCGGCGCAGCACCTCCAGCGCCTGGTCCGAGGCGCGGCCGGTCTCGATGGTGGTTTCGGCACGGTTCGCGGTGCGCGTCCAGTCCTCATAATTGATCGGCTCCTGCGCCAGCGCGGCGCAGGCCCAGAACACCAGGCCCAGCACCAACAGCCATGTCCGCAGAATCGCGAAATGCGGATATGCCATGGCGCGCCGGCTCAGCTGTCCACGAAAACGCCGGGGATCGACGCGGGGGCGCGGGTCATCCAGCCCGGCACCGGCAGGCCCTTTTCCTTCAGGAATTCGGGATTGAACAGCTTGGACTGATAACGCGTGCCATAGTCGCACAAGATGGTCACGATGGTATGGCCCGGCCCCAACTCGCGGGCCAGCCGGACCGCCCCGGCCACGTTAATACCGGTCGATCCGCCGACGCACAGCCCCTCGTCCGACAACAGGTCGAAGACATAGGGCAGCGCCTCTTCATCGGGGATCTGGTACAGGAAATCGGGGCGGAACCCGTCGAGATTGGCGGTGATCCGGCCCTGGCCGATGCCCTCGGTGATCGAACTGCCTTCGGGTTTGGCCTCACCCTGGTCATAAAGCGAATAGATGCCGGACCCCATCGGATCGGCCAGGCCGATCTTCACCCCCTTGGGCTGCAGCGCCATGCCGACCCCGGCCAGTGTCCCGCCCGAGCCGACCGAGCAGACAAAGCCATCGACCTTGCCGCCGGTCTGTTCCCAGATTTCCGGGCCGGTGCCGTCGATATGCGCCTGCCGGTTGGCGACATTGTCGAACTGGTTGGCCCAGATCGCGCCATTTTGTTCGCTCTTGGCAATCTCTTCGGCCAGACGCTGCGAATAGCGCACGTAATTGTTCGGATTCTTATAGGGCGCCGCCGGCACCTGGACCAGCTCGGCCCCGGCCAGGGTGATCATATCCTTCTTTTCCTGGCTCTGGGTTTCCGGGATCACGATCACCGTGCGAAACCCCAAAGACGCCCCCACCAGCGCCAGGCCGATGCCGGTATTGCCGGCGGTGCCTTCGACGATGGTGCCGCCGGGCTGCAAATCGCCGCGTGCAACCGCATCGCGGATGATCCACAGCGCGGCGCGGTCCTTGACCGATTGTCCGGGGTTCATGAATTCGGCCTTGCCCAGGATCTCGCAGCCGGTTTCCTCGCTGGCCCGTTTCAGCCGGATCAGGGGTGTGTTGCCGACTGCCTCGGCCAGGTCGCGTGCGATGCGCATGGGACGTCCTCCAATATCTTGACTAAGCTGTAGCCGGGCATCCCTGCAACCACAAGCGGCTGAGGGCAAACAGCGGTCCTGCACCGGCGCCGCAATGCCAGTTCCGCGCCTGCGGTGCGGCGGCAAATGGAACGCCTGTCGCGCCTGCCCCGGCGTCGCGCGGGATGTTATCCCTGTTTGCGCAGCCGCTCGCGATGCCGCGCCAGCCACAGCGCGCAGGTGACCAGCGGCATGTCGCGATAGAGGTGCCGGTCCACCCCGTCCATCAACGCGTCATAGCTGAGGATCGCGCTGCGGATGTCCTCGCCTTCATGATCCAGTCCGCCACCGCCATTGGGCTGGCCCGACAGGTCGGCGATGCCGATGAAAAGGTTGAGGAACTCGTTCGACGAACCGGTCGAGGAATAGACCCCGCCGGCCGGTTCCAGCCGCCGCAGGTTCAGCCCCGCCTCTTCCTCGGCCTCGCGATGGGCCGAGGTCTCGGGTGTTTCGCCGGGATCGACCAGCCCCGCCACCGGCTCCCACACCCAGGGCGCCCGGTCGCCGGCCATGAAAACCGGCGCGCGGAACTGTTCGACCAGCAGCACCCGGTCCAGCACCGGATCATAGGGCAGCACAACCACCGCCTCGCCCACGTTGATCATGCCGCGGTTCAGCACCGCGCTCATGCTGCCGTCATGGCGGCGAAAGCGCAGCTCGATCTCTTCCATGCCAAAAAAGGACAGGTAGGCGCGGCGATGGTCGACAACCTCGACATCGCGGGTCACGTCACGGTCGGGATCGGCGGGGCGCGACCGGGCCGAGACCCAGGCGGTGGCGTGAATGCCGATGGGAGTGAAGTTGCGGGCGATCTGATCGAGGGTGAAGCGCCCGTACCAGGCCATGATTTCTTCCGCCGCGCGCATGTTGATTGCCGCCCAGCGCGCCTGCCAGTCGGACAGGTTCCAGGGCGCGCCAGTTGCCCAGCGGCCCGGTTCGGGAAAAAAGACATTTGCACAGGCCGGGCCCTGCGCCGTCTGCACCGTCACTTGCTTGTCGCCGAACGCGAAGCCGCCCTCGTAGAACCGCAGCCGCGCCTCGTCCTCGGCGCTCAACTCCCGCGCCAGCAGCCCGGTGGCCTGCTGCCCCGGCGCGGGCTCCAGCAGGGGAAAACCTTCGCCCTCGGCCCAGAAGGCCGCATGGTCGGGCAAGGTGGCGGGCTGCAGGGAAATCCCGCTGCGCCCGAGCACACGTTCCAGCAGCGGCACATGGCAGAGCGTGCCGTAGAAAAACAGGTCAGCCACGTTTGCTGCCTTTCAGATCAAGAAACCCTCAGCGCCATCGGCGCCATGCAAATTCTGTCGCCAGCCCCGCCAGCACCCCGCCGATCAGCAGCGTCGCGATGATATGCGGCGCCAACAGAACCGCCCCGTCCTTCAGCCCGATGCGGATGATCGCACCAATCGCCTCGAATGGGCCGTCATAGCGGTTGCGCAGCGCCTGGCGCCACATTTCATAGGCGCCTTGCACGAAAACGCCCCAGAACACCAGAACCACGATGCCGGTCAGACCGTTATTGATGGCCGAGGTGATCCCCCGGCCCGCCCGCTTGCCCATCACGATCCAGCCGGTCAGCACGCCGAGGGCCATATTGACCCAGGTGAAATAGCCGAAATCCATGCCCTCGGGCATCAGCGGCATGATCTGGCCTGAAACGATGAAGGCGATCAGGGCAAGGCCAAGTGCGGCAACTAGACGGGCGGCGTCGGGCATTTTCGTTCCATGCTTCGGGTCCGCGGCTGAAAGGGCGCGACATCGGCGGCGCCGCAATGTCACGGGCTGGCACCGGCGAAGTCAATTGGTATTTCCACATCCTTTTGACTCTGTTGTCAAAATTCATCTGTGCGGAACATGGGCCCGGTCAGGACCGGCGTTGCTGATAGGCCGCCAGCGCCGCCTCGCGGCCTTCTTTCAGGCCGACCACCGGCTCGGAATAAGGATCGTCCGGCGACAGGTTCCAGCTGCGCGGCACCGCGTCGAAATAGCTCAGCGCCTCGGCGCCGGGATCGACCTGGCCCTCGGCGATCCAGCGTTTGAGATAGGTTTCGTCGGGGTCGAATTTCTGCGCCTGCGTTTCCGGATTGAAGACGCGGAAATAGGGCGCGGCATCGGGGCCGGAGCCGGCCACCCATTGCCAGCCCATCGCGTTCGAGGCCGGATCCCAGTCGATCAAGCAGTCGGCAAACCACTCCATGCCGATTTTCCAGTGGCACATCAGGTGTTTGGTCAGATAGCTCGCGACAATCATCCGGGCGCGGTTGTGCATCCGACCGGTCACGTACATCTCGCGCAGCCCGGCATCCACCAGCCGCACCCCGGTCCGGGCGTGTTTCCAACGCTGGACCTCGCGGAACCGTTCATCCTCGTTCCAGGGAAAGCCGTCCCATTCCTCGCGCCAGTTGCCGCTGAGGATGCGCGGGGTGTGGTACATCAGCTGATAGGCAAACTCGCGCCAGGCCAGTTCCTTGCGGAAGGTCTCGGCCCCCTTGCCGCCGTCACGCTGGGCCACGGCCCAGCAGCGGCGGGCGCTGATCTCGCCCAGCGACAGGTATTCGGACAGGCCCGAGGTGGCATCCTGCGCAACCATGTCGCGCCGCGACGCATAGCGTTCGGCGGCTTCTTCCATGAACCAGTCGAACCGTTCCTGCGCCGCCGCCTCGCCCGGGCGGCAATGGTCCTGCACCACCGCCGCGCCGCGATTCATCGCCGCGCCAAGCTTCCAGTCCTCCAGGGCATCGGAACCGGGCCAGCTTTCGGGGGCGTTCAACCTTCCCGGTTCGGGCAGTGGCGCGTCGATCTCGCGGTTGCGCACCGATTTCCACATCGGCGAGAACACCTTGTAATGGCCGCCGCTTTCGGTTTCGACGGTCCAGGGTTCGAAGACCAGATGCCCGGCAAAGGACCGCGCCTCGATCCCGTCATCCTCCAGCGCCTTTTTCACCGCGCTGTCGCGGGCGATGCTGTCCGGATCGTATAGCCGCGACCAATAGACCGCCCCGGCGCCGGTTTCGCGGATCAGCTTGCGCAGCACCTCCTGCGCCTTGCCCCGCCGCAGGATCAGACGGCTGCCCTTGTTCTCCAGCGCCGCGGCGAAACGCTCCAGCCCCTGCCCCAGCCGCCATTTCGGCGCCGCGCCCAAGGCATCGGTTTCATCATCGAGGATGAATACCGGGATCACCGGCCGACCGCCTTGCGCCGCCGCGGTCAGGGCGGGATGGTCGGCCAGCCGCAGGTCGCGGCGAAACCAAAGGATGATCGGTGCGCGGTCGCTCGGCAATACGGCCTCCTGTTGTCGTCCGGCCCGCGCGGGTCAGGCGCAGGTCACAGCAGATCGTCGAACGCGTCGATCAGCTTCTCCACTTCCTCGGCGCTGGTGTAGTGGGTGAAGCTGACCCGCAGCACCCCCTGCCCCGCGGGCACCCCCATCGCCTCCAGCGCGCGGCAGGCATAGAAATCGCCACCACCGGCCATGATGCCACGCTGCGCCAGCGCCTCGACCACCGGTTCCGGATCGCGGCCCAGGTCCAGCGCCACGGTCGGCGCGCGCCCCTTGGCCACCGACGGCCCGAGAAGGCGTAAGGTATTGCGCGATTTGACCGCGTCCAGCAGCGGTTGCAGCAACTCCTCTTCCCGCGTGCGCATCAGGTCGTGCACGAAGGCGCCGCGCGCCGCCGCGCCCTCCTTTGGCCCGCCATGGTGATCGGCCAGCGCATCGACATAGTCGGCCATGCCGGCACATGCGGCAATCTGCGCGTGGTCTGGCCCCGCCGGTGTAAAGCGTTTGTACAGCGGTTCGGCGTTGAAATAATGCGCCTGGTTCGGCAGCAGCTTGCCCAGTTCGCGCCGGATCACCATCAGGCCCTGATGCGGCCCATAGGTCTTGTAGGCCGAAAACAGGTAGATATCCGGCCCCAGATTGCCGACATCCGGGAAACCGTGCGGCGCGTAGGACACCCCGTCGACACAGGCAAAGGCGCCGGCGGCATGGGCCATGGCGGTGATCTCGGTGACCGGGTTGATCTCGCCCACCACGTTGGAACAATGCGGAAAACAGACCAGCCGCACCGAGTCATCCAGCAGCGGTTCCAGCGTTTCGGGGTCAAGATGGCCGGTGTCCGGGTCCATCTTCCATTCGCGGATCTCGATCCCTTCAGCCTGCAGCCGCCGCCATGGGCCGCTATTGGCCTCGTGATCCTGGTTGGTGACGACAATCGCCTCGCCTGGCTGCAGCCACTGGCGGAAGGCCTGCGCCAGCACATAGGTGTTCTGCGTCGTCGAGGGGCCAAAGCTCAGCTCGTCGGTCGCCACGCCAAGCAGCGCCGCCATCCGGCGGCGCGCCTCGTCCATCTCTTCTCCGCCCAGGCGGCTGGGCGTGGCCGGGCCATAGGGCTGGATCTTGCGCTCGGTGTAAAAGCGGGTCAGCCGGTCGATCACGAAGCCGCAGGCATAGGAGCCGCCGGCATTCTCGAAATTGGCCAGCCCCTGAAGGCCGGGCCGGCGAAAGGCAGGGAACTGCGCGCGGACATATTCGGTATCTAGAGCCATGCGCGCAGCAGAATATGAAAAACCCCCGGAGCGCAAGCGCCGGGGGTTCCGATCATCGCGTCGCGCGATTCAGCTCTGGCGTTCGGCCACCAGGCCGCGCCAGATCGCCCAGCACATCAAAAGCAGGACAACGGTAAAGGGCAACCCGGTCGAGATCACCATGGATTGCAGCGATTGCAACCCGCCCGCCGACAGCAGCAGCACGATGGCCACGGCGCCTTCGAAGATGCACCAGAACACCCGCTGCGGCACCGGCGCATCGACCTTGCCGCCGGCGGTGATGGTGTCGATCACCAGCGACCCGGAATCCGACGAGGTGACGAAGAACACGATCACCAGGATGATCGCGATCAGCGAGGTGATGCCCGCCAGCGGCAGCTGGTTCAGCATCTTGAACAGCTGCAGCGGCAATTCCGCGTCTTGCGCGGCGGTATAGCCGTCCTGCACCACCTGCTGGATGGCGACGCCGCCAAAGACGCTCATCCACAGCACGCAGACCAGCGACGGGATCAGCAGCACGCAGGTGACGAATTCGCGCACCGTGCGGCCCCGGCTGACACGGGCGATGAACATGCCGACAAAGGGCGACCAGGAGATCCACCAGGCCCAGTAGAACGAGGTCCAGCCCTGTTCGAAATTAACATCCTCGCGCCCGACCGGATTCGACAGCGCCGGCAGGTATTGCAGATAGGCCATCAGATAATCGCCAAATCCGGTCAGGATCGCCAGCGTCGGGCCGGCCAGCAGCACGAACAGCAGCAGCAGGAAGGCCAGGCCCATATTGATCTCGGACAACACCTTGACGCCGCCGTCCAGCCCGCGCAGGACCGAGATCAGCGCCACCGCGGTGATTGCCGAGATCAGCACCACCTCGGTGGTGGACCCGATCGGCACGCCGAACAGCTCGTGCAGCCCGGCATTGGCCTGGGTCGCACCAAAGCCCAACGAGGTGGCCAGGCCGAACAGCGTGGCAAACACCGCCAGCGTGTCGATGACATGGCCCCACCAGCCCCAGACCCGGTCGCCGAGGATCGGGTAGAAGGCCGAACGGATGGTCAGCGGCAGACCCTTGTTATAGGTGAACAGCGCCAGCGCCAACGCCACCACCGCATAGATCGCCCAGGGATGCAGCCCCCAGTGGAAGATGGTCGCCGCCATCCCCAGCCGGATCGCGGCCTGTTCATCGCCAACCGCCGCGCCCAGCGGCGCCCAGTCGGTGCGCACGCCATCTTCGACCGCGGTGCCGCCGAAGGACGAGGAGAAATGGCTCATCGGTTCGGAGACGCCGTAGAACATCAGGCCGATGCCCATGCCGGCGGCAAACAGCATCGCGAACCAGCCGGCATAGGAGTAATCCGGCGCCGCCTCGGCCCCGCCCAGCCGGACCGAGCCCAGCGGCGTGACGATCAGCAGCAGGCAGAAGATCACGAAGATATTGGCGGCGCCCAGGAAGAACCAGTCGAACCCCTTGGTGACGAAGGAAAACAGCCAAGAAAAGGCCGCCCCCGCCTGCTCCGGCAACGCCAGCGTGTAGAACACGAAGGCAACGATGGTCAGCCCCGAGATCGCGAACACCGGGTTGTGGATGTCAAAGCCGATCGGACCGACCTGGCCATCGATATTATCCTGACCGATCTCATAATCGGTATCGATGATATCCGCCGCGCCCTCGGGCTCGGGGATACCCTGGTTGTTGGTTGTATCGGCCATCTCAGCCCCTCCCACGGCGTTGCGCCTGTCGGCTGGGGGCACCGGCCCGCCGCCGCGCACGGCCGGGTCGGCGTGCCGGCCCATAGCGATCCGCATGGGCGAGGCCCACCGGAGTTTTGTATGTTGTGAACACGTCTGTCCCTCCTGTCCCGCGCCGGGTTCCGGGGGCCTTGGTGCAGCCCTCTGGTCGAACGCCGGCGCGTTCCGCTTGGTCAATCAGGGGGCCCTTGCGGCGTCTCCGAAGGGCGTCCGCCTGGGACAAGGGTAACGGGAAAAGCGGGGCAAGATCAAATCGGCACGGCGCAAGGCGTTACGAATACGACACAAAGCGGTGTGCCCGGCCCCCGCCGGAACCGGGCAGAGAGGCCTCAGGCGTTGACGTCCACCACCACCCGGCCCTTGACCTGTCCTTTCAGGATCGCCGCGCCCAGGTCCGGCAAATCGGACAGCGTGGCGGGCTGGATCATCGCGTCCAGCTTGTCCCGCGGCAGGTCGCTGGCAATCCGCTCCCAGGCGCGCAGCCGGTTGGCATAGGGCTGCATCACGCTGTCGATTCCCAGCAGGTTGACGCCGCGCAGGATGAACGGGGTGATCAGCGCGCCTTCGATCGCCGCGCCCCCGGCCAGACCGACCGCCGCGACCGAGGTGCCGTATTTCATCTGCTTCAACACCCGGCCCAGCATGGCGCCGCCCACCGCGTCTACGCAGCCCGCCCAGCTTTCGCTTTCCAGCGGCTTGCGGGTCAGTTCGGTCAGCTCCTCGCGCGGCACGATGGTGGTGGCGCCCAGCCCCTTGAGATAGTCCGCGGTTTCCGGACGACCGGTGACGCCGGCCACGGCATAGCCCAGATGGGCCAGGATCGCCGTCGCCACCGAGCCAACGCCGCCGGCCGCCCCGGTGACCAGCACCGGGCCGCGATTCTTGTCCAGCCCGTGATCCTCCAGCGCCATGACCGACAGCATCGCGGTCAGGCCGGCAGTGCCCACCGCCATCGCGGTGCGGCTGTCCAGCCCGTCGGGCAGCGGCACCAGCCAGTCGGCCTTGACCCGCGCCTTCTGGGCATAGCCGCCCCAATGTGCCTCGCCGACGCGCCAGCCGGTCAGCACCACGCGATCGCCGGGTTTGTAGCGGTCGTCGTCCGAGGCTTCGACGGTACCGGCAAAATCGATGCCCGGCACATGCGGATAGTGCCGCACCAGCCCGCCGCCCGGGCCGATGCACAATCCGTCCTTGTAATTGACGGTGGAATAATCGACCGCCACCAGCACCTCGGCCCCCGGCAGATCGTCCTCGCCGATCTGTTTTACCCCGGCGCTGGTTTTGCCGGTCTCTTCATCCTTTTCGACGACAAGCGCGTTGAACATGGTCTCTCCCCTCGATTTTACCGACCATCCGGTCTCTCAGAACGAATCTGGCATGAAGGCCAGGTCACTGACAGGGGCTTTCGACCCTGCGGCTGTCAACATCGCGTGCACCTGGCCGCGGTGATGGGTCTGGTGGTTGAAGAAATGGGTCACCGCCATCGCCATCGGCTTGCTCATCTCGCGGCCCGAAATGCCGGAAAACCAGATCAGGTCTCCGGCCAGATCGACGCTGCGCAGGTTCTCGGCCCAGATGCGGATTCGCCCGTCCATGCGGAACCGCTCGGCGCTCCACACCGCCAGGGTCGGGAACAGCGTGGTACTTTCGCTGGCGGACTGCGTTGGCTTGCTGCCGCCATCAAAACGCGACATCCACATGTGATCGCCCCAATACAGGTGGCTGATGGTGGCGAGGATCGAGCCGAAAAATGCCCCCCGGTCGCGGGTCAGCTCGGCCGGGTCCAGCGCCTCCAGAAACCCGGTCAGCTGCTTGTTCTGCCAACTGTTATAGCGTGCCATGGTCACGCAATAGTCGCGGTTGATCATCCGCCCCGTATCCTTTCCCACCCGTCTGCACCGGCCCCGCCGCGGATCGGCGCGAGCTCTGGATTCGTCACATAGTGTCTTATGTTTGCTGGCTATTCCACCAAGGGGCAAGACCGCGACGGCAGCCAAGCCCAGATCACGGCCAGCGAGCTACTGGTCGATTTTTCGGCACGTCCCCTCTTTCAAGGCGCGCGCAACTTGCCTATATTGAATGCTGTCCCTCGGGACTATGGACATAAACGCGCTCGTAATAAGCGGATCGGACCCGGGGGCGGTACCCGGCGGCTCCACCAACCATCCTTCATTTGGGGATCATGGGGCCGAAACAGGATCGACGAACGTCTAAAGGGGTTAGCTTTGTCCCGGCTGTCTGCCACCGTTATCGGCGAAAACAGTACAATTGCAAATGACAATCGTGCTCCGGTTGCCGTTGCTGCGTAAGCAGTAACCAGACCGAAACTTAAGCCCTTACGCCTAGCCGCGTAAGGCGGGGTTCGCAGGCACCTGGCAACAGAAGCCTGCACTTCCATTCCGGTTCTTGACAACGACAGCGGCCAGGCGCATTTTCCGCGCCATGGGGACGACCGCGAACGCCCCGTGAGGCGTCAGCTCAAGGTTCGCATGTTTGCCTTGCCAGAGGAGACATGCCCATGGCCGCCCCGAACGAAATCACCGTACCGCAACTTCTGCGCCTGATCGGAACACCGCAGGCCCCGGTGATCGTCGACCTGTCGATCGACCCCGATTTCGATGCCGATCCCTTCCTCATCCCCGGCGCGTTCCGGCACCCGCATACCGATGTCGCCGGGCTGAAGGCCCGGCTGGCCGGGCGGGCCTGCGTGCTGGTCTGCCAGCGCGGCATCAAGCTGAGCCAGGGCATGGCCGCCTGGCTGCGCAATGACGGCATTGCCGCCGAATACCTTGCCGGCGGCATGTATGCCTGGCGCGACCATGCCGGGGCGCCGCGGATTCCGGCCAAAGCGCTTCCCGAACCGGTGGACGGCAGCACCTTGTGGGTCACCCGCCACCGCCCCAAGATCGACCGCATCGCCTGCCCCTGGCTGATCCGCCGCTTCGTCGATCCGCAAGCGCGGTTCCTTTACGTGTCGCCATCCGAGGTGGCCGGCGTGGCCGACCGCTATGGCGCCACTCCCTTCGATGTCGAGGGCGTGTTCTGGAGCCATCGCGGCGCGCTGTGCACCTTCGACACCATGCTGGATGAATTCGCGCTGCGCAGCGAGGCGCTGGACATCCTGTCGCGCGTGGTGCGCGGCGCCGATACCAACCGCCATGACCTGATGCCCGAGGCCGCCGGCCTGCTGGCGATCTCGGTAGGTCTGTCGCGGCAGTTTCGCAACGATCACGACCAGCTGGAGGCCGACATGGTGCTGTATGACGCGCTGTATCGCTGGGCCCGCGACGGCCAGGGCGAAGGCCATGACTGGCCGGCGGGGCAAAAAGCATGACCACCCCGTCCTGGCACGACATGACCCGGGTGTTCGGCCGCATCGGCGTGCTGAGCTTCGGCGGGCCGGCGGCGCAGATCGCGCTGATGCACCGGGAACTGGTCGAAACCCGCTGCTGGCTGGATGAACAGACCTATCTAAGAGCGCTATCGCTGTGCATGCTGCTGCCCGGCCCCGAGGCGATGCAGCTGGCCACCTATGCCGGCTGGCGTCTGCGCGGCGTGCCCGGCGGGCTGCTTGCGGGCGGGCTGTTCGTGCTGCCCGGGGCGCTGATCATCGCGGCGCTGGTGGCGCTCTATGTCGGGTTCGGGGCCGTGCCGCTGGTGCAGGCGGCCTTCCTCGGCATCAAATCCGCGGTGATCGTGATCGTGCTGCAGGCGTTGGTCAAGCTGTCGCACCGGGCGCTGAAACGGCCGTCGGCCTGGGTCATCGCCGGGCTGTCCTTTGTTGCGATCTTCGCGCTGGACCTGCCCTTCCCGGCGATTATCGCGGTTGCGGCGCTGTGGGGCTTTGTCACGGCCCGCCCAAGCGAAACGGTCGAGGCGCCGCTGCCGGTCCGGGCGCAGCCGCTGAAAACGGCGGCGATCTGGCTGTCGCTCTGGCTGCTGCCGCTGGCGGCGCTGTCGCTCTGGGGGGCTCCGCTGCTGGCCGATATCGGCTGGTTCTTCGCCTGGCTGGCGGTGGTCAGTTTCGGCGGCGCCTATGCGCTGCTGGGCTATATGACCCAGACCGTGGTGCAGACCTATGGCTGGATCAGCACGCCGCAGATGATCGACGCGCTGGGGCTGGCGGAAACCACGCCGGGGCCGCTGATCCTGGTGACGCAATTCGTCGCCATGCTGAGCGGGCAGCTGGCCGGTGGCGCGGGTCTGGCCTTTGCCGCCGGCGTGGTGGCGCTGTGGGCGACCTTCATCCCGTGTTTCCTGTGGATCTTCCTGGCCGCGCCCTATCTCAGCCGGATCGCCGCGCAACCGCGCCTGTCGGCGGCGCTGCAGGCGATTTCGGCCGCGGTGGTGGGGGTGATCCTGAACCTGTCGCTGTGGTTCGCCATCAACGTGCTGTTCACCCGCGTAACCAGCAGCGACGGGCCCGGATGGCTGCGCCTGCCGCTGCCCGATCCGGCGACGCTGGTGCCCGAAACCCTGGCGCTGACGCTGCTGTCGGGGCTGTTATTGCTGGCCGCCCGGTGCGACATTGCCCAAACAATTGCCCTGATGGCGCTGGCCGGACTGCTGCTGGGACTGGTGTAGGATATTTCTGGCCTTTGCAGGGCTTTCGTTTCTCTCCGAATCCCCTATGCTTACCCCACTTGGTTGAGGGAAACGCGAATGGGTCGCGAGATCGACTATGGGAACCTGATGCATTCGGCGATGCGCGGTCTGATCAAGACCGTGCTGAAGGATGTCGCCGAACTGGGGCAACTCCCCGGCAAGCATCACTTCTTCATCACCTTTGACACGTCGCATCCGGATGCCGAACTGGCTGACTGGCTGTCCGACCGCTATCCCGAAGAGATGACGGTGGTCATGCAGCACTGGTACGACAATCTGGACGTGGGCGAGGACGGATTCTCCGTCACGCTCAATTTCGGCGACGCGCCAGAACCGCTGTATATCCCCTATGACTCGATCAAGACCTTCGTCGATCCCTCGGTCGAGTTCGGGCTGCGCTTTGAATCCGCCGAGGACGAGCAGGAGGAGGACGCGCAGGACCACGCGGCCGCCAGATCCGACCCGCAGCCGGAGGACGACCTGACTCCGCGCGCCGATGCCGAGGTGGTCTCGCTCGACAGTTTCCGCAAATAGGTCAGTTGCGGGTCAGCAGCGTCGACACCGCCCGTTGCGGCACCCCATTGCGGAACCGTTGAAATTCCAGTTGCAGACCTTCCGCGACCAGGGTCCGGTCATATTGCTGGATTTCGTAACCGCCGGCGGCATCCACGAACAGCGAAAACACCGTCAGCGTATCACCGCTGACCCGTGCCCAGACATAGGGTTCGCCCTTCATCGGATCCAACGGCACCGCGTGGCCGAACACGTTCCGGGTCATCGCCGCGGCATAGACGTTGGGACGGTCGGTCGGCACAAACGCGATCTCGTAGGATTTCTGCCGGGTGCCGGCCTGGTGATAGGAGACCGACAGCCATCGCACCGTAAACCCGTCCTCGGACATCCGGATCGAAACGCTCATGTCCCGCTTGAGCGAGGTGCCATCTGCCAGCTCAACCGCGGCCGAGCCGGAATAGTCGCCGACAAAACGCGCCGGCAGCCCCTCGGCCACCGCCAGCCCCGCCGACAGGACCAGCCCGAAGCTCCACACCAGCAGCAGGACGGGAAGGCGGATATTGGCAGGAAGATGCATGGTAAACCCCTTGGCACATGACACGCGGCGCGCAGGGCGCCGGCCCTCATCTTACCGTCGATCCCTGTCCGCACAATAACCGTCCGCCGGCGATTGCGGTAACACCGCGGATGCCGCGCACTGGCCGGTTGCGCGGCGGTCCGCGGACGGCTAGACGGCATGGGACCATTTTCTGACGGAGAGACCGCCGATGTCCGACACCCGCACCGAAACCGACAGCTTTGGCCCGCTTGAAGTTCCGGCCGACAAGTACTGGGGCGCACAGACCCAGCGGTCGATCATGAACTTTCCGATCGGCTGGGAAAAGCAGCCGGTGCCGATCATCCGGGCGCTGGGTGTGGTCAAGAAGGCCTGTGCGCAGGCCAACCTGGAACTGGGCACCATCGACGCCGAGATCGGCAAGGCCATCGTTGCCGCCGCCGGCGAGGTGATCGAAGGCAAATTCGATGACAATTTCCCGCTGGTGGTGTGGCAGACCGGGTCGGGCACCCAGTCGAACATGAATGCCAACGAGGTGATCAGCAACCGCGCCATCGAAATGATGGGCGGCGAGATGGGGTCGAAAAAGCCGGTGCATCCCAATGATCACTGCAATATGGGGCAAAGCTCGAACGACACCTTCCCCACCGCGATGCATGTCGCCATCGCCATGCATGCGCGTGACACGCTGCTGCCGGGGCTGACCAAGCTGCACGATGCGCTGGCCGCGAAATCGGAAGAATTCAAGGACATCATCAAGATCGGCCGCACCCATACCCAGGACGCGACGCCGCTGACGCTGGGCCAGGAGTTTTCCGGCTATACCCACCAGGTCAAGAAGGGCATCGAACGGGTCGAGGCCTGCCTGGGCGATATCTATGAACTGGCCCAGGGCGGCACCGCGGTGGGCACCGGCCTGAACACCAAGCAGGGCTGGGCCGAGATGGTCGCGAAGAACATGGCCGAGATCACCGGCCTGCCCTTCGTGACCGCGCCCAACAAGTTCGAGGCGCTGGCCGCCCATGACGCGATGGTGATGTTCTCCGGCGCGCTGAAAACCGTCGCCGCCGCGCTGTTCAAGATCGCCAATGACATCCGCCTGCTGGGCTCGGGTCCGCGGTCGGGCCTGGGCGAGCTGATCCTGCCCGAGAACGAGCCCGGCAGCTCGATCATGCCGGGCAAGGTGAACCCGACCCAGGCCGAGGCGCTGACCATGGTCTGCGCCCATGTCATGGGCAATGACGCGGCGGTGGGCTTTGCCGGCAGCCAGGGCCATTTCGAGCTGAACGTCTATAACCCGATGATGTCCTACAACGTGCTGCAATCTATGCAGCTGCTGGGCGACTCGGCCTCGGCCTTCACCGACAACATGGTCAGCGGCATCCAGGCCAACGAGGCGCGGATCGAAAAGCTGATGAAGGAAAGCCTGATGCTGGTCACCGCGCTGGCGCCGACCATCGGGTATGACAATGCCACCAAGGTCGCCAAGACCGCGCATAAGAACGGCACCACCCTGCGGGAGGAGGCCATCGCGCTGGGCTTTGTCGATGAAGAGACCTTCGACCGCGTGGTGCGCCCGGAAGACATGATCGGGCCGAAGTGATGGCGGAGCCGGTCAATCTGAACCGGGTCCGGAAACAGAAGGCACGGGCCGAGAAAAAGGCCCGTGCCGACGCGAACGCAGCGAAATTCGGCCGCAGCAAGGCCGAGAAGACGCGCGACACGGCCGCGGCGGCGCGTGCACAAAGGCATCTCGACGGCCACAAGCGCGACGAATGAGCCGGCCGGTCAAACGCTCGCTCACCCTGCGCGGCCACCGCACCAGCGTGTCGCTGGAGGACGAGTTCTGGCGCGCCTTCCGCGAGATCGCGGATTTGCAAGGCAAGGGCATCAACGAACTGGCCGCCGAGATCGACATCGCGCGCGGCAGCGAAAGCGGGCTGGCCTCGGCGATCCGGCTTTACGTGCTGCGGCACTACCGCGGTTAATCGGCTGTTTACCGGCATGCGGCCATGATCGGCGCATGAGCGAGACCCGACATTTTCTGCCCCCGTCCATCTGGATGCAGCGCCTGTTCGATGCCAAGGCGGCCCGCCAGGGCGGCGTGGTGCGCCGCAAACTGCGCGATGTCGAACTGATCGTCGGCAAGGCCGCGTTCGAGGCCGAACTCCGCCGCCGCGGCTATCACGCGGTGCAGAATGGCGACCAGATTGTGGTGTTCTGCAACAATGAGCCGGTCCGGGTGCTGTGCTGAAGCAAAAGTTTCCAGGAAACTTTTGCCAAGACTTTCCTGGAAAGTCTTGGCCCGCTCAGTCCCGCCGCGCCACTTGCAGCCAGATGCCGTCCCGCGCCCGCACCGTCAGATGTGCCACCGGCACCGGGTCGCGCCCCTCGACCGGGGCAAAGCGACAGGCCCGCACCAGCATCGCCAGCAGCAAGGGCCCTTCCACCATGGCAAAGCCCGCGCCGGTACAGACCCGCGCACCGGCGGAGAACGGGATATAGGCCGCGCGCTGGCAGGTGCGGCCGTTTTCCGTCTCCCAGCGGCCGGGATCGAAGCCGTCGGGATTGTCCCACAGCCGTTCATGCCGGTGCAGGTGCCAGGGGCTCAGCACCAGCTGGCTGCCCCGTGGCACCGCCCGGTCGCGGAACCGTTCCGGGCAGCTCGCCTCGCGCACCATCATCGGCACCGGCGGATAAAGCCGCAGCGCCTCGCGGAACACGTCGCGGGCAATCTTCAGCCGGGAGACCGCGGCGAAGTCAGACAGGTCGAGCGCTGCCGCCTCCTCGGCCAGCCGCGCTTGCCAGTCCGGGTACAGCGCCAGCAGATACAGCGCCCAGGCCAGGGCCGAGGCGCTGGTCTCGTGCCCCGCCAGGAAGAAGATCGCCACCTGGTCCACCATGTCCTGCGCATCGAAGCCTGCGCCGGTTTGCGGGTCGCGCGTGGTCATGATCTTGGTCGCCAGATCGTCGGGCGCGGTTCCGGCATCGATCTCCTGCCGGCGGCGTTCAACCAGCCCGGTGATCAGCGCCCGGATGTCGCGCGCCGCGGCGCGGGTGCCATGGCGGTGAAACCGCGGCAGCCAGCGCGGCAGCGGCAGGAAGGCGGCCAGGTTCAGGATCGGCTGACTGCGCTGATAGTCGCGAAAGCGGGTGAAGACCTGCGCCGCCACCGGCGCATCGATCGGGATGGAAAACAGCGTGCGGAAAATCACGTCGGCCGCGGCGTGGCTGGTCACCGCCTCGATCTCGGTCAGCCCCGGCTGCAGCCGGTCCACCGCCGCCTGTGCCGCGCCATACATCGCCGGATAGGTGTCGCGCAGCCGCCCGCCCTCAAAGGCCGGGTCGATGATGCGCCGCTGGCGCTGCCAGGTGGCGCCATTGGTCAGGAAGACCGAGTTGCCGAGCAGCGGCCGCAGCCCCTCGCCGATGCGGTTCGACTTGGGGAAATCCTGCGGCCGGTCTTTCAGCACCTGCGCCACCAGGTCGGGCTGGTTCAACAGGAAGGAGCGGAAGAACGGCGTGCGGAACTCGGCCATCCAGGCCCGGTACAGCCGCGCCGGCTGGGCCGACAGGATGTCCTGCCGGAACAGCCGCGCATAGCGCCAGAGCGACACCCGGCCGGGCCGCGACGGGGGTTTAGGCGGGATCATGCGGCCTGCACGGAGGTGTATTTGCTGACCGCCACCTCGATCCGCGATTTCGAGGCCGGGCGCCCGTCATAACGCGCAGCCAGAGTCTGCGGCCCGGCGGTGACCCGGAAATAGTCGTAATCGCCCGGCCGGTCGAAGGCGCAGAGATACTGGAAATGCAGCCGGAAGAACCGCCAGCGCAGCGCCTTCCAGCGTTCGGGCGACAGGGTCTGGGTGAAGGCGGCAGAGATCACCAGCGGCCAGCGCTTGGCCTCGGGCGCCACGCCGCTGACCGTCACCGGATCGCAAAGCGCAAAGGAACAGCCGTCGCCCGGCGCGGAGATGTCGATCCAGGCCAGCTCGTCCCGAGTCGAGAGAAAGCGCAGATCGCCGCGCAGCCGCGCGGCGCGCGGCAGGAAGGACAGCATCGGCACCACCTGCCCCAGGGTCAGCAGGCCCAGTGCCGGGCCATCGGATGGCACCCGGCCGGCGCGGATCAGGGCGGACAGCACCGACACCGCCAGATGTGCGCCCGAGGAATGGCCGACCACCAGCACCTCGTCGGCCTCCCCGGCCAGCGCCGCGGCGATGCGGTCGCCCTCCATCCTCAGAGCCGCGGCCGCCGAGACCAGCGCAAAGGCAAACGAGGTCCGCTCGCGCAGCTTGAGATAACGGGCATGGTCCCGGAACGCCGCCGCCCCGGCAGGCAGGCACAGGGCCAGGATCAATTCGCCCGGTGCCAGCGCGGTTTCGATCTCGGGCGTATCCCCCGGCAGGCGGTGGAACGCCGCGAACGGTATCTCGCGCCCGCCATCGGGGCCCTGCACCTCGACCACCGCGTCCAGCGCGGCCAGGGCGACGCCGAAATCCGAAGGGTTGGTGGCGATGCAGGAATCGCTCCAGCCCAGCACCGCCAGGCCAGAAGCCTCGCCGCCGCGCGCGGCGCAGCCGGCACCGGGGGCGCGACGGTTGCAGGCACTGTGCGGGTCCTGGAAATAGGCGCAGCGGGGGCGTTGCATCAGGTTGCCCCCCACGGTCGCCATGTTGCGCAACTGACCCGAGGCACCGGCCAGCAGCGCCTCGGCCACCACCGGAAACGCGGCGGCAAAGGCTGGGTCATGGGCCAGATCGGCATTGCGCACCAGCGCGCCGATCCGGGCGCCGCCATCGGGCCGCATCTCGATCCGGTCCAGGCCCGGCAGCCGGCCCAGATCGATCAGCCGGTCGGGCTGCTGCACGCCGATCTTCATCAGGTCGACCAGGTTTGTCCCGCCGCCCAGATAGGCGGCGCCGGGCGACCAGGCGGCAATGGCATCGGCCAACGAGGTGGGCCGGATATAATCGAATTGTCTCATGCCGTTGTCTCCGCCTGGTCGGTCGCCATACGGCGGGTTGCGTCGCATACCGCCTGGGTGATCCCGTGATAGGCGGCGCAGCGGCACAGGTTGCCGCTCATCCCCTCGCGAATCCGCTCGGGGTCGTCACCGGCCTGGCCCTCGGCGATCAGGCCGACGGCGCTCATGATCTGGCCCGGCGTGCAATATCCGCATTGGAAGGCATCATGATCGATAAAGGCCGCCTGCACCGGGTGAAGGGTTTCGCCCCGGGCCAGGCCCTCGATGGTGGTCACCTCGGCGCCGTCCAGCGTGACCGCGAGGGCGAGGCAGGAATTGGCCCGCCGCCCGTCGATCAGGACGGTGCAGGCGCCGCATTGGCCCCGGTCACATCCCTTCTTGGTGCCCGGCAGGTCTAGCCGTTCGCGCAGCAGATCCAGCAATGTGACGCGCGGATCATCCAGCGTCACAGCCTGCTGTGCGCCGTTGACCGTAAGGCTGATGGAGTAGGACATGCAGTCTCCATTGGCTTACTATGTTGTGAATCGACGGCCCCGGCAGCCTGTGCCAAGTGGGTCCGTTAGTCAGGGTCGGCCGCAGAAACGCTCTCCCGCCGATAAATGGAAATATACGGAGGCATCCTCCGTTTAACAAGAGGACTGACTCAGAAAATGGTCACGGCCCGCCGCAAACCCAGATCCGATGCGCTGCGCAACCGCGAGCGCCTGATCGAAGCGGCAAAAGAAATCCTGGGCCGCGGTGGCCCCGAGGCCAGCCTGGAAGCAGTTGCGCGCAGCGCCGGTGTGGGGATCGGAACGCTGTACCGGCATTTCCCGACTCGCGAGGATCTGTTCCAGGCGGTCTATCGCCACGAGGTCGAGCAATTGATCGAACTGGCCGGGCGGCTTGACGCCACCTCGGACGGGCCCGAAGCGTTGCGCACCTGGTTATACTCCTTGGTCGAGCTGGTCGAAACCAAGCGCGGGCTGCTGGGCGCCCTGGCGGTGGTTGCCAGCGATGAATCCAAGGCCATGTTCGCGGAAATTTCCGCCCGCATGGCCCGCGCGGTCGACACCCTGATCGCCCCGGCGCAGAGCGCCGGGCGCCTGCGCGCCGATATCACCGCCGACGACCTGCTGGGCACGGTCTATGCCCTGTGTTACGCGCGCCCGCCCGAACCCGGCTGGAAGGATGGGGTTCTGCGCCTGCTGGATATCTTTGTCGACGGTCTGCACACCGGGAAACCGCGCTAACACCCCCGATCTGTGGCATGATCCGCGCCAACCCTTGCGGCGGACCGCCTCGCAGGGGTATCACCGGATACAGGTTCTCATCCAAGGCGCTGTCCCGTGTCCCATCTGCTTTCCGATACCACCCTGATCCGCCGGTCCCGGTTGCGGCAGCTGAAATCGCGCGAGAATGCGTTTTACGACCTTGAATTCATCAAGCAGATGCCGCCGGAAAAACGCAGCGCCTGTATCGACCTGCTGGACAGCTCGGTTTCGCAAGTGCGCCAGGACATCTTCGCGCTGGCCCAGCTGGAGTTTAAACACAACGGTTTTTTCGTGGAATTCGGCGCCACCAATGGCACCGAACTGTCGAATTCCCTGGTGATGGAGCGCGATTTCGGCTGGACCGGCATTCTGGCCGAACCGGCGCGCGGCTGGCACGATGCGCTGAAGGCGGCCCGCAAGGCCACCATCGACACCCGCTGCGTCTGGAAGGAAAGCGGCCACACCGTCGAATTCACCGAGACCGCCAGCGCCATCAATTCGTCGATCTCCTCCTTCGTCAAAACCTCGCGCAAAATGCGCGGTCAAAGCTACCAGGTGCAGACCGTGTCGCTGAACGACCTGCTGGCCGAACATAAGGCGCCGGCAGTGGTGGATTACATCTCGATCGACACCGAGGGCAGCGAATACGACATCCTGAGCGCGGTGGATTTCGACCGCTGGTCGTTCCGGGTGATGACGGTGGAACACAATCACGAACCCCAGCGCGAGCAGGTGTTCGACCTGCTGACCTCCAAGGGCTATACCCGTGTCTGCCAGGACGTGTCGCGCTTTGACGACTGGTACGTGAAGACCTGAGCGCCGCAGTCCCGCACCTCTCCCGGTCTAGAACCTGGACCTCCCCGCCTCGAAAGGCGCGACGTCAGAACTGCTTGGGAAACGGCTTGGACCGCTGCACCGCGCCGCGCCAGCGGCTGGACTGTTCCGAGGCCGCGCCCAGTTGGGGAACAAAGCCATCGCCCAGGATCATGTCGACCACCTCGGCCGCGCTCAGAACGGTGTTTTCGCCGTCGATTTCGGTCTTTACGCGGAAGCTTTGAAGTTTTGACTTGGCTTTGGCCCAGCGCGCCGCCAGGCGTTTGCGGCTGACATCTCCGGCCCCGGCACGCAGCACCTGGTCCAGCGCGCCCTCGGCGCCGCACTGCGTGGCATAGGCGCGCAGACGGGCGACGACATCGTCGTGTTCGGCTGCGCTGTGCCCCTTGCGGTCGGCCAGAATAAAGCGGAACCAGGCGGCGTAATCCGGGCGTTCCTCTTCGCCCAGGATCTCGCGCACGGTTTCCAGCACCTGGAAGAATGCGCCGCGCACGCTGGTGCCCAGGTCGACCACGTCGCGCACCGGATCGGCCTGGTTTTCCTGCGCGAACCGGGTCGCTGGGTTTACCGCATTCTTCTTGATCGCCTTCGAGTTATGCGCCGCCCCGGTGCTTGCGGCGCTTTTGCCGCTGATGGTGACCGGGTGGCGCAGATCCATGTGCCGGGCGCCGGAGAGGACCGCCAGATAGGTGAAATACAGATCCGGGCTGGTGCCGTTGAAGAACAGCCCGTTCGGCGCCCGGTGCCGCTCCATGAAGGCCCGCGAGGCGGCGCCGTGATAGATCGTCGGGGCGCGGAACTCCTCGAAATCCGCCGCCATCAGCTTGCGCCGCATCAGCCCCATCTCGATGGGGTCGAGCGCGCCGTACAGGAACCGCTTTTCCAGTCGCACGCCGCCAGCCTTGCCAGTGTAATCGTCCGACACCCAGCCGAAAGTGGGAATCGACCAGCTAAGCGAATCCGGCGCGTGGGTTTCCACCACGTGGCGGAACACCGGAAACTGGCCGGGGATCATCGCGTCGTCATCGCCGATATAGAGCAGGTAATCGCCGCTGGCCTCTGCCAGGCAGAATTCGAAATTGTGCCGCATCGACACCCGCGTGCCGGTGTTCAGCACCTTCAGGCGCGGATCGTCGAAGGCGGCCAGGACCTCGGCCGTATCATCGGTGCTGGCATTGTTGCTGACGATCACCTCGATATCCGGATCGTCAATCGCCAGAGCGGTTTGCAACGAATAATGCAGGTAAAACGCACGCTCGCGCGTCGGGATGATGATACTGATCTTCTTCGGCACGGCGGTCAGGCCACGCGCCGCAGAAAGCCATCAGGCGCCACCGAGACCAGCAGCTTGTGGTCGATGCGCTTGTCGATCTCGAATTCCGGGTGATCCTTCAGCCAGGCATGCAGCGCCGTCTTGGGGTTGTCGCCCGGCGCCCAGGGCCGGTCGCCGAACATCTCGGCGGGCAGATCCTCGATCACCGTGTCGAACACCACGCAATAGCTGCCCTTGGTGGTCATCGGCGCATAGGCCTCCAGCTCGGCCAGCACGTGGTCATGGGTGTGATTGCTGTCGAGGCTGACCAGAACCGTCTTGTAGCCGCGCGCCGCATTCTTCACCTTTTCAATGGTTTCCGGCGCAATGCTCGACCCTTCGATCATCTGGATCCGGCTGGCCATCGGATGGGCCTCGATCGCCGCCTTGTTATGGGCACGAATGTCGATATCGATCCCGATCACCTTGCGCTCGGATTTCGACGGGTCGATGTTCTTGCCGGCCGAGATGGCGTCGCACATGTCCAGCATCGCCAGTGCCGCGGCGCTGAGGATCAGCGACCCGCCATGGGCGATGCCGGTTTCGATGATCAGATCCGGGCGCACTTCCCAGATCAGTTCCTGCATCGCGACCATGTCCTGCGGGTACTGGATGATCGGCCGACCCAGCGCGGTATAGGTATAGGAATATTTCTTGGCGTTCACCAGCCGCATCCAGGCATTGCTGGCCGCGGCGATCTCGGGGTCGGCGCCCAGGTCGCGGATGATGCCCTCGCGCTCTTGTTCGAATGCCTTGATCGGGTCCATGGGCCAGCCTCCTGCTGTTATCCTGTGCGCGGCCGCGCGGGGGTGCCGGTGACGACCGCGCCAGGGGCGAGGTCGCGGGTGACAACTGCGCCAGCGCCTATCACAGCCCCGGCCCCGATGTGAAGCCGGGGCAGCACCGTGGCCCCGGCGCCGACAAAGGCGTCGGTGTCCAGGGTGACGCAGCCACACAGCGTGGCGCCGGGGGCGACGTGCACGCCGTCG